>NZ_AJTQ01000252.1 GCF_000262345.1 Streptomyces xiaopingdaonensis | reverse complement strand
GGCAGCGGCCCCGCCGCGCTGCGCCAGTTGGAGCGCGCGGCCACGGAGGGCCGCGGCTTCGACGTGATGCTCGTCGACGCCGACCTCGCGGCGCCGCTCGCTCCACCGTTAGACGGCCACCCCGCGGGCGAGGCCGCCGCCGGGGTGGTGCACCAGACGCCCCACCCGCCGGCTCCGGGACATCCGCCGCACCCGCCGCGTCAGCCGCACCAACGACGCCTGAAGGGGCGCCAGTTGGCGGCCGCGGCGGCGCGGGGAGGCCGCCAGGCCGCCGTTGCGCCGCTCGCCGGCGCACCGGCGCAGGCGAGCGCCCCGCCCGTCGAGCCGGCTCCGCCGCCGCAGCGTGCGCCGGGGGAGCAGCCCGCCGGTGGCGGCATCCCGCTCGTGGCGCGCGTGCGCGGCGACCATCCCCGGCTGCGCACGGTCGTCCTCGCCGAGCGGGACGATCCGCGGCACGCCGCGGCGGCGCTCCAGGCGGGCGCAGGCGGCTGGGTGGCGAAGGACTGCTCCCTGAGCCGCCTGCTCCAGGTGATCCGCGGGGTCCTCAAGGACGAGACGCACCTCCCGCCCGCGCTCCTCACCGGCGTCCTCAAGGAGCTCACCGCTTCCCGCAAGCACCGCACCGAGAGCGAGCAGTTGGTGGAGTCGCTGACGCCGCGCGAGCGGGAGGTGCTGCGGTGCATGGTCGCGGGCCTCGGCCGCAAGGCCGTCGCCGAACGCCTCTACCTCTCCCCGCACACCGTCCGCACCCACATGCAGAACGTCCTCGGCAAGCTCGGCGTCCACTCGACCCTCGCCGCCGTCGCCCTGGCCCGGCGCGCAGGCGTGGGCCCCGCGGAACTGGAGCCGAGCGCGGCGGGGTGAGAGCGGCGGAACTGCCGTGCGGAGTGGGAGACTTGGTGCGGGCGAGGTGAGCGGCTGCGTGCCCGACTGAAGACGGCGTGCTGATCGGCCCGGCGGCCACTGCCGCGCGGCCGGGCACGCCGTCGGCCTCCAGGGCCCCGCACTTCACCCGCAACCGGGTCCTCTTCGCGGCCGCACCCGCGCGGGATCTCGCGGGTGCCCGTTCACGAGTGCCGGGCGGCGGGTTCGTCGCGTGCGGGCCGCGGATCGGGACGTCGCGGGCGGCCTACCGTCCAAGTGGCCTGCTCCGCAGTCCACTTGCGAAAGCCCTACGGGCCGGCCGGGGGCGGCCGCGCACGCACAGGATGCCGACGCAACGCCCTTGCGCGTACCCCAACTCCGGTCGTTCGCCGGCACTTGGCCGCGCCGCTCAGCTCGACCGCTTGTAGACGCTCCAGCCGCCGTCGACGGGCAGACTCGTGCCGGTGATGAAGGACGCGTCGTCGGAGAGCAGGAAGGCGATGGCGGCCGCGACCTCCTCCGGCCTGCCGAACCGTCCGGCGACCGTCGCGTCCGCGGTGATCCGCCGCTCGGCCTCCGTCGAGCCCTCCCAGGCACCCGTGCCGACCGGCCCCGGAAGTACCGTGTTGACGCGCACCGAAGGACCGTATTCCACGGCGAGTTGACGCCCGAGCCCGGTGAGCCCCGCCTTGCTCGCGGCGTACGCGGGCCGCCCGGGGAGGCCGACGAGCGCCTGCACCGACGAGGTGAGCACCACGGCGCCGCGGCGCTCGCGCAGGTCGTCGAGGCAGGCCCGGAGGCCGAGGAAGGCGCCGGTGAGGTTGGTGCCGAGCTGGGCCTCCCAGTCGCCGAGCGAGAGGGAGCCGGCGGCGCCCGGGCGCGTGTCGCCGGCGTTGGAGACGAGGCCGTCGACGGGGCCGAAGCCGGAGCGCGCGGTGGCGACGGCCCTCGTCCACGCGGGCTCGTCCGTGACGTCGCCGAGGACGAAGGCGGCGCGGGCCCCGGACGCCGTCATCTGCCGGGCGGTGCGGCGGCCGTGCTCCTCGTCGGTGTCGAGGAGGACGACGGCCGCGCCCTCGTCGGCGAGGCGGTGCGCGGTGGCCGCACCGATCCCTGCGCCGCCTCCGGTGACGATGATCGTGCGTCCTGCGAACCGTGCGTGCATGGACGGATGTTAGAGGCCGGCGGAAGGCCGATACCACCGCGGGGCGCGCGGGCCTGTGTTCGAGCAGGTGGCGGCGGTCAGACGGCGCCCGGTGGCGGGGTGTTGTCGAAGGGGGCCGTCAACTCCCGCAGGAGGTTGCCGAGTTGCCTGCGCTGCTCGGTGCTGAGCTCGACGAGGATCGCCCGCTCCTGGGCGAGGAGCCCGGCGAGCGCGCTGTCCCCGCGGTCGCGTCCCTCGACGGTGAGCCGCACGAGGACGCCGCGGCGGTCCGACGGGTCGGGGAGGCGCTCGACGAGGCCCTTCTTGGCGAGGCGGTCGATGCGGTTGGTCATCGTGCCGGAGGTGACGAGGGTCTGGGTGAGAAGCTGTCCGGGCGAGAGCTGGTAGGGAGCGCCGGCCCGCCGCAGCGCGGTGAGCACGTCGAACTCCCACGGCTCCAACCCGTGCTCGGTGAAGGCGGTGCGGCGTGCACGGTCCAGGTGGCGTGCGAGCCTGCTGACGCGGCTGAGTACCTCGAGCGGTTCCACGTCGAGGTCCGGGCGCTCCCGGCGCCAGGCTGCCACCAAACGGTCGACCTCGTCCTTCATGGGAGCAGTCTAGTTGTTGTGTCGACGTGAAGTCTCTTGACGTCGAGACACTTTGGCTCGCATGCTGCCCCCATGGAAGCCCCCTCGGACGCAGGCCCTCGCTGGGACCCCCGGCAGTACCTCCGCCACACCGACCACCGCCTCCGTCCCGTCCACGACCTCCTCGCCAGGGTCCCCGACCTCCCCGGCGCCCCGCACCCGCGGATCGCCGACCTCGGCTGCGGACCCGGCGGCCCGACGGCGCCGCTCGTCGCGCGCTGGCCCGGCGCCCACGTCACCGGCTACGACAGCTCCCCCGAGATGCTCGCCGCCGTGCGCACCCATGCCGGGAGCACCTCGGCGGGCGGCACCCTCGACTTCGCAGGCGCCGACCTCGCCGGATGGCACCCCGCCGAACCGTTCGACCTCCTCTTCTCCAACGCCGCCCTCCACTGGGTCCCCGGCCACGCCGCCGCCTTCGCCTCCTGGCTCGACCCGCTCCCGACCGGCGGCGTCCTCGCCTTCCAGGTCCCCGGCAACTTCCACGCACCGAGCCACACGCTCCTGTCCCGACTGCGCAACTCCCCTCGCTGGAAGAGCAAGTTGGGCGAGGACACCGAAGCCCCCGTCCTCGACCCCGGCGGCTACCTCGACGCGCTCACCCGCCTCGGCTGCGCCGTCGACGCCTGGGAGACGACGTACCAGCAACTCCTCCACGGCGAGGACCCCGTCCTCGACTGGGTCAAGGGCACCACCCTCCGCCCCGTCCTCGACCTCCTCGCCGACGACCCCGAGGCCCGGAACGCCTTCCTCGACGAGTACGCGGCAGCGCTCCGCGAGGCGTACCCCGCCCGCCCGTACGGGACGCCGTACCCGTTCCGGCGGATCTTCGTCGTCGCGGTGAAGCGGTGACGGGGTGCCGGGACGCCGGTTCGGGCCCGGTACCTGCGCCGGTTGAGTAGGCAGCCGGGCGGTGTCATGCCCGGCCGGGAGCGCACAGACCACGCCAGGGTCAAAACACCTTCGCTTGCACGACGAGCGTTCCGATGTGCCCGTCGTGCGGAGCCTCGATCACGCGGGCGGACGCGGAGTCGAATCCGGCGCGGAACAGCAGCCGTTCCCAGACCGGGGGACGGAAGCTGTACCGGTAGGTGAACATGGCCTTGCCTCCGAACCCGCCCTTGTACATGCCCTGCGGACCGTACGCCCCGGGGATGGCGGGAGGGTGGGAGAACGCGAACACTCCACCGTCGTTGAGGCATGCCCGTACGAGTGGAAAGAGCCGCCCGGGATCAGCGAACCATGCAGCGCCGAACACCGAATACACCGCGTCGTAAGTGCGTTCGTGGTCAGCGAGGTATTCCACGGCGTTGCCCTGATCGAATGTCGCGCCCGTCGTTGACCACCGCTCGGTCGTCTTCTTGACCATGACCGGGGACAGGTCTACGCCATGCGCCTTCACGCCGCGGCTGGCGAGGTAGGCCAACGCCCGACCCGTGCCGCACCCAATTTCCAGCACTGACGCGGGGTTCCCCAGCAGCTCAGGACCCGGACCGTGCCCGGCATACTGCGTCCAGTTGAAAACCGGTTCCGCGTCCTCTTTGAATGCCGATTCTGCGTAGGTGTTCCAAAGTTCGGTTTCAGCGGCAATGTCATGAGGTACGGGCATGCTGGCCTCTATCGGTGGTCCGGCGGACGGGCGCCCCCACCGTCTCGGTGAAGGCAGGGGCACCGTACCGGTCTAGTGGCTGTCAGGAACCTTGTTGTCACACGGAGAACAGTTCGCCCCGTCGATCGACCAGAGTTCGTCATCGACGTTCCAGCCGTCCGAGCGGAGGAAGTCCGCCGTGCGCAGGCACAAACCGTCACCCCTGCGCTCGACGAACGGTGCATGGTGCCGGTACGTCCCGCCGTTGTACAGGGCGCACATGGCGAAGTAGACCGGGGTGTCAAGAATGAGCTGATGAACCCCGATGTCCACGAGCTTGCCCACACCCAGGTGTACGTCCTTGTGCTTCATGGTTGCGACGGTGTACGCCACAGCCTGACTCATGATCCGCTCAGCCATGTCGCGGACCATGGTGTTGTCCCGGAGGAGTAGCGCCACCTCTCGGTCCCAGATGGACATCCCGCTGTCCAAGACGTTGATGGTGAGGTGTTGGAGGTGAGGCGCAACGTCGTTGAGTAGCGCCTTTGGGTCTCGCCTACGGACCGTCACCGAACTTTCGAGGGTGCTCGTCACCGGTTCTCCTTCTCGTTGAGTCGTTCCGGTCTTCCTGTCGACCGCCCACATGGGGCGCGTTTGTGGACCCCGGCGCCGGGCTGGCCATGGAACGTACCGACCTGTGGCTGCACGGAAACAACAGAATCCAACGCCCTAGTCGGCTCCGCCGTGTTTACGGAATGGCGTCGGGCAGGTCATGTGCTTGGACGCTTCTTGTGTTGCTCCCTTTCGTGGCGGCGAAGAAGCACCACCGCGTCGGTTACGGCTGAAGCGTCGCAATTCCGCCTCCCTGTCAATCTGCCTTTTGAGTTCGTCGCACGTCGGGCAGTTGCTCATGCCGAACGCTTCTCACGTCGAGACTTCGGCATCCGGAGCCCGGACCGCTGGATGGAGGTGCTCCAACGCGTGGTCCGGCACTGCTGGCACCGGCACGGCGGAAACTCCATTGACCCTGGCGGGATGTCAGCCCCTGAGGATGCGTCCTCGATCGACGCTCGTGTATTCCCGCGCATGGCGGCCTGCCTCTCAGGTGGTCCATGCCCCCGAGCCGTTCGCGCGGTCGCGGGGGTGCTTACGTGCTGTGCCAGTCAGCAAACCGGCAGGCGTGGTCGCTGACCACAGCAAAAAGGCCGCAGACCTGCCGCATCCTTGCTGCACTGGCTAGGCTGACCAGGAACGACAGACCCGCATGGAGGAGGATCGGCCTGATGCCCAGCAGGCGACAGAGCTTCACGGAGCGCCGGAAAGCGTGCGGGTTCAATCAAGAGGACTTCGCGGAAGCGGTGGGAGCCGACCGTTCAACCGTGCAGCGATGGGAGAGTGGGAAGAACGATCCGCAGCCGTGGCTGCGCCCCAAGATCGCCAAAGTCCTGGAGATCACATCCGGCCAACTCGAAATGCTCCTCACGCCCGATGCTTACACTTCGCCGCAATCGCCTAGTCCGTGGCTCATGCCTTCTGAGTCGAACAGTGATGACGAGTTCGACGCGTTCGAGTTGGCGCGCCGAGTCTCCGCAAGCGACGTAGGTGGAGAGACTTTGGATCGGCTTGAAACATCTTTTGACGAACTGGCAATGGAATACCCCGTTTCTGCGCCGCAACAGCTTCTTGAGCGGGTGCGTAAGCATTCGGGGTACGTGGCGCACCTTATGGATTCTCGCATGACGCTGCGGGAAAAGCGGCGCCTCCATGTGGTTGGTGGGTGGTTCCAACTGTTGGGCGCGACACTCCATATCGACCTGGGACAAGAGGCCGCAGCAACAGCCCGTTTGGAGACGGCTTCCATGCTGGCGCGGCACGCTGACTGCCCCGAAATCAGAGCGTGGTGCTACGAAACGGATGCTTGGCGTGTGCTGACGGACGGGGATTACAGTCGTGCCGTTGAACTCTCAAAGGCCGCTCAGGAGTTGGCTCCGCCCGGAAGCTCCGTCGCGATCCAATCGACTGCACAAGAGGGAAGGGCACACGCACGGCTGCGAGAGGGGGCGGAGACCTACGCGGCTGTTGACCGAGTGCAGCGCATGTCTGCCGCACTCGTACCTCGGAAGGGCACGGAACATCATTACCAGTACGACCCGGGCAAGTCCCTGGCGTACACGGCTACGACGCTTGCATGGGTCGGGGACCCGGCGGCGGAGACCTATGCGCGCGAAGTCATCGCGCGCCTGTCTCCCGGCGATGACGTGCATAAGTGGCCGCGCCGGGTCGCCTCCGCGAATATCGACTTGGCGCTAACTCTGTTGAGCTCGAATCGCCTTGACGAAGCGTGCCATGCAGCGGAAAAGGCAATACTGTCTGGCCGTATCGTTCCGTCGAATCACTGGCGGGCGTTGGAAGTCGTCAAGGCCGTTGAGCGGAAGCAGCTCCCTGAAGCGTCGGAACTTCGCGAGGCCTATCAGGGCTTGAAAGCGCTCCCAAGCGGTCGCTGGAAAGCCCCGTAGGCAGCCATACGTGGAGCGGACCGGCCGGGAACGTGGACGCTCCTTCTGCGGGGCAGACGGATAAGCGGAAAGGGCGCGGGCGTGGCGGTGTTCCCCCGTGCGTAGGGCGCGAACTTCCTGCCTTGGACGGAGTCCGCCGCGTCGGGTGATGTGTGCCGGTGCGGGACAGCAAGTGGGGAGCGCAGTCCAGGGTGTTGGTCGTGCCGGACGCTGCCTGGGCGGAGTTCACGACGTACCTCCGGAAGGCCGCCTAGCTCTCAAGCCCGCTTGTTCTTCCCGGCGTCGAGGATCTGCGCGACGTCGAGGGAGACCTTTGCGCCGATGGACTCGGGGAGTACGGCCTGCTCTCCGGGGGCGTGGAGGCGGTGGCTCTGGTACTCGCCGTCGGCCGGTTCGGTGAGGATGTGGAGGCGGCCGTGCCTGCGGTCGACGATCGTGTAGACGGGGATGCCGGCGCGTGCGTAGGCCAGTGCCTTGAGCCGCAGGTCGTTGTTGTGGTTCTCGGAGGTCACTTCCAGGACGAGGCGAAACACCCCCGGGTCGGCGCAGTTGCGTGCGGCGACGTGCTCGTCGATGTCGGAGTCCACCACGGCGAGGTCAGGGATGGCGTAGTCCGTGGGCTCCCCGGGCAGCCAGACGCCGATGCCCTGATGCACCTCGGTCTCACCTCCCTCGTCGTCGAGTCCGGCGGCGAAGAAGGGCCGCATGAGCCGGCTCAGGACCCTGGAATGGGGGACGTCCGGGGGCGGTGTCACGGTGAGGATGCCTCCGACGATCTCGGCGCGGTACCCGGGGTGTGCCTCGGCGATGGCGTCGGCGGCCTCGGTGAGCGAGGGCGGGCGCTCGGAGGCGCCGTCGTCGGGCGGGAACTCGACGGGTGCTGCGGACATCGCGGGCCTCCCGGGTACGGTCGAGGACATCATCGTAGGTCGGCGCGGACGGCGAAGGCCCGTCCCGGGACGTGTCACACCTTCGTGTGGTCCGGAACGGGCCGCCGCGCCGCGTGAGTTCAGCTCCGTCTGTGACCTATCAGCCGCGGCTTCTGCTCCAGGCTCTCGAGACCGTGCCAGGCGAGGTTGACGAGATGCGCGGCGACCTCGGACTTCTTCGGCTTGCGGACGTTGAGCCACCACTGGCCCGTCAGCGCGACCATGCCGACGAGCGCCTGGGCGTAGAGCGGCGAGAGCTTCGGGTCGAAGCCGCGCGACTTGAACTCACGGCCGAGGATGTCCTCGACCTGCGTCGCGATGTCGCTGATCAGCGAGGCGAAGGTGCCCGTCGACTGCGCCACGGGCGAGTCCCGCACGAGGATGCGGAACCCGTCGGTGTAGTGGTCGATGTAGTCGAGCAGCGCGAAGGCCGCCTGCTCCAGCAGCTCACGGGGGTGGCCTCCGGTGAGTGCGCCGGTCACCATACCGAGCAGCCGCCGCATCTCCCGATCGACGACGACCGCGTAGAGCCCCTCCTTGCCGCCGAAGTGCTCGTAGACGACCGGCTTGGAGACGCCTGCCTTGTGCGCGATCTCCTCCACCGACGTCCCCTCGAAGCCGCGCTCGGCGAAGAGGGTGCGCCCGATGTCGAGAAGCTGCTCGCGGCGCTCCTTGCCCGTCATCCTGCGGCGGGCCCGCTTCTTCTGCTTGCGGGGGCGGGCCCCCTCGGGGAGCCTCGCCTCGCCCGTCTCGGCGGGGGACACCTCGTCCCCCTCGGCGTCTGCTGCTGTGTCCCCGCCCGTGGGGGAAGGCGTGTCGGTCGGCACAGTCACCATCATGCCGCCTGCGCCGTCTCCTTCCCCCGGCGGGAGCCGGTCTCCTCCTGCCGGCGCGAGTCAATGCGGTTCTTGCGGGGCCAGCGGACGTCGTACGCCCACCCGGCGAGCTCGAACCAGCGGATCAACCGCGCGCTGGAGTCGAGTTGGCCGCGCTCGACGCCGTGCCGCGCGCACGTCGGGTCGGCGTGGTGGAGGTTGTGCCAGGACTCGCCGCACGAGAGGACCGCCAGCCACCAGACGTTCCCCGACCTGTCACGGGAGCGGAAGGGGCGCTTGCCGACAGCGTGGCAGATCGAGTTGATCGACCAGGTGACGTGGTGGAGCAGCGCGACGCGGACGAGCGAGCCCCAGAAGAACGCCGTCAGCGCACCCTGCCACGACCAGGTCGCGAGGCCGCCGACGAGCGGCGGGATCAGCAGCGAGACCGTCGTCCAGAGCACGAACTGCCGGGAGATGCGGCGCAACCCGGGGTCCCTGACGAGGTCGGGCGCGTACTTGTGCTGCGGGGTCTGCTCCTCGTTGAACATCCAGCCGATGTGCGCCCACCACAAGCCCTTGAGCAGCGCGGGGATCGTCTCGCCGTACCGCCACGGGGAGTGCGGATCGCCGTCCGCGTCCGAGTACTTGTGGTGCTTGCGGTGGTCGGCGACCCAGCGCACCAGCGGGCCCTCCACCGCCATCGACCCCATGATCGCCAACGTGATCTTCAACGGGCGCTTCGCCTTGAACGCGCCGTGGGTGAAGTGGCGGTGGAAGCCGATGGTGATGCCGTGGCAGCCCAGGAAGTACATGCCGACGAGCAGGCCGAGGTCGAGCCAGCTGACGCCCCAGCCCCACAGCAGCGGGACCGCGGCCACCAGCGCCACGAACGGCAACGTGATGAAGAGGAGCAGCGCCACCTGCTCCATCGACCGCCGTTGTTCGCCGCCGAGGGTGCCGGCCTCGGTGGTGATCGGTTCGGGTGCTTTCTCGGGCGAATCGAGTACGTCGGGGCTACTGGTCATGAACGTCCCTTGTGGAAGCTGGGCGATTGGCTACGGTTCCGTAACCTACGGCGTCGTAAGTATGGCAGCCCTTCCCCGCGGAAGACGAGGGCCCGAAGGTGGTGCGCCGGGGCGGAGCGAGAGGCGTCCGCGGAGTGGGACGCACCGGGCGTGCCCGTTGCGCCGAGCGCCGGCGGCCTATTCTGTGGAGGCGTCGGACAGCGCGGTCCGGCACCTGCCAGAAGCAACGCTGCAAGGAGCCGCACCTGTGAGCAGTGCCGACAGCAACCAGCCACCCGCCGACCTGGCCCGCACGGAGGAGCCGGCCGCCCCCGCCGAGGCCGGCGCCGAACTCCGCGCCGACATCCGCCGCCTCGGCGACCTCCTCGGCGAGACGCTCGTCCGCCAGGAAGGCGGCGAACTACTCGATCTGGTGGAGCGCGTACGCGCCTTGACGCGCAGCGACGGCGAGGCCGCAGCCGCCCTCCTCGGCGAGACCGACCTGGAGACGGCGACGAAGCTCGTCCGCGCCTTCTCCACCTACTTCCACCTCGCCAACGTCACCGAACAGGTCCACCGCGGACGCGAACTCCGCACCCACCGCGCGGCCGTGGGCGGCCAACTCGCCCGCACCGCCGACCGTCTCAAGGACGCCGACCCGGAGCACCTCGCCGAGACCGCGGCCAACCTCCAGGTACGCCCCGTCTTCACCGCCCACCCCACCGAGGCGGCCCGCCGCTCCGTCCTCACCAAGCTCCGCCGCATCGCCGAACTCCTGGAGAACACCGACCCGAGCGAGCGCCGCCGCACCGACCTGCGCCTCGCCGAGAACGTCGACCTCGTCTGGCAGACCGACGAACTCCGCGTCGCCAGGCCCGAACCGGCCGACGAGTCCCGCAACGCCATCTACTACCTCGACGAGCTCCACAGCGGCGCCGTCGGCGACGTCCTCGAAGACCTCGCCGCCGAACTCGACCGCGCCGGCGCCCCGCTGCCCCCCGGCACCCGCCCCCTCACCTTCGGCACCTGGATCGGCGGCGACCGCGACGGCAACCCCAACGTCACCCCGCAGGTCACCTGGGACGTCCTCCTCCTCCAGCACGAGCACGGCATCACCGACGCGCTCACGCACATCGACGAGCTCCGCGGCGCCCTCTCCAACTCCGTACGCAACAGCGGCGCCACCGACGAACTCCTCGCCTCCCTCGAGAAGGACCTCGTCCGCCTCCCCGAGATCAGCCCCCGCTACAAGCGCCTCAACGCCGAGGAGCCCTACCGCCTCAAGGTCACCTGCATCCGGCAGAAGCTCCTCAACACCCGCGAGCGCCTCGCCGAGGGCACCCCCCACGCGCCCGGACGCGACTACCTCGGCACCGGCGGCCTCCTCGAGGACCTCGCCCTCATCCAGGACTCCCTCCGCCGCCACCGCGGCGGCCTCGTCGCCGACGGACGGCTCGAGCGCGTCCTGCGCACCACCGCCGCATTCGGCCTCCACCTCGCCACGATGGACGTCCGCGAGCACGCCGACGCACACCACCACGCGCTCGGCCAGCTCTTCGACCGCCTCGGCGAGGAGTCCTGGCGGTACGCCGACATGCCCCGCGACTACCGGCAGCGCCTCCTCACCAGGGAACTCCGCTCCCGCCGCCCCCTCTCCCCGAGCCCGGCACCGCTCGACGCGGCGGGCGCCAAGACGCTCGGCGTCTTCGAGACCGTGCGCAAGGCGCTGGAGACCTTCGGGCCCGAGGTGATCGAGTCGTACATCATCTCCATGTGCCAGGGCGCCGACGACGTCTTCGCCGTCGCCGTCCTCGCCCGCGAGGCCGGACTCATCGACCTCCACTCCGGCTGGGCGAAGATCGGCATCGTCCCGCTGCTGGAGACCACGGACGAACTGAGGATCGCCGACGAACTCCTCGACGCGATGCTCTCCGACCCCAGCTACCGCCGCCTCGTCTCCCTCCGCGGCGACCTCCAGGAGGTGATGCTCGGCTACAGCGACTCCTCGAAGTTCGGCGGCATCACCACCAGCCAGTGGGAGATCCACCGCGCCCAACGCCGCCTGCGCGACGTCGCACACCGCCACGGAGTCCGGCTCCGGCTCTTCCACGGCCGCGGCGGCACCGTCGGCCGAGGCGGCGGGCCCACGCACGACGCGATCCTCGCGCAGCCCTGGGGCACCCTCGAAGGCGAGATCAAGGTCACCGAACAGGGCGAGGTCATCTCCGACAAGTACCTCGTCCCCGCGCTCGCCCGCGAGAACCTCGAACTCACCGTCTCCGCAACGCTCCAGGCGTCCGCGCTCCACACGGCGCCCCGCCAGTCGGACGAGGCGCTCGCCCGCTGGGACGCCGCGATGGACACCGTCTCCGACGCGGCACACGCCGCCTACCGCCGGCTCGTCGAGGACCCCGACCTCCCCGCGTACTTCTTCGCCTCCACCCCCGTCGACCAACTCGCCGAACTCCACCTCGGCTCCCGCCCGTCCCGCCGCCCCGACAGCGGCGCCGGGCTCGACGGGCTCCGGGCGATCCCCTGGGTCTTCGGCTGGACGCAGTCCCGGCAGATCGTCCCCGGCTGGTACGGCGTCGGCAGCGGGCTCAAGGCCGCGCGCGAGGCCGGCCTCGACAACATCCTCGAAGAGGCGTACGCGCACTGGCACTTCTTCCAGAACTTCCTCTCCAACGTGGAGATGACGCTCGCCAAGACCGACCTGCGGATCGCAGGACACTACGTCGACACCCTCGTCCCGCCCGAACTGCGGCACGTCTTCACCACGATCACCGAGGAGCACCGGCGCACCGTCGAAGAAGTGCTGCGTATAACGGGAGAGAGCGAACTCCTCGACGCCAACCCGGTGTTGAAGCAGACGCTCCGCATCCGCGACGCCTACCTCGACCCGATCTCCTACCTCCAGGTCTCCCTACTCCACCGCCAGCGGCAAGCAGCCGAGCGCGAGGAGGAACCCGACGAGACGCTCGGGCGCGCACTGCTGCTCACCGTCAACGGCGTCGCCGCCGGCCTGCGCAACACCGGCTGACCCTCGCCGCACCCGTGCGGGCCCGGCAGCCACCGGGCCCGCACGGCGCTAGAACGTCAGCAGCGCCCACGCACCGCCGAGCAGCGCGGCACCCAGCAGCCCCAGCCCGACACCGAGCCGCCGCATCCGCAGGCCGCCGACGACCACGATCGACGCCAGCAACAGCGCACCGCCCAACGGCGCCCAGGAGTACAGGATCCCGCCCGCGTCCGCGCGCACCGCGTGCCGCTCGCCCGGGCGGAGCGCCGCGTCGAACGTCTCGCCGGGCGAGCCCGAGACGGCCTGCCCGAGCGTCACCTCGGCGGGCGTCGAGCCGGTGTCGGCGGAGAAGCGGCCCGTGCACTCGTCGTCACCGCAGTCCGTGACGCGGACGGTGCCGCGCTCCTCGCCCGCCATCGCCGGGTAGGCGCTGCCCCAGGACGACCAGACGCCCGCCACCAGCAGCACCGCGGCGACGACCACCATCAGCAGCGTCTTGGCGAGCAGCAGCATGCCGTAGACGTTCTCACCGAGACGGCGCCTACGGCTGCGTTTGTAGGGGGCACCGGAGCGCATGAGCGGATACTGGCGAGAAACCCGCCACCGGTCAACTGCGGTGCGAGGCTTATCCGTTCAACCGTGGAATGTGCTCTGTGTCCGCTCGAGCCCCGCTGTGACCAGGGATTCGACGGCGTCGGCCGCCCGGTCCACGTGGTAGCCGAGCTCCTTGCGCTCGGCCGCTGAGAAGTCCTTCAGCACGTAGTCGGCGACCTGCATCCGACCGGGCGGCCGGCCGATGCCGAAGCGGACGCGGTAGTAGTCGGAGCCGAGGGACTTGGTGAGCGACTTCAGCCCGTTGTGGCCGTTGTCGCCGCCGCCGCGCTTGAGGCGGAGCGTGCCGTAGTCGATGTCCAGCTCGTCGTGGAGCGCGACGATGCGGTCGAGCGGCAACTTGTAGAAGTCGCGCAGCGCGGTGACCGGGCCGCCCGAGAGGTTCATGTACGACATCGGTTTCGCCAGCACCACCCGCGGCCCGGCGCCGGGCGCCCCGAGCCGCCCCTCCAACACGTGCGCGCGCGTCTTGTGCGTACGGAACCTGCCGCCGATCCGCTCCGCGAGCAGATCGGCGATCATGAAGCCGACGTTGTGCCGGTTGCCCGCGTACCCGGGGCCCGGATTGCCGAGGCCGACGACCAGCCAGGGCGCGTTGTCGGAGGCGCTGCTCGGGGTCGGCGGCATACGAGGTCCTCGGGTCGCGGGCGGCACGGCGCGGGTGCGGCGGTACCGCACCCTCGCGGCCGGCCCCGGCGTGGGGACCGGCCGCTGGGGGAAGGGGAGTTACTCGGCGGCCGAGCCCTCGCCCTCCTCGCCCTCCGGAGCCGGCTCCTCGGCCTGCGCCGCGAGGACGGAGAGGACGGTCTCGTCGCCCTCGATCGTCAGGGAGACGCCCTTGGGCAGCGTGATGTCCTTCGCCTCGACCGAGTCGCCCGCGACGAGACCCTCGACGGAGACGGTGATCGTCTCGGGGATCTGCGTCGCCTCGGCCTCGATCGGGAGCGTGTTGTAGACGTGCTCCAGGATGTGCTGGCCCGGGCCGAGGTCGCCCTCGATGTGCAGCGGCACGTCGACGTTGACCTTCTCGCCGCGCTTCACGGTGAGCAGGTCGACGTGGATGAGGAACGCACGGATCGCCTCGCGCTGCACGGCCTTCGGGATGCAGAGGACACTCTTGCCCTCGATGTCCAGGTCGATCAGGACGTTGGAGTTCTTCAGCGCCATCATCATGTCGTAGCTCGGAATGGCGACGTGGACCGGGTCCGCGCCGTGGCCGTAGAGCACCGCGGGGACCTTCTCCTCGCGGCGCAGGCGGCGGGCCGCGCCCTTGCCGAACTCGTTGCGGACGGTGGCGGTCAGTGTGACGTCGGCCATGCTGCGCTCCTCGCAGTCGTCGGTGTGCTGGCGCCGGGGCGCCGCTCCGCCGGGCCGGGCGACCCCGCGGGCGTCACTCGGTCCGTCCACGACAGACCTGCTACGAAGAGCGCGCGTCGATAACGGATGAGCCGGCCTCCGGGCTTCCCCGGAAGGTGGCGCGGCCTCCCTCGCCGAGCGACGAGGGGAGTCTACTCGGCGAAGGAGGCCGTCGAAAAATCGATCACGCCGGCGTCCGCTACGCCTGCTCCTCGAAGAGGCTGGTCACCGAGCCGTCCTCGAACACCTCGCGTACCGCGCGCGCGATCGTCGGCGCCATCGAGAGCACGGTGATCTTGTCGAGGTCCAACTCCCCGGGCGTCGGCAGGGTGTTGGTGAAGACGAACTCGCTCACCTTCGAGTTCTTCAGCCGGTCGGCCGCCGGGCCCGAGAGGACGCCGTGCGTCGCGGTGACGATGACGTCCTCCGCGCCGTTGGCGAAGAGCGCCTCGGCGGCGGCGCAGATCGTGCCACCGGTGTCGATCATGTCGTCGACGAGGACGCAGACGCGGCCCTTCACGTCACCGACCACCTCGTGCACGGTGACCTTGTTGGCGACGTCCGGATCGCGCCGCTTGTGGACGATGGCGAGCGGCGCCCCGAGACGGTCGGCCCAGCGGTCGGCGACCCGCACGCGGCCCGCGTCGGGGGAGACGACCGTCAGCTTGTCGCCGCCGACCTTGCTCGCCACGTAGTCGGCGAGGAGCGGCAGCGCGAAGAGGTGGTCGACCGGACCGTCGAAGAAGCCCTGGATCTGATCGGTGTGTAGGTCAACGGTGAGGATGCGGTCGGCGCCCGCCTTGCGGAAGAGGTCCGCCATGAGCCGCGCCGAGATCGGCTCGCGGCCGCGGTGCTTCTTGTCCTGCCGCGCGTACCCGTAGAAGGGGACGATCACGGTGATCGACCGCGCCGACGCCCGCTTCAACGCGTCGATCATGATCAGCTGTTCCATGATCCACTTGTTGATCGGCGCCGTGTGGCTCTGCATGAGGAAGCAGTCGGCGCCCCTGGCCGACTCCTGGAAGCGGATGTAGATCTCGCCGTTCGCGAAGTCGAAAGCCTTGGTCGGGACCACGCCGATGCCCAACTGCTCCGCTACTTCCTCCGCCAGCTCGGGGTGAGCGCGGCCGGAGAAGAGCATCAGCTTCTTCTCGCCGGTCGTTTTGATCCCGGTCACGAAGTGTCTCCTTGTTCCCTGCGTACTGCGTACCTGAGTACCTGCGTACGCGCGCTGCCGCACCTCGCGGCGGCTCACCGGCTACGCGCGCCCAATCAGGCGGAGGACGGGTCGCCTCGCCTACCTCGCTCACGGACGTCAACCGGACATCGACCGGGAACAGTGCACACAGCGCGCACGGTGCCTGCGTCTACCCGCACGCACCGTGCGTATGCCCTGGTCCGCTCCAGGCTGCTCATGCATCGCGTGGGCCCCTCAACCGTACGCCCGGCACCGACCGGCCGAGCACCCGGTCAGGCGCCCGAACCGCCCTCGCCCGACGTCCGGTCCGCACCGTCCGCCGCCGCCTCCGCGGCACGCGCGGCGGCGCTCCCCGGACGCTTCCTGGCCACCCAACCAGCGATATTGCGCTGCTGGCCGCGGGCGACGGCGAGCGATCCCGGCGGCACGTCCTTGGTCACGACGGAACCGGCGGCCGTGTAGGCACCGTCCCCGACCGTGACAGGTGCCACAAACATGTTGTCCGCACCGGTCCTGCAGTGCGAGCCGATCGTCGTCCTGTGCTTGTGCACACCGTCGTAGTTGACGAAGACGCTCGCGGCACCGATGTTGCTCTGCTCGCCGATCACCGCGTCGCCGACGTAGGAGAGGTGCGGCACCTTCGTGCCCTCGCCGAGCTCCGCGTTCTTCATCTCCACGAAGCTCCCCGCCTTCACCCCCGCGCCGAGCCTCGTCCCGGGCCGCAGGTACGTGTACGGGCCGACCTTCGCACCCGCGCCGATCTCCGCGCCCTCGGCCACGGTGTTGTCCACCCGCGCACCGGCGCCGACGACGGTGTCCGTCAGCCGCGAGTGCGGGCCGACCTCGCTGCCGGCGCCGAGATGGGTGGCGCCCTCGAGCTGCGTCCCCGGCTGCACGACCGCGTCCGGCTCGTACGTCACCGCGGTGTCCAACCACGTCGTCGCCGGATCGACGACGGTGACGCCGGCGAGCATCGCCTCCTCCAGGAGGCGCTCGTTGAGCGTGCGGCGGGCCTGCGCCAACTGCACGCGGTTGTTGATGCCGGCGATCTCCCGGTGGTCGGCCGCGACGGCGGCGCCCACCCGGTGCCCCGCCTCCCGCAGGATGCCGAGGACGTCGGTGAGGTACTCCTCGCCCTGGCTGTTGTCGCGGCGCACCTTGCCGAGCGCGTCGGCGAGGAGGCGTCCTTCGAAGGCGAAGACACCGGAGTTGATCTCGCGGATCGCCCGCTGCTCGGCCGTCGCGTCCTTGTGCTCGACGATCTCCAACACCGCGCCGTCCGCGGCGCGTACGAGGCGGCCGTACCCGGTGGCGTCGGGGACCTCGGCGCTGAGCACGGTGACCGCGTTGCCCTCGGACTCGTGCACCTCGGAGAGGTGCCGCAGCGTCGCGCCGGTGAGCAGGGGGGTGTCCCCGCACGTCACGATCGTCGTGCCCTCGACGACGACGCCGTGCTGCGCCAGCTCCTCGAGCGCGACCCGCACCGCGTGCCCCGTGCCGTTCTGCTGCTCCTGGACCGCGGTGTGCGCCTGTTCGTCGATCTCGGCGAGGTGCGCGGCGACTTGCTCGCGCGCGTGCCCGACGACCACGACGAGGTGGCCGGGGTCGAGGCTGCGGGAGGCGCCGACCACGTGGCCGACGAGGGACGTGCCGCACAGGGAGTGCAGGACCTTGGGGGTGGCCGACTTCATGCGGGTGCCCTCACCCGCTGCGAGAACGACGACGGCTGCCGGGCGATTGGCGCTCACGAGGGTGCCCTTCGGCTTCGGGTGGGATGACATGCCGCAGGATACCGGGGGGTCGGGGAGCGGGTGCGGGTGGCGCGGGGAGTGGGGGGCGTGGTGGGGACGGATGCGCGGCGGGCCGGCGTCGACGACGCCGGCCCGTTCAGTAGCGCGCGGTGAGCTCCCGGGGAAGGATTCGAACCCTCATCAACAGGACCAAAACCTGTGGACTTGCCCTTAGTCGACCCGGGATTGCCCTTATGTCCGATTTGCCTTCTCGGCGCCTCGGGCACCCCATACTATGCCCCACCACCAGCCTTCGATGCGACGGTACAGATCCGCTCCCTGGAGGACTTTGATCACCAGGCAGCCCCGGTATCCCTCGGCGGTGTTCCGACGCACCGTCTTGGGGTTGTGCTTCTTGAGGGACGTCTTGTGGAAGGCGGAGCGGTCGGCGCCCACGAGTTCGGCCCAGTAGTCCTCGGCCGCTGCCACGTCGGCGGACTCGTGGATCATGACGCAGAACCGGAGATGCTCCCGGGGCACACCGAGCAGGTGCAGCCAGGAGAGATAAAGCCTGATCATCTCCGGATCGCTGTTGACGAAGGTGACCTTCTCCCTCCGTGCGTACGGTTTGCTCTTCGACCCCTCGGCCCAGTACAGCCCCACCCCGACGAGGAAGAGCTCCCGGTCGGTCAGCTCGCCGATCTCGGCGGTCGCCTCCCGCGTGGTGCGGCGGCGCTCCTCCTCGCGGCGGGCCGACTCGAACTCCCAGCGCTTCCGGGAGGCGAGGTGCGCCTGTTCCGACGGGGTGCGGGACGGGGCGGGGCGGGGCAGGTCGCGGACCCACAGGGATATGGAGCTCTTCGAGACGCCGAGTTCGAGTTGGATGCGGTCGTACGTCCAGCCCTGGGCGCGCAATCGGCGTGCGCGGGCGCGGAGTTCGTCCTTGGCGCGCGGGCGGCGGGTCCACTCGGGAGGGGGCTCGCCGGTGAGGAGCCGGTTGAGGAGGTCGTTGTTGCGTACGCCGAGTTCGTCGCGGATGCGGCGGCGGCTCAGCCCGGCGCGGCGCAGGCGGACGGCCTCGGTGCGCAGGTGCTCGTAGGTGGTGGCCCCCGTGCGCAGGCCGCCGGTGTCGTCGCGCGCGGAGGCGGGTTCGGTGGGTGACGTCATGGGTCCAGCGTCGTCGCGCCGGGACTGCGCCCGCCGGGTCGTTTCAACGGTTCGGGTGGGATCGGTCCGTTCTGCTCCCGAAGTCGGCTGTCCTGGTATAGAGGCGTGCGGAACGGGACGTTCCCGGGCTCACCGGGGAAAGGCGTGACCGGCGGTCGTACGCTGGGCGCCATGACCGAGTCGGGGGAGACGGAGAGCCGCGTCCGCGCAGGGCCCGGGGAGCAGGAGCGCAGGGGACCGCCGTGGTGGCGGTGGACGTACTGGTGGCAACGGCCGCGCAGCGCCGCGCTCGACGTGCTGCTCGCGGTCGTCTCCGCGATGGAGAGCGCGGTGCGCGGCGTCGGCTTCGCGCATGAGACGGGGGTGCCCGTCGCCCTCTCCGTGGCGTTGGGGGCGCTCGCGGGGGCGGTGCTGCTGGTGCGCAGGCGGTGGCCGATCGTCGTGGTGCTGGTGGGGATCGCGGTGCTGCCGGCGCAGACCGGTTTCGTCCTCGGCGTCGTCGGCCTCTACACGCTCGCCGCCTCGGCCGTGCCGCGGCGGATCATCGCGCTGCTCGCGGGGATGGGCGCGGCGGGGACGCTGTTGATCACGCTGATCCAGATGGACCGCTCCATCGGCCGGGAGGCCGACTTCAATCCGGACGGTTGGTTCGTACCGCTCGTCGCCGTGCTGATGTCGGTGGGCGTGACGGCGCCGCCGCTCCTCCTCGGCCTCTACGTCGGCGCCCGCCGGCGGCTCGTCGTCTCGCTGCGGGAGCGTGCGGACGGTCTGGAGCGGGAGTTGTCGCTCCTCGCCGACCGTGCGGAGGAGCGCGCCGAGTGGGCGCGGAGCGAGGAGCGGACGCGGATCGCGCGCGAGATGCACGACGTCGTGGCGCACCGGGTGAGCCTCATGGTGGTGCACGCGGCGGCGCTCAAGGCGGTGGCGTCGAAGGACCCGGAGAAGGCGGCGAAGAACGCGGCGCTCGTCGGCGACATGGGGCGGCAGGCCCTCGACGAGTTGCGGACCATGCTCGGTGTCCTGCGCTCGGGCGAGGCGGTCGAGGAGAAGGCGGAAGTGCCCTCGCGGCTCGCGGAGTTCGCGGCGGCGGCGAGGGGACCGGGGGCGGCGGAGGCGCCTGGCGAGGACGTCCCCGCGCCGGCGCAGGTCGTCGCGAACGTCGGTGCGGGCGGTGCGGCGACGGCGGTGCGCGGGGCGGCGGACGCCGGGACGGTGCCCTTGCTCGCCGAGTTGGACGCGCTCGTCGGGCAGTCGCGCGCGGCCGGGATCGCGGTGGAGCTGTCGGTCGAGGGGGAGGCGCGGGTGTATCCGGCGGCCGTGGAGCGGACGGCGTTCCGTGTGGTGCAGGAGGCGCTGACCAACGTGCACAAGCACGCGGCGGGTGCGCCGACGCGGGTGCGGCTCGCGCACCGCGAGGACGAGGTGGCTCTCCAGGTGGAGAACGACCCGGCGCCGGCGGAGGGGGCGGCGGACGCGGGGTTGCCGAGCGGCGGCAACGGGCTCGTGGGGATGCGGGAGCGCGTGGTGGCGCTCGGGGGCGGCTTCGTCTCCGGGCCGACGGATGCGGGGGGCTTCCGGGTGTCGGCGATCATTCCGCACGGGCGCTGAGCGGCGTCCGCTCGTCAACGGGCCGCGGCAGGCCCGGTTCTCACTTCCGGCCGCACGCGCGGCAGCCGTCGGCGCGCTCCGGGTCGAAGCGGCGCCCGCAGGAGCAGCGCGGCCATCCCAGGCAGGCGGGGCAGTACGGGTACGGGTCGGCGACGGGGAGGCCGCAGGCGCCGTCGCGGCCTTCGCACTCGCGGAAGGGGGGTGCGTCGGCGAGCGCTTCGGAGAGGGGGCGGTCGGCGACTTTGCGCGGGTCGCCCTCGGAGGGCTCGTCGTGTTCCTCGTCGTCGTGCTCGGGGGTCGCGCGGAGGAGGCGACCGCCGCGGCAGACGGGGCAGGGGCGGTCGTCCTCGTCCGGCCTGCCGGGGTCGGCGCGGTGCCAGCCGTCCTCGCAGCGGCCGTTGCAGGGGGTGGGGGCGAGGAGCCGGGTGAGGACGGTGTCGGGGCGGTGCTCTTCGTCGGGTTCTTCGGCGCGGAGCGGGCGGTGTGCCCAACTCGTCCACCAGCGGCGGCCGATGCGGTTGATCAGTTCCGCGGGGGTGCGGGTGCGCAGTTCGGCGTGGAGGACGTCGAGCGCGGTGGGTGGCAGGGCGCCGCCGCAGGCGCGGAGGAGCGGTTCGGGGAGGGCGGCGAGGACGGTGCGGGCCGGGTCGCGGGGCGCGCGGCAGGCGTCGCACTGTTCGCGGGTCGAGGAGCGGGGAAAGTAGGTCTTGGCCCACTTGCTGCGGTCGCTCCGGCCTTCGGGCGCGACGGTGACGAGTTCGTCGGCGGGTGCGGGGCGCCGAGGGAGCGGGGCGCGGCAGGTGCGGCAGCGTCCGCGGCAGGTGCGGCAGGCGGTGCCTTCGGGGGTGGGTGCGTGGCAGTCGGGGCACTCGCGGCGGCAGGGGGCGCACAGGTGGTCGTCGGGGTGCGGGGCGGCGAGGAGGCGCTGTTGGCAGCGGGCGCAGAGCTGGTGGTTGTGGCGTTCTTCGTGGGTGGGGAGTACGGGGTGGTCGGGGCAGAGGTCGCAGCGGACGGTCGGCAGGTCGGCGCGGCGTGAGGTGAGCATGCCGGCTCCCGGGGTTCGACTACGGACGACTCCCCGCAGGCTAGCGGCCGTTGGCCGGGTCCGGCGGGGCGGCCGGGGTCAGAGGGTGGCGGTGAGACGGGCCGGGCGGTGGCCGAGGAGGAGCGCGGTGAGTGCCTCGTCGAAGCGGGGTCCGAGGTACCAGTCGCCCGTGGCGTCCACGCCGTAGGTGTGTCCCGCGGCGTCGACGACGAGCAGCGCTTCCCCTTCCGTCTCGGTGCCGATGGGGCAGACCTCGGTTCCGAGCGCGCGGCCGAGGTCGCTGAGGGTGCGTGCGGCGTGGAGGCAGGGCAGCGGGTCGACGGTGACGGCGGTCGGGGCGAGGTCGCGGCCCTGCGTGGTCGGCGCGATGTGCAACGGGCCGAACTCCGCCCAGACTTCGACGGCGGAGGGGAGGACGGCGTGCCGGTGGCCGCCGGGCGAGGTGTGGGCGCGGAGTGTGTCGGCCCACTCCTCCGCGTGGCGGATCTCCCAACGTCCGGGCTCCCAACCGGAGTCGGCGAGCGCGGCGGCGACGGGTGCGGGGAAGCGCTCCGTTGCGGGGGTCACGGCGTGGGCTCCGTCGGGGCGTCGGTTCCGGTGCCGGTCTCGGGGGCGACGAGGGCGATGCCGAAGTGGTCGAGGAGGGCGGTGCAGGAGCGGCAGGGGGGCGCGTAGCTGCCGTGGAGGGGGTCGCCGTCCTCGCGGATGCGGCGGGTGGTGAGGCGGGAGCGGCGCAGGGCCTTGCGGGCTTCGCCGTGGCTGAGCGGCTTCGTCTGGCGTGGCTTGCGTCCGCTGCGGCGGGTGCGTTTCGCCTCGCGTGCCTCCTCGGTCGCGTGGAGGAAGCGGGAGAGGAGGACGGTTTCGGCGCAGCGGCCGGTGTGGCGGGTGCGCTGTGCGGGGGCGAGTTCGTCGAGGAACCGGCTGACGAGCGGGTGGAGCGGGGGCGGTTGGTCGCCCTTGGCGCCGGTGCAGGTGAGGGTGGTCCCGTCGACGTGGAGCGCGGCGGCGACGGCGGGGAGGAGGGCGTCGCGGCGGTGGCGGAGCGCGGGTGCGTCCGCCTGGTCCTGCGGGGCGGGGTGGGGCGGGGTGTGCTCGGCCTCGTTGGTCTGCGGTGGTGGTGCGGTGTGCATGGTGGTGCGTTCCTCCCGTGCGTCCCTCGCGTTCGGGGACCGGCGCCAAGTATGCCGTGTGCGGCTGCGCAAGGGGTGACGCCCCGGCTTGTCGCGGTTCTGTGACGGTTTCCCGGCGGGGGAGGGTTCGGGGGTGGTGGGACGGTCGTGGGCAGGTCAACATCGTGGGCCGGAAGGATGGACGGGGGCGGACCGGCCAGGGCCGAGGCGTCTTTTCTCGCCTGTGTGCGGCCCTTCGGAAGACGGGAGTTCAGCAGATGCGCACCACCACCTCGAGGCGTGCGGCGGTCGCGGCCGTGCTCGTGCCGGCCGTCGCGCTTTCCCTCGCCGCCTGTTCGAGCGGGGACGACGGCGGGTCCGGGGCGTCCTCCGGTGGCTCCTCGCAAGAGGAGGGGGAGTCCGGCGGCGGCGAGGCGTCCGGGAAGCCGCTCACCGCCGGGGAGTTGAAGTCGGCGCTGCTGAAGAGCGGGGAGGCGGACGGCTACCGGGTGCGGTACCAGAAGGACGGCGGGCTGCTCGACACCGACGCCGTGCAGGTGAACCGCAGGGAGTGCCAGCCGGTCGTCGATCTCTTCGGCCCGGAGCCGGCGCACGCGCGTGCCGCGTACGCGACTGCCGCGCTGGCCGAGAGCGGGGTGGGCACGGGCGGCGCGTTCCAGCAGGTGGTTCTCTCCTCGTACGAGGAGCGGGACGGCGCGGCGAAGACCTTCGGCGGTCTGCGTACGGCGGTGGAGGAGTGCGACGGCTTCGTCGGCAGCCAGGGCGGTGCCGAGGAGGAGCAGGTGACGGTCGAGGCGGACGACTCGGCCGATGTCGGCATGGACGCGGTGCGGTTCACGATGCGTCCGAAGTCGAGCAAGGTGGGGGCCGCGATGTCGGTCACGGTGGTGCGCACTGCGGGGAGCACGGCGACGTTCGCGTCGATGGCCTTGGAGGGTGAGAAGGCGAAGCCGATGGAGGGTGTGGTGGTGAAGGAGCAGCACCGGAAGCTGGAGGCCGCTGAGAAGGGGTGAAGCGGGTGGCGCGTGCGTCGGCGGTTCGGCGGCGGGTTGGTCAACGGTCGCTTGTGGCCTGTTTCTTGGCGGCGCACCGTCCGCGGCCTCGGGTGGCTCGGCCCCGCAGGCG
>NZ_AJTQ01000251.1 GCF_000262345.1 Streptomyces xiaopingdaonensis | reverse complement strand
GTCCCCGGCCCTCGGCGGCTGCACCCCGCAGCCCCCCGGGCCCGGTGACTGCGTGTCGCCGTACCGCATAGGCTGTCCCGTACCAGCCAGACGCAGCAGGGGGCCAGCGCGATGACGACAGGTCGGCTCGGGCAGCATGCCGCGCCACCGAACCGTGCGTACGCCGGGCAAGTGGTGAACTTCCCTGATCCGGTCAGGGCGGCCCGCCATACCGCCGGGGTGCCGGTCGACCGTTACGGCTTCCCGGACTTCTCCGGGTACGCGCGTGCAGCCGCAGAGATCGCGGAGCCTCCCGAGGGCTTCGGGGGTGACGAACTCCGCCTCACGGACTACGTGTCGGCCAACGCCGCGCTCCACGCTTCGGGCCACGAGCTGTGGGGGAGCCTGCCGCCCGTGGCGACGCCGCACGGCTGGACGTGGCATCACGTCGCGGGCGGCCGCCGGATGGAGTTGGTGCCGGTCGAGGTGAAGGCGCTGCTGCGGCACCACGGCGGCCTCGCCACGGCGGCCGTCGACCATGCGAAGACGGGTACGCGCCCGCTCCAGGAGACCAAGCCCGTGCACTTCGAGGCGCCGCGCGACGTGGCCGTCCCCGAGGCGCGGGTGCGGGAGGCGGAGGAGCGGCTGGGGTACCGGCTCCCGGAGGGGTACCGCTCGTTCCTCAAGGCGGCCGGTGGCTGCGCGCCGCGCGGGGTGGCGCTCGACGCCGAGTTGGGCCTCCTCTTCGACCAGCCGTTCTTCACGCTGCGTGCGGAGAGCGACCGTGCCTCCGTCGACGACCTCGTCTACGTCAACAAGTGCCTGCGCGACCACCTCACCAAGGACTACCTCGGCGTCGCCTTCGTCCAGGGCGGGTTGCTCGCGGTGAAGGTGAAGGGCGAGGCGGTGGGTTCCGTCTGGTTCTGCGCGTACGACGACGCGGGGGACGCGGACGGCCTCTCCGTGCAGGAGCGCGTGGAGCGGCTGCTCCGGCCCTGCGGCGCCGACTTCGACGAGTTCCTCCGGAGGCTCGCCGGAAATCCGCCGGAGTTGGAGACGGTGGCGAACCTGATGGTCGACGGCGGCTTCGCGCTCGCCGTCGAGGTGGAGAGGTGAGGGCGCGATGGTGACCTTGGCGCAGGCACAGGAGCGCGCCGAGCGCTGGATCAACGGCACCGAGGTGCCGTCGGACCAGCGGCGCGAGGCGCAGGTGCGGGAGTTCGCGCTCGGCTTCGTCGCCTGGGCGGGCCCCGCCTCGCCGGAGGCGGCGGGTCCGCGGCTGGTGATCGCGAAGGACAGCGGTGACGCGACGCTCTGGCCCGGCCTTCCCGTCGACGAGGTCGTGCGCAACTTCGAGGAGGAGTACGGCGGTTCACCGGCCCCCGCTGCCGCGCCCGCGCCTGAGCGGCTCGACCTGGAGGCGACGTCGTTCCTGCTGACGCCGCCCGAGTGGCTCCAGCAGGCGGCGGACCAGTTGGGCGTCCCCGACCGCCGCTCGGCGGAGGAGCCGGCGGCGGAGTCCTCGGTTCCGGCTGCGTCCGGATCGGCTCCGAGCCCGTGGGACGCGGCGGACACCAGCGGTTCGGGCGGAGTCGCGCAGCAGCCGCCCGCGACCGTCTTCGCGCCGCCGCTCTCCGGTGACGACGAGGAGGAGAGCGCCTCGTCGGGGTCGCATTCCGAGGCGCGGACCGAACTGATGCCGGAGGGCAGCTCGTTGCCGGGGGTGGCGGCGGGTCGGCCCGTCGAGGAGGCCGACTCCTCGCCGTCGCAAGGCGGTTCGGCGGGGCTCCACCACGCGGCGACGGTCCTCTCCGAGGACGCGGCCGTGCAGGTGCCGCCGTCCCCGGACGCGGCGCGGTCGCCGGGCGTCGGCGACATCGCCGACGCCGACACCAGCCGCGCGGCCGGGGGTCCGGTCTCGTCGCGGTCGTCGCGCGGCGGCCCCACGGTGCCGCCGCCTCCGGGCGCGCCCGGTACTCCGGGTGCGCGTCCGGGCGCCGGTTACGTGCCGACGCAGCTCGTCTCCTCCGACGACGTCGCACAGGCGGGCGCGGAAGGCGGGGGCGCAGCCTCCGGTTCGGACTCGCAGGGCGGCGGCGTGCACCACGCGGCGACGGTGCTCTCGGACGGCTCGCAGGGCGGCGCCCCGATCCCGCCGCCGCCGGGGACGCCAGGGGCTCCGGGTGCGGGCTCCTCGGGGGGCGACGTCCATCAGGCTTCGACGATGCTCGCCGGCGGTCAGCCCTCGACCCCTGCGGCCCCGGGCCCTCCGCCCAGCGCGCCCGGCCCGCCGCCGGCCCCCGGCACCCCGCCGCCGGCCCCCGGCACCCCGCCCCCGGCTCCGGGTGCGCCCGCGCCGGGCGGCCCGGCTCCCGCGTACGGCTATCCCCAGCAGCCGTCGGCCCAGCCGACGGTCGGGCCCGGCTACATGGCGGTGCTCCGCTACCGCGCGGCCGACGGCTCGGAGCAGCAGCTCATCCGGCGGTCGGCGCCCGGCACCCCGCACCCCGAGTGGCAGCTCCTCCACGAGCTCCACGGCATGAACGTCCCGCCGCAGCAGGTGGTGGAGCTCCACACCGAGCTGGAGTCGTGCGAGCTGCCGGGCGGCTACTGCGCCCGTATGGTGCGTGAGACGTGGCCGCAGGTGCGGGTGAGCCACACCGCGGCTTACGGCCGCGACCACGCGTCGCGGCAGGACGGCATGCGTCAACTCCTCGCGCACCAGGGGGAGTTGCACCAGGTGGCCGACGGCCCCGCGCGTCCGGCGCCGCACCGCGTCCCGCTTCCGCCGCAGGTCCAGCCGGCGCCGCCGCTGCCGCCCGACGGCATCGGCCAGGAGCTCCTCCAGGCGTTCGGGCCGCAGGGCGTCTTCCGGTTCGACCAGCGCGCCGTCTCCCGGCAGGGCGTGCCCGACGTGGTGGCGCAGACCTTGGTGTGGGCGGGCATCCCCATCGACATGGGGCCGTTCTTCTGGGGGCAGGCGCAGCCCGGCCGCCCGGTGCCGACGCTCGCGGAGCTGGCCCAGGAGCGCGGCGTGCAGCCGTCGTCCGACGCGGGCTCCTACCTGGTGATGGGGACCGACTTCGGCCGCCAGTTGTGCGTGCAGTACGGCACGGCCAACATCGTCGCCGTGCCGCTGGAGGCGGGGCCCGGCGGGCAGCCGGCGCAGCCGCAGTTCGTCAACACGGGCCTGCCGGAGTTCGTGCGTTCGCTCGCCCTGCTCGGCCGGATGTGGCGGCTCCGCTACGGGCTCACCCAGGAGCAGGCAGGTCGCTGGACGGTCGACTTCCAGCTCCAGTTGGCCGCTTTCGACGCGGCGGCGCTCGCGTCGCCCGAGAACTGGTGGTCGGTGCTGCTGGAGCAGATGTGGGACGGGCTCTTCTGAGCCGTACGTCCCGCGGGCGCTGAACTCCTGCGGGGCGCGGGGGAGTTGCCGTCGGCGGTGGGGCGCTCGCGTGTTGGGCGTGCGCTGGTGCTTTCCGGTACGCGGTCTCGTTCGGCGTCGGTGGGGTCCCACCGCCCGTCCGAGAGGGGGTAATTCGTGGCGGACTTTGTGTCGATTCCCTCACACGAGTGGCATCGTCGAGGTCTTGGCTGACGGCCCCAGGGGTCCGTGCGGCGGCGTACGCGATCCTGAACCGCCGCTCAGCGCCGCGTGGTCGGGGTCGCCATCCTCCGCGGGGCCACTGGGGCGTGTGGGGTTTCCGGTCAGTTGCGACGGGTTGTTCCGATTACTGCTCGGCACGTGAAGTAGCGCATCCTGGGGTACGGCTGCGGGTGGAGTATGGCGGTATGGCCGCTTCGCCGAGGGGGTCTTGCGGGGGTCGCGGGTCCGCCCAGGGGCTCGCGGCCGTGTGCTGCTCGTTGCGTTGGAGAACTGAGATAGGGGCTCGCTATGAGTGCGTCGTCGCCGCACGGCTTTGTCGTGGTCCGCCGCGGGTACCGGCCCGACGAGGTCGACGGCCGGGTCGCCGACCTGACCGAGGAGCGCGAGGCCGCGCACCGCCGCGCGGACGCGCTCGAAGCGGAAGCCGAGGAGGCCGAGGCCGAGGTCGAGCGGCTCCAGGGCGTCGTCGCCTCGCTGCCGCCGCAGACCTACGCCACCCTCGGTGCCCGCGCCCAGGACCTGTTGGGCCTCGCCGAGGCGGAGGCCGACGAGGTGCGCACCGCCGCGGAGTCCGGCGCCGCGCGCACCGCCGAGGAGGCCGGGGAGGACGCCCGCTCGGTGGAGGAGGGGGCCCGCGTCGAGGCGGAGCGCATCAGGGCGCAGGGAGAACGCGCCGCGCAGCAGCGTCTGGAGGAGGCCGAGTCCGAGGGCGAGCGGATGGTGGCCGAGGCCGAGTCGGAGGCCGAGTCGGTACGGGGCGAGGCCGCCGAAGCCCTGCGCGAGGCGGCGCGGCGCTGCTCCGAGCTGCTCGCGAAGCAGGAGCGCGAGCACACGGCCGAGTCGGAGTCGGCCGACCGCGACCTCGCCCGCGAGAAGGCCGAAGTCGACGCCAGGGTCAGCGAGTTGGACGAGCGCGCCGAACACCTTCTCGCCGACGCCAAGCGGGCGCACGCCGAGGCCGAGGAGGCGGCGAGGCACCGGGTCGAGGACGCGCAGGCGCAGGCCGAGGAGTTGCTGGCGCAGGCGCGGCTGCGGGAGGAGGGCGTCGAGCGCGAGACGGAGCGCGTCCTGCGCGAACACCAGGAGCAGTCCGACGAGATGCGCCAGCACATGGCGCACGTCCGCGCGAGCCTGTCGACCCTTACGGGCCGCACCGCCGAGGTCCCCCCGAAGGACGAGACCCCGCCACTTCCCGGGGAGCAGGAGCCCGACGGTGAGAAGGTGCCCGCGCAGTCGGTCTCCATCCCCGCCCAGCAGACGGTACGCAGGGGCGACTGACCCGTTAACTCCCCCTCCAGGGCCGGATGCGCATCGGCGCGTCCGGCCCTCGCTGCGTTCGACCGCCGCCGCGGCGGCCCGCTTCCCCCGACGTCCCCGGGGTCGCGTCTCGTGCCGCGGCAGGACGCCGGGGGCGTCGAGGGCCCGTAGCTTCTGTGGGGCGGGCCCGCACGTGAGGTGGGGCCAGCCCCCGGTCGGATACACGGACGTGCACCATCGCGGCCGAGGTCGGGGTGCAGCAGCATCGAAAGCTGTCGGGGGCGTGCCGGGACCGGGTCGCGGTGGGCGCCGAAGCGCGGCTCGGGGCAGGGGTCCCGGGCTTTCTGTCGAGCCGAGGAGAGAACTGGGATGGCTACTGCCGTGACGGGCCACGGGGGCGCCGAAGAAGTGGCGGCGTCCGCGCGCCAGGTGGTCAAGGCGTACGGGTCGGGCGAGACGAGGGTCCTCGCCCTGGACCACGTCGATGTCGACATCGTCCGGGGGGAGTTCACCGCGATCATGGGGCCTTCCGGCTCCGGGAAGTCCACGTTGATGCACTGCCTCGCGGGCCTCGACAACGTCACCGAGGGGCGGATTCACC
>NZ_AJTQ01000250.1 GCF_000262345.1 Streptomyces xiaopingdaonensis | reverse complement strand
CCACCGCCGAAGCCGTCCTCGAACGCATGAAAACCCTCGACACCCGCGCCGGCGCCGTCCCCGCGGGTGCCCGAGCCGTTGCGGGGGTCAGGCAGTGACCGTCCTGCGCACCTCGATTCGCAGTTTCTTCGCGCACAAGGGACGGATGGCGCTGAGCGGCATCGCCGTGCTGCTCTCCGTGGCGTTCGTCTGCGGGACGCTCGTCTTCACCGACACGATGAACGCGACCTTCGACCGGATGTTCTCCTCGACGGCCGCCGACGTCACGGTCAAGCCCAAGGGCGAGTCCGCGCAGGAGGAGGCCCCGCGCACCGGCCGCCCCGAGACGATCCCCGCCGGCACGCTGGAGCGGGTGCGCGGGGTCGACGGCGTCCGCGACGCCGAGGGCTCGGTGTCCACCGCTGGGGTCACCGTCGTCGACGGCGAGAAGAACAACGTCGGCGCCGCCACGGGCGCCCCCACCATCGCGGGCAACTGGACGGGGAACGACGGCCGGACGATGGAGATCACCTCCGGTCACGCGCCCCGCGGCCCCACCCAGGTGATGGTCGACGCGGACACCGCCGAGAAGCACGACCTCGCGCTCGGGGACGAGCTGCGCACCCTCGGCGCCGTCGGCGACTTCTCCGCGCGGATCTCCGGGATCGCCACGTTCAAGGTGACCAACCCCGGCGCCGCCCTCGTCCTCTTCGACACCGAGACGGCGCAGAAGCGCCTCCTGGGCACGACGGACCGGTACACCTCGCTCTCCGTCTCCGCCGACGAGGGCTTCACCGACGGCCTGTTGAAGCGCAACGTGGCGACCGAGCTCGGCTCGGACGCGTTCCTCTACCAGACGCAGCAGGAGGCGGCGGACTCCGGCAGGGAGGAGATGGGCGCCTTCCTCGACGTGCTCAAGTACGCCATGCTCGGCTTCGCCGGGATCGCCCTGCTCGTCGGCGTCTTCCTGATCGTCAACACCTTCTCCATGCTCGTCGCGCAGCGCACGAGGGAGCTCGGCCTGATGCGGGCGCTCGGCTCCAGCCGGCGGCAGGTGAACCGCTCGGTGCTGGTGGAGGCGCTGCTGCTGGGCGCGGTCGGTTCGCTCCTCGGTGTCGGCGCGGGGGTCGGGCTCGCCGTCGGGATGATGAAGCTGATGGGCGCCGTCGGCATGAACCTCGACACCTCGGAGCTGACGGTCGCGTGGCGCACGCCGGTGGTCGGCCTGGCGCTCGGGATCGTGGTGACGCTCTTCGCCGCCTACCTCCCGGCGCGGCGGGCGGGCAAGGTCTCGCCGATGGCCGCGCTGCGGGACGCGGGCGCCCCCGCGGACCGCCGCGCCGGCACGGTCCGGGCGGTCCTCGGCGCGGTGCTCGCCTGCGCAGGGGGCGCATCCCTCTTCGCGGCGGCGCGCGCCGACGAGTCGGGCCCCGGCTCCGGACTCCTCGCGCTGGGCGTGCTGTTGACGCTCGTCGGCTTCGTCGCCGTGGGGCCCGTGCTCTCGGGGGTCTTCGTACGGCTGCTCTCCGCGCCGGTGGCGCGCCCGTTCGGGCACGTGGGGCGTCTCGCCGAGCGGAACGCGCTGCGCAACCCGCGCCGGACGGGCGCGACGGGCGCCGCGCTGATGATCGGGCTCGCGCTCGTCGCCGCGCTGTCGGTGGTGGGTTCCTCGATGGTCGCCTCGGCCTCCGAGCAGGTCGACAGGTCGGTCGGCGCGGACTTCATCGTCCAGTCCGACAACGGGCAGCCGATCACCCCGGCCGCCGAGCAGCGCGTCCGGCAGACCGAGGGCCTCTCGCACGTCTCGTCCTACCGCATGGTGCCGGCCTCGGTGGTCCCCGAGGACGGTTCGCGCACGAAGGACAGGCTCGTCGCCGCGGACCCGTCGTACGCGGAGGACCTCCGCAGGGAGACGGTCGAGGGCGAACTCGCCGACGCCTACGGGAAGAACGCGATGTCGGTCGGCGAGGTGTGGGCCAACGAGCACGGCGTCCACGCCGGCGACGTCGTCCGCGTCGACTTCGACCACGGGCGGACGGCGGAGCTGCGGGTCGCCGCGATCACCTCGGACGACACGAGCGTCGACAAGGGGGCGATGTACGTCTCCACGGCGACGGCGCGGGCCCATCTCCCGGCCGACCGGTTCCCGCTGAACATGGCCCTGTTCGGCTCGGCGGCGGACGGGCAGCAGGAGGCGGCGTACGCGGCGCTCAAGAAGAGCCTCGACGGCTACCCGCAGTACCAGGTGCGCGACCAGGCCGACTTCAAGGAGACCCTCCAGTCGCAGGTCGGCCAGATGCTCAACCTCGTCTACGGACTCCTCGCGCTCGCCGTCGTCGTCGCCGTTCTCGGCGTGGTCAACACGCTGGCGCTCTCCGTCGTCGAACGGACGAGGGAGATCGGACTGATGCGCGCCATCGGCCTCTCCCGGCGGCAGCTGCGCCGCATGATCCGCCTGGAGTCGGTGGTGATCGCGCTCTTCGGCGCCCTCCTCGGACTCGGCCTCGGGATGGCGTGGGGTGCGACGGCGCAGCAGCTCCTCGCGCTCGAAGGGCTCGACGTGCTGGAGATCCCCTGGGCGACGATCGGCGGCGTCTTCCTCGGCTCGGCGGTGGTCGGCCTCGTCGCGGCCCTGGTGCCGGCGTTCCGTGCGGGACGGATGAGCGTGCTGGGCGCGATCGCCACCGAGTGAGGCACCGGGCACGCTCGGTGGGGGACCGCGATCACGGGGGTATCGCGGTCCCCGACGCGTGCCCGCTCGCTCCGGCGTGGTCGTACTCTGGACACCCCGGCCCGCACCGCGCGCCGGGCCTGGCGTGCTGTCCGGCCGCGGGGAGCGCCAAGCGGCCTCCTCGCACACCGCGTACGCCCGGGCCCCTCGTCCACCAGCACCGACCCACCAGATCCCACCCGCAGGGAAGCCGCTCCATGAGTCTCACCGGATTGCTCGACGCCGTCGTACGGGACCCCGCTCTCGAAGAGGCCGTACAGGCGGCAGCCGACGGCAACCGGCACCACCTCGACCTCGTCGGTCCGCCGGCGGCCAGACCGTTCGCCGCCGCCGCACTCGCCCGCTCCGCGCAGCGGCCGCTGCTCGCCGTCACCGCGACGGGCCGCGAGGCCGAGGACCTGGCCGCGGCGCTGCGCTCGCTGCTGACGCCGGAGTCGGTGGTGGAGTTCCCGTCCTGGGAGACACTGCCCCACGAGCGGCTCTCGCCCCGCTCGGACACGGTCGGCCGGCGCCTCGCCGTGCTCCGCCGGCTCGCGCACCCCTCGGCCGACGACGAGAAGGGCGGGCCCGTCTCCGTCGTCGTCGCGCCGGTGCGGGCGGTGCTCCAGCCGCAGGTGCGGGGGCTGGGCGATCTCGTGCCCGTGGCGCTGCGGCAGGGGCAGGAGGCGGATCTGGAGGAGGTCGTCGACGGGCTGGCGGCGGCCGCGTACCACCGCGTGGAACTCGTCGAGAACCGCGGGGACTTCGCCGTGCGCGGCGGCATCCTCGACGTCTTCCCGCCGACCGAGGAGCACCCGGTGCGGGTGGAGTTCTGGGGCGACGAGGTCGAGGAGATCCGTTACTTCAAGGTCGCGGACCAGCGGTCGCTGGAGGTCGCCGAGCACGGCCTGTGGGCGCCGCCCTGCCGGGAGCTGCTGCTCACGCAGAGCGTCCGGGAGAGGGCGGCGGAGCTGGCGCTTGCCCATCCCGAACTCGCCGAGATGCTCGACAAGATCGCGGAGGGGATCGCCGTCGAGGGCATGGAGTCGCTCGCGCCCGTCCTCGTCGACGAGATGGAGCTGCTGCTCGACGTCCTCCCGGCCGGCAGCATGACGCTCGTCTGCGACCCGGAGCGGGTCCGCACGCGCGCCGCCGACCTCGTGGCGACGAGCCAGGAGTTCCTCCAGGCGTCCTGGTCGGCCACGGCGACCGGCGGCCGGGCGCCGATCGACGTCGGCGCCGCCTCGCTCCGCTCGCTCGCCGAAGTCCGGGAGCACGCCCGGGAGACGGGCATGATGTGGTGGTCGGTGAGCCAGTTCGCCGCCGACACCGAACTGGAGGACGAGCTCGACGGCGCCGACACCCTCACCCTCGGGATGCAGGCCCCCGAGACCTACCGCGGCGAGACGGCGCGTGCGCTCACCGACACCCGCCGCTGGCTGAGCGACGGCTGGCGGTGCGTCTACCTCACCGAGGGCCAGGGCCCCGCGTCGCGCACCGCCGAGGTCCTCGGCAACGAGGGCGTCCCCGCGCGCCTGCACCGCGGCGACGACGGCGGCCCCGCCGACCTCACCGAGATCACGCCGTCCGTGGTCCACGTCGCCTGCGGCTCCCTCGACCACGGCTTCCTCGCCCCCGAGTTGCAGCTCGCGGTGATCACCGAGACCGACCTGACGGGGCAGAAGGCCGCCGGCAGCCAGACGGCGAAGATGCCGGCGAGGCGGCGCAAGCAGATCGACCCGCTGACGCTCCAGTCCGGCGACTACATCGTCCACGAGCAGCACGGCGTGGGCAGGTACATCGAGATGGTGCAGCGCACGGTGCAGGGCGCCACCCGCGAGTACCTGGTCGTCGAGTACGCGCCGGCGAAGCGCGGGCAGCCGGGGGACCGCCTCTTCGTCCCCACCGACCAGTTGGAGCAGATCACCAAGTACGTCGGCGGCGAGCAGCCGTCCCTCCACCGGCTCGGCGGCGCCGACTGGACGAAGACGAAGGCCCGCGCCAAGAAGGCGGTCAAGGAGATCGCCGCCGACCTGATCAAGCTCTACTCGGCGCGGATGGCGGCGCCCGGCCACGCCTTCGGGCAGGACACCCCCTGGCAGCGGGAGCTGGAGGACGCCTTCCCCTACGCCGAGACGCCCGACCAGCTCACCACGATCTCCGAGGTGAAGCAGGACATGGAGAAGTCGGTCCCGATGGACCGGCTGATCTGCGGCGACGTCGGCTACGGCAAGACGGAGATCGCCGTGCGCGCCGCGTTCAAGGCGGTGCAGGACGGCAAGCAGGTCGCCGTGCTGGTGCCGACGACGCTGCTGGTGCAGCAGCACTTCGCCACCTTCGGCGAGCGGTACGGGCAGTTCCCCGTGAACGTGCGCGCGCTCTCGCGGTTCCAGTCGGACGCCGAGGCGCGCGCCGTCCTCGACGGGCTCCGCGAGGGCACCGTCGACGTGGTGATCGGCACGCACCGGCTCTTCTCCTCGGAGACGAAGTTCAAGGAGCTGGGCCTCGTCATCGTCGACGAGGAGCAGCGGTTCGGCGTCGAGCACAAGGAGCAGCTCAAGAAGCTCCGCGCCAACGTCGACGTGCTGACGATGTCGGCGACGCCGATCCCGCGGACCCTGGAAATGGCAGTCACCGGCATCCGCGAGATGTCGACGATCACGACGCCCCCGGAGGAGCGGCATCCGGTGCTCACCTTCGTCGGGCCGTACGAGGACCGGCAGATCGGCGCGGCGATCCGGCGCGAACTCCTGCGCGAGGGCCAGGTGTTCTACATCCACAACCGGGTGGAGTCGATCGACAAGGCCGCGGCGAGGCTGCGGCAGACCGTGCCGGAGGCGCGGGTCGCCACGGCGCACGGGCAGATGTCGGAGCAGGCGCTGGAGCAGGTCGTCGTCGACTTCTGGGAGAAGAAGTTCGACGTGCTCGTCTCCACGACGATCGTGGAGAACGGCATCGACGTCTCCAACGCCAACACGCTCATCGTCGAGCGCGGCGACAACTTCGGCCTCTCCCAACTCCACCAGCTCCGCGGCCGGGTGGGCCGCGCCCGCGAGCGCGGGTACGCGTACTTCCTCTACCCGCCGGAGAAGCCGCTCACCGAGACGGCGCACGAGCGCCTCGCGACGATCGCGCAGCACACCGAGATGGGCGCGGGCATGTACGTCGCGATGAAGGACCTGGAGATCCGCGGCGCGGGCAACCTTCTCGGCGGGGAGCAGTCGGGCCACATCGCGGGCGTCGGCTTCGACCTGTACGTGCGGATGGTCGGCGAGGCCGTCGCGGACTACCGGGCGGCGCTCGAAGAGGGCGGCGGCGAGACGGAGGAGCCGCCGCTGGAGGTGAAGATCGAGCTGCCCGTCGACGCGCACGTGCCGCACGACTACGCGCCGGGCGAGCGGCTGCGGCTCCAGGCGTACCGCTCGATCGCGGCGGCCAACTCGGAGGAGGACATCACGGCCGTCCGCGAGGAGCTCACCGACCGCTACGGGCCGCTGCCGGAGCCGGTGGAGAACCTGCTCCTCGTCGCGGGGTTGCGGATGCTGGCGCGGGGCTGCGGCGTCACCGACATCACGTTGCAGGGCAACAAGATCCGGTTCAGCCCCGTGGAGCTGCGCGAGTCGCAGGAGCTGCGGCTTCAGCGGCTCTACCCGGGGTCGATGGTGAAGACCGCCTCGCAGCAGGTCCTGGTGCCGCGGCCGAAGCCGGCCGGAATCGGCGGCAAGCCGTTGAGCGGGCGTGAACTCCTCGCGTGGACGGGGGAGTTCCTCAGCTCGGTCCTGGGGTCCTGACGGCGGGCGGGCGTTCGGCCCCGGGCGCGGGGAGCGGTGCGCCCGCGCGCCCGGGGCCGTCGGCCCTCACGTACAGCCAGGGCAGCCGCGGCTGCACCAGCGGACGCGTCACCCGCCGCACGGGCGGCGAGGCGAGCGCCGCGGAGAGCGCAACCACCAGGGCGATCAGGGCGAGTTGGCTCGGCCAGGTGCCCACCCAGTCGAGCCACCCCGCGGTGGTGAGCGCGCGCAGCACGGGCGGGTGGAGCAGGTAGAGGTAGAGGCCGCCCGCGCCGAGCGTGCTCAGGTACGGCAGCCTCCGCTTCGGGACGAGCCGGACGAAGGCGAGCGCGACGGCTGCGCCGCACCCGAGCACGCCGGCGCGTACCGCCCAGTCCCAGACCGGCGCCTCGGCCGTCTGCGCGTACGGGGCGCGCATCGCGAGCCAGGCGGAGTCGAGCCCCTCCCGGTACGCCCAGCAGCCGGCGGCGGCGACGGCGAGCACGGCGAGCGCGGTGCAGCGGGTCGCGGTGCCGTGCAGCAGCCGCTCCCCGAGGCCGTGCCGAAGCTTCCAGCCGAGGAGGAAGAACGGCAGGAAGGCGACGGTCCGCGCCGAGGAGAAGCTGCCGTCGAACCCGTCGAGGTGCCCGACGGCGAGCGCGCACCCCACCGAGAGCGCCGTCGGATGGCGCAGCATCGCGAGGTAGGGCAGCAGCATCCGCCAGACGAAGAGCGACAGCAGGAACCACAGTCCCCAGGCCGGCTCGTGGGTGAAGAACCGCACCTCTCCGTAGATCCAGTAGAGCTGCACGGTGTGGACGAGCCCGAGCAGCAGGTAGGGGAGGAGCACCGACTCGGTGAGCCGCCGCAGCTCCCTCGCGTCGAGCGGCCCCGCGTGCGAGAAGTAGCCGGCGACGAGGACGAAGACGGGGACCCGCATCGCCCAGGTGACGAGGTACAGCCACCGCAGCCCGTCGGCCTCGGCGAGGAGCGGTTCGACCGCGTGCCCCAGGACCACGAGCGTCCCGGAGAGGAAGCGCACGTTGTCCCAGTGCGGCTCGCGGCCGGCCTTCCGCGTCGTCTCCGCCATGCTGCCTGCTCCCGTCTCCCGTCCGCGCCCGTCGCCGGGACGTTAGGGGCGCGGGGTGTCCGCCCGGCGAGCGGCGGGTGAACCGGGGGTGCGTGCGGCGCTGACCGGGCTCGACGGGACGGGAGTCGGGGACCGGATGGGCTGTTGCGGCAGGTCGGAGCGGGTGTGTGCGCGAAAGGCCCTCTACCGCGCGCGTGTTCGCCGTCGCTAAGGTGATCGAATGCGCGCTACCGTGAGGGCCCTGACCTGTGACGATCACGCCTCCGTGCGCCGAGGGAGGGTTCCACGGGCAACGCGCCGGGCGGGCGCCGCGCTCTCCGCCGTGCTGGCCGCCGCCGTCCTCGCGGGCTGCGAGGGGACGGTGGGCTCAGCGGCGGAGGACCCGTCCGGTACCGCCTCCTCCTCTCCGGCCGCCTCGCCGCCGCCCGGGACCGGTCCTTCCTCGTCGCCCGCCTCCCCGCTCGCGTCGGGGAAGGGCGAGGGCACGAGTCCTCTGAAGAACCCCGACGGCACCGAGCCGGGGCTGGCGCGGCTCGTCTCGGCGCAGGACCGCGCCGCGGCCCGCCGGACGATAGACCGGGTGACGACGGACTCGCCCCGCACCCACGGGAGTTACCACAGGCACGCCTTCGGCTACGCCTGGAAGGACACGGTCGAGGGCGTCCCCCTCGGCGGCAACGGCTGCGACACCCGCAACGACGTCCTCGCACGCGACGGCCGCGAGCTCAGCTACCGCGCCGGCTCCGACTGCGTCGTCGAGTCGATGCGGCTCCACGACCCGTACACGGGCAAGGAGTTGAAGTGGCGCAAGGAGAAGGCGGCCGAGGTGCAGATAGACCACGTCGTACCCCTCTCCTACGCCTGGCGGTTCGGCGCCTCGGCCTGGTCGGACTCCCAGCGCCAGCGCCTCGCCAACGACCCGCTCAACCTCCTCCCCGTCGACGGCGGGACCAACGGCGGCAAGAGCGACTCGGGCCCGTCGGACTGGCTCCCGCCGAGTACGGAGATCCGCTGCTCGTACGCGACGCGGTTCGCGCAGGTGGCCCTCGCGTACCGGCTTCCGGTGTCGAAGGCCGACAAACGGACGATGCTGGAGCAGTGCGCGACGTGAAACCGCTCCGTGCGGCGGGGAGTTCGCCGCCCCTCCGCCGGTACGGCGCGAAGTGCCGGGCCAGCCCGACCACGGCGAGCAGCGCCACGAGCGCGCACACGCCCCACCACCCCGCGCTGTTGTGGAGGCGCGCCCCGAGCCAGGAGCCGGCGCTGCCCGCGAGGTAGGCGCACGTCATGTAGGCGGTGTTGAGCCTGCTGCGCGCGTCGGCCCGCAGTGCGTAGACCCGCGTCTTGTTGGCGACCATGCCGGACTGCATGGCGACGTCGAGGAGCAGCGTGCCGGCGACGAGCGCGGCCAGCCCGAGCGCACCGCCCTTGGCACCGGGCGCGAGCACCGCGGCGGAGCAGAGGACGGCGAGCAGGCAGACGAGGTTGACGGGCTCCGGGCCGTGGCGGTCCACGAGGCGCCCGGCGAGCGGCGTGCAGAGCATCGTCACGGCGCCGACGAGGGCGAGCAGCCCCACGGCCTCGGCGCCGAAGCCGTAGGCGGGGCCGGCGAGGAGGAGCGCGAGGCAGGTCCACACGGCGGAGAACGCGGCGAAGACCGTCGCCTGGTACAGGCAGGAGCGGCGCAACTCCGGCTCCGTGCGCAGCAGTCGCAGCGGCTCGGCGAGGAGCGCCGGGTACGGCAGGCGCGAGGGTGGGGCCGTCTCGGGAAGGGTGCGCGTCAGGACGGCGGCGAGCAGCAGGACCAGCACGGCCGCCGCGAGATAAGGGGCCCGCCAGCCGAGCCTTTCGCCGAGCGTCCCGCCGAAGGTGCGGGCGAGCAGCATGCCGCCGATCGAGCCGCTGAGCAGGGTGCCGAGCACCGCTCCGCGCCGCGCGGCCGGCACGAGCCCGGCCGCGAGCGGACCGACTAGCTGTGCGCCGACGGTCGTGAGCCCGGTGCAGGCTCCGGCGCCGGCGAGGAGGGCGAGGTTCGGCGCGCAGGCCGCCGCGAGCAGCCCCGCACCGGTGAGGACGAGCAGGACGACGAGGAGCGGACGGGAGCGCAGGCGGTCGCCGAGCGGTACGAGCAGGAACATCCCGGCCGCGTAGCCGCCTTGGGTGGCGACAACAGCGAAAGAAGCCCCGTCGGGCGAGGTGCCGAGGTCCGCGGCGATCAGCGGGACCAGCGCCTGCGGGAAGTAGAGGTTGCCGACGGCGACCGCGCAGGTGAGGGCGAGGAGCAGGGTTGTCGGGCGGTTCATGGGCGGGCCTTTGGCGCTGGATGGGGGGCGCACGCGCGGGCGTTCGCGGGGATGCCGGACCGCCGTGCGGCCGGGGCGGGCGCCGGGGGGTGCCCGGCGGGTTCCGCTGCGGCGCGTGGCCGATTCGGCTGCCGCGATGGCGAGTCGGGCGCTGCTTCGTGGTATGTCGCCCGGGTTCGCGGGCCGGCGCCGCCGCGGGTGCTGTCGTTGCCGGGCACGGGGAGGCGCGGGGCGCATCCCGCAACTGCCCGCCTGCGTGCGTCAGTTGTCGGTCGCATGCGCGGAAGTCCACGGCATCGACGGGCTCCGGCCAATCGATGTAGCGTCCGGCTTAATGATCAGCTTCGTGCTCGGCGTCGAGGACCTCGCCGACACGCGTTTCGCCCTCTCTCCCCTCCACGAGACCCTGCTCAGCCTCCGCGTCCTCCAGGACCCGGGGCTCTCGGCGCTCCACCTTCCGTGGCGCAGGTCCGTGCTCGGCAGACTCGGCGCGCTCGACACCGGGCTGCTGATGTCCCTCGTCGCGCGGCGGCGCACGATCCCCGACTTCCTCACCCCGCAACCCGCGAGCTTCGCACCGCACTTCGAGGACCAACTCGACGCCGTCCGCCGCACGTCCCCCGCGCGCGTCCGCCGCGATCTCGCGACGGCGCACGCACCGGACCCGCTCCCCGAGCCCCTGCGGGACGCCGTCGACGACGCGGACGTCGCCCGCCTCCGGGACGCCGTCTGCGACCTCCTGCTGGGGTACTGGCGGACGGCCGTCGCACCGCACTGGCCGCGGATGCGGCTGCTGCTGGAGACGGACATGACCCACCGCGCACGGCAACTGGCGACGGGCGGTCTCCGCCTGCTCTTCGCCGACATGCACCCGAACCTGCGCTGGCGGGACGGCGTCCTCCACATCGACGGGATGCTCGGCGACCACCGCGTCGACGCCTCGGGGCGCGGCCTGCTGCTCCTCCCGTCCGTCTTCGCGCACAAGCCGGCGCCGCCGGCCGGTCCCGAGGTGCAGCCCCGCCTCGTCTACCCGAGCCGGGGCGTGGCCACGCTCTGGGAGGAACCGCCGGTGGCCGAACCGGCGCAGCTCGCCTCGCTCCTCGGCCCGCCGAGGGCGCGGCTGCTTGCCCTCCTCGAAGAGCCGCTCGCCACGACGGAGCTCGCACGGCGCCTCCGGGTCACGCCGAGCGCCGTCTCCCAACACCTGCGCGTCCTCCACGGGACGGGGCTCGTCACCAGGGCACGCGAGGGCCGCCGCGTGCTCTACAAGCGCAGCAGCCTCGGCGACCTGTTGGCAGGCGCGGCCGTCGAAGCACCGTGAACCGCATGGTCGACGGCGGGCGCGGCGTCGGGAACGCTGGGGCTGTCCACACCCCAGAGGGAGGCCCACGTGTCAGACCGCCCCACCGCCGCCGGCGTCGCCGCGCCCGACACCCGTCTCGCCGACGACGCCACCCAGCTCGTCCGCGACACCGCGGACGAGCTGATCTACCACCACTCCCGCCGCGTCTACTTCTTCGGCGCGCTCCAGGGCCGCCGCCGCGGGCTGAGCTTCGATCCCGAACTCCTCTACGTCGGGGCGATGTTCCACGACCTCGGCCTCGCCGAGGAGCACCGGGCGAGCGGCCGCCGGTTCGAGGTCGACAGCGCCGACGAGGCGCGGCGGTTCCTCCAGGCACGCGGCGTGCCCGAGGACAGCGTCCGCCGCGTGTGGACGGCGATCGCGCTCCACACCACGCCGGGGGTGCCGCAGTACATGGAGCCCGAGGTGGCGCTCGTCACCGCGGGCGTCGAGTACGACGTGCTGGGGATCGGCTACCACGATCTCACCGAGGAGGAGCGGGACGAGGTCGTGGCGCTCCATCCGCGCCCCGACTTCAAGCGCCGCATCCTCGCCGCCTTCGCCGCCGGTATCCGCCCGAAGCCGGAGACGACCTTCGGCAACGTCAAGGCCGACGTCCTCGAACACTTCGTCCCGGGCTTCGAGCGGGGCGACTTCGTGCGGACGATCCAGGGCTCGCCCTGGCCGGAGTAGCGCCGACTACCGCCGCGCCTCGAGGAGTTGCAGCCCCGTCCGCGCCGCCTCGTGGAGGGTCTCGGCGACGCGGAGACCGAGGCGCTGCGGCTCGCCGGGCGCGTAGGCGCCGTCTGCGAGCAGGACGCAGGCGGCGCCGCTGCCGCTCGCCGCGTGGCCGTCGTCGAGCGCGTCCCCGACGAGGAGCACCTGCTCGGGCGGGAGCGAGGAGCCGCGCAGCCCGGTGAGGCGCGCGAGGTGTTCGCGGAGCGCTTCCGTCTTGCCGTCCGCGCGGCGGTGCTTCGGGGCTCCGTCGACGATCTGGAAGGAGTCGCGGAGGCCGTGCGCCTCGACGAGGCCGAGGAGTTCGTCGTGCTCCGTCATCGAGAGCAGGGAGTGGGTGACGCCCGAGTCGGCGAGCTCGGCGAGGAGCCCGCGGGTGCCGCGGCGGAGAGCGGCGCGGGCGAGGTTGTCGCGGTAGTGCCTGTGGTAGCCCTCGGCGAGGACTCGCCACTCGTCCTCGGAGGCGTCGCGCTCCAGGAGCCGCTCGTAGAAGGCGCGTACGGGGCGGGTGAAGCAGTCCCGGTAGCGCGCGTGGTCGACGGGGGCGCCACCGACCAACCGGCAGGCGTGGTCGGTGGCTTGGACGGTGATGTCCAGATCGTCGAGGAGGGTTCCGTTCCAGTCCCACACGATGTGTGCCGTGGCGCCCATCACCAGCTCCGCTCCCTGCCCGACTGCCGAGGTCCGCGGAAATCCTCCACCTGCGGCCGGCGTGGGGCAAACGCTTTGCGGCCGGCTCCGGGGGAGCCGGCCGCACGGGATCAGAGCGCGACGCCCCACTTCGCCGGCTCGGTGCCGAAGTCGACGAACTCGAGCCGCACGTCGAGGTCCTCGGCCTTCTCCGGGACGTCGAAGACGTAGGAGACGGTCGCCTCCTTGCCCGGCATCAGCCTCCCGTGGAAGCCGACACCTGTCTTCTCGTCGACGATCTGGCGGACGGCGCCGTCGTCGGTACGGGCGCTCACCTGGGCGCGGGAGGCGCTGAGGCGTTCGTCGCCGGTGTTCTCCAGCGTGACGTCGACCTTGCGCGGGGTGTGGCCCTTGGCGTGCCCCGACGCGTATTCGCCGAGCTCGTACGCCTCGGCCTTGGAGACGGTGGCCTTCAGGCCGTTCTGGTAGGTGGTGGTCTCGCCCTGCTTCAGCGGACGCTCGCCGGTGTCCGCCGCTGCGGCCTGTGCGGCGTCGGCCTTGTCGGCGCGGGGCCCTGAGCCCTCGGCGGACTCGTCGGAGCCGCAGGCGGCGAGGACACCGACGGCGAGGGTGCCGACGGTGGCAGCGGCCGCCAGCCGCCGCGTTCGGGGGAGGCGGGGACGGGACATGAGGGGCCTTTCGGTGGTGCGGGTCCGTGCTTCGGTGTGCGGGGCCGGTGCGTACCTCGGGCCTGGTGCACGGCGGTTAATCAGAACATCGGCTGTGAACCGAGTCAACAACGATCATGGTTTATGTGACGTACACCCTGTGTACGACTGGCGGCGGGCTGTTCGCTATGCTCGCCCGGCCGCTCGGCGAGCGAGCCGGTGAAGAGCAGACGTGTGGGGTGGGAAGGTGGCGCGCGACCCGCTGGTGACGGCGGCCGGGATCGCCCGGCTCGCCGGTGTCGGCCGCGCCGCTGTGAGCAACTGGCGGCGGCGCCACCCGCACTTCCCGCGGCCGGTCGGCGGGAGCGGGGCGAGCCCCTCGTTCTCCCTCGCCGAGGTGGAGAAGTGGCTCAGGGAGCAGGGGAAACTGGTCGAGCTCCCGCTCGTCGAACGCGTCTGGCACCGTCTGGAGGCCGACCCGCGAGGCGTCGCGGAGGCGCTCCTCGCCGCGGGCGAGGCGCTCAGGGACCACGCGGACTACGGGCCCGCGGCCGTCTCCGAGGCCGCCGGATGCCCCGGCCTCGGCGAGCTCGGCGCCGAAGGGCCCGCCGCCGCCTTCGAGTTGCTCGCCGGCCGCCACCTCGACGCCAACACCCGCGAGCACACCCGCACTCCGGAGCCCGTCGCCGCGCTGATGGCGGCGCTGGCGGGCGAACCCCGGAGCGTCCTCGACCCCGCCTGCGGCGCCGGCGGCCTCCTCGCGGCCGCAGCCGCGGACGGCCGCGTCCCCGCCCTCCACGGCACGGACTCCGACGCCGTCCTCGCGCGCCTGGCCGACCTGCGCCTGGCGCTCCGCCGTCCCGAAGGCGCCGCCATACGCAGCGCGGACGCACTGCGCACCGACCCCGGGACGGAGCGGCCCGTCGAGGCCGTCCTCTGCCATCCGCCCTTCAACCAGCGCCACTGGGGCCACCGCGACCTCGTGCACGACCCGCGCTGGGAGTACGGCGTCCCCGCGCGCACCGACTCCGAACTCGCCTGGGTGCAGCACGCGTTGGCCCGGCTGCGTCCCGGCGGCACCGCCGTGCTGCTGATGCCGCCGGCCGCGGCCTCCCGGCGCACGGGCCGCCGTATCCGCGCCGCGCTTCTGCGCCGGGGCGCGCTCCGCGCCGTCGTCGCGCTGCCGGCGGGGAGCGCGCCGCCCCACCACCTTCCGCTCCACCTCTGGGTGCTGCGCCGTCCCGCGGCCGAGCCGCCGGCCGACCCGCGCCTCCTCCTCGTCGACGCCGCGTCGCAGGAGGAGTGGAGCGGCGTCACGGAGCAAACGCTCGCGGCCTGGCGCGCCTTCAACAGCCGCGGTACGGCGGCCGAGCAGCCCGAGGTGTGGCGCGTCCTCCCGGTCCTCCAACTCCTCGACGACGACGTCGACCTCGTCCCTGCCCGCCACCTCGCGCGCGGCCCCGGCGGCGACTCCGCCTCCCTCGCGGCCGTCCGCGGGGAGTTCGACGCCGCCGCGCGGAACGCGCTCCGCCTGGCGCCGGCGCCGGGAGCGCGGGACGCGGGCTCCCCGCCGCCCGCGGCGACCGTCGGCGAGCTGCTGCGGACGGGCGCGCTGGCGATGCTGTCCGCCGACGCGGAGCCGGAGGCCGGGGACGTCGCGGTGCCGCTGCACCCGTCGGACGGGGGCGCCCCTGCGTACGTCGTGGACGGCGCGCGCGCCGAAGCGGAAGACGCAACGGAACCTGGCGCGTGGGCCGTTCTGCGCGTCGACCCGCAGGTGCTCGACGCCTGGTTCGTCGCCGGTTGCCTCGGCTCCTCGGCCAACACGCGGCTCGCGTCCGGCCATGGCGCCCGCACGAGGCTCGACGTCCGGCGGCTCCGCGTACCCCGGATGTCCCTCGCCGAGCAGCAGCGTCTCGGGCACGAGCTGCGGCGGCTCGCCGAGTTCAGGAGGGCGCTGCACCGTGCGGGGGCGCTCGGCCTGCGGTACGCGCAGGGGGTGTGCGACGGCCTCGTCGACGGCAGCCTCCAGCCGCGGCGCGAGCCGCAAGCGGAACCTCCTGCGGAGGGCCGGGAGTAGGGCCGGTGCCGGGCCGCGCCCGGTGCTCGGTACCGCGAACCGGCTTGCTCGTTGGGCGGTTTGGTGTCGAATCAGTGGTCAGGACCACAGCGACTACCTACCATCGATCATCGCCAGGCCGTGCACGCCGACACGGCCCCCGCCGCCCTCTGGAGGCCCCATGGAACGCCGTCGCCGCAGGTCCGTGCTGTCCCTGTGCTCCGCAGCCGCACTCGTCACCGCCGTGCCCCTGCTCAGCGCCTGCGGCCAGGACACGCACCCGGGCGCCGCGGCCGTCGTCGACGGCAGCCGGATCAGTGAATCGCAGCTCCAGTCCAAGGTGGGCGAGGTGCGGAAGGCGCAGCGCGCGGCCCCGCAGGGCGAGCAGATGATCAAGCAGACGGGACGCCTGACCAAGGCGACCCTCGACGGGATGATCCGCGAGCGGATCGTCGCGCACGCGGCCGAGGAGGCCGGCATCCACGTCAGCAGGCGCCAACTCCAGGAGGAGCGCCGGGCCTTCGAGCGTCAGGCGGGCGGCGCGAAGCGCCTCGAGCAGGCGCTGCTCCAGCAGCAGGCGATCGCCCCCGGCGAGATCGACTCGCAGCTCAGGATGCAGCTCCGGATCGACCGGATCGCGCAGCGCGAGGGGATCGACCCGCGTACGCCGCAGGGGAACGCGGAGCTGACGCGCAAGCTTCAGGGGGTGTCGAAGGCGCTGTCGATCGACGTCAACCCCAGGTACGGCGAGTGGGACCAGCGCAAGACGGCGCTGGGCGAGGCGCGTTCGCCGTGGCTCCGCGACCTCTCGGGGCGCGAGGCCGACCGGGAGCAGCAGCGCCCGATGTGACCGGGGCGAACGGGGCTCGCGGCGCTGTCCGCGGGTCCCGCCCCCGGGTGCCGGCCGCGCTCGGTTGGGCAATCCGGAAGAAGCGTGCGTCACTGGCGACGCAGTAGGTTCGTACTGTGAACGCGAACCGAGAGGACGCGCGGACGCCGCACCCGCCCCGCGCGTCAGCAGCCACCGAGGTGCCGTCGAGCGGCCGCATCGTCCTCCTCACCACCAGCCACCGAGTCGCCCCCGGGCTCCTCTCCTGGCCGGCGTGGCAGGCACTGCGCACAGCCGATCTCGTCCTCAGCCCCGATCCGCACCACCCCCAGCTTCCGTACGTCCGCGAGGCAGGCGTCACCGTGGAGGCGGGGAGCACCGTGGCGCCGCGCGCGCTGATGGAGGCGTGCGCCGGCGGGCGGAGCGCGGTGGTGCTGGCGGCGGCCGAGGGGGAGCCCGAGCTGACACAGGGGCTCGCGGCGCTCGCCGGCTCCGGCCGCGAGGAGATGCCGGAGCTGGAGCTGCTCCCCGGTGCGTACGACCTCCCGGGCGCCCGCCTCCTCGACCTCGTCCAGGTCATGGACCGCATCCGCCGCGAGTGCCCGTGGACGGGCCGCCGCACCCACGAGGACCTCCTCAAGTACGGCGTCGAGGAGATATACGAGCTCGTCGAGGCGATCGAGGAGGACGACCGCCCCGCCGTGCTCGAGGAGTTGGGGGACGTCCTCCTCCAGGTCGTCTTCCACGCCCGCATCGCCGAGGACCACCCGGAGCAGCCCTTCGCGGTGGACGACGTCGCCGGAGCCCTGGTCGAGAAGCTCGTCCACCGCCACCCGCACGTCTTCTCCGAGGCGGTCGTCACCGACGCGGAGGAGGTCAAGGCGCAGTGGCTGGAGGCGAAGGCCGAGGAGAAGCAGCGGAGATCGGTGACGGAAGGCGTGCCGATGGGGCAGCCGGCGCTCGCCCTCGTCGGGAAGCTCGCGGGGCGTGCGCGGGCCGCCGGTGTCGTCGTCCCCGAGGTCGTGGGCGAGGGGATCGGCTATGAGCTGCTGGCCCTCGCCGTGCGCGCCGAGGCGTCGGGCGTCGAGCCCGAGACCGCCCTCCGCGCCGCCGCCCGCACCTATCGGGACGCCGTCCTCGCCGCCGAGGGCGTGGAGGCCGTGTGAGCCGCGTCACCCGGCAACTCCGCGGCGGTGGCGGCGCGTTGCGGGTCCCGAGGGCCTGCGTGCCGACCTACGAGCGCGTACCGGTATGCGTCGTACACGCACCGTTGACCGGACACCGGCGAGCGGCCCAGACTGCCGGCCATGGTGAACCTCCTCGCAGCCCCGCGCGGGCTCCGCGCCCGAGCGAGGTCGTGCGCGGAGCTGCTCGCCCGCCCCGACGGCCGCGGCAGTGACGCCCTCGTCGCCTACGGCCTCCTCTCGGCCTCGGACCTCTTCGCCACGGCGCGCTACCACCGCGGCCCGCAGCGTGCGGCGAAGCCGCTGCTGATGCCGGCGCTCGCGGTGCATGCGCTGCGCCGGCGCCGTCACCGCGAGGAGCCGTACCCCGCCGCGCTCCTCGCCGGCCTCGCCTGTGCCACCGCGGGGGACACCGCGCTGCTCCACGACGACCGCCGCCCCGCCTTCCTCGCAGGCATGGCGGCCTTCCTCGGTACCCAACTCAGCTACACGGCAGGCATGGCGAAGGCCGGAGGGGCACGCGGCCTGCGCGCTCGCCCCGCCCTCGCCCTCGCCTGCGCCGCCGGGTGGGCCGCGGCCAACGGAGCACTCCGCAAGGACCTCGCCCCCGAACTCCGCGCCCCCGTCGCCGTCTACAGCCTCGCGCTCGCCGCGATGGGCGCGACCGGCCTCGGCGTCGGCGGCCGGACCGCGGTCGGCGCGACCGCCTTCGTCGGCTCCGACCTCCTCATCGCCCTCCAGGCCGCGGGCCGCCGCTTCCCGGGCCAGGACGTCCTCGTCATGGCCGGCTACCTCCTCGGCCAGTACCTCATCGCAACGTCCTGGAACGAACCCGTACCGTCGTAAGGTGCACGACGAGACTCCCCCCACCGCAAACCCCGCTCTCCCCGACGGCCGCCCGGCACCGACCCGGCCGTCCCGCGCCCGGCACAGCTCCGCCCGCGCACCGCTGTCCGAGGGGACCGGCCCGGCGGGGACGCGGCCCGCGGGCGGCGAAGCCCAGGCCGAGGCGTCGGCCGACGGCGCGACGGCGTCCGGGGCGACCACCGCGCAGGCGAGCGGGACGCGCACCGACCCGGGGCTCAGCGCCTTGGCCCCGGTGGACGAGGACCGGTCGGGCGGAGCCCGCACGTCGGACGCTCGGGAGGCGGGGACGGGCGCGGCCTGCGACGCGCCGTCGTCCGGTGGCGGTCGCGCACAGAGTGAGGAGCCCGACGGCGGGTCCGTCTCCGGTGCCGTGTCGGCGGGCAGTGCTGGGAGCGGCACTCGTATCGCGCCGGTGGGTGGGACTTGCAACGCCGCGCAGCTCAGCGGTGGTCGGCCGGGCGCATCCGACGACTGCGACGTCGCCACGGAGCGTGCCTCGGCCGACGAGTCCGACGGCGCATCCGTCCCCCGCCCCGTACCGACGGGCAGCGCCGTGCGCGGCGCGCGTACCGTACCGGCGGGCGAGGCCCGCAACGCTTCGCCGTGCAACGACGGCTCTCCGCACGTCGACGAGCAACTTCCCTCCGCCTCCGACCCTGCACAGGCGCGCGCAACGCGCAGCACACCCCCGCCCGCCTCCGACCGCCCCCTCGCAGACGCGTGCACCGAAGCAGCTCCCGCAGCCGGCGCCCCCACCGCCGAGGCTCCCAACGTCCCGTCCGCCACCGCCGAGGCTCCCAACGTCCCGTCCGCCACCGCCCGTTGCCCGCACGCCGACGACCGGACGTCCGCCCCAAGCCCCCGCACCGCCCCGACAGCCCCCGGCAACGCACCCCCTGACGGGCCTCCCGCGCCCCCGCCCATGCCCCCTCTCTTCGACTGGCGCTTCGCCTCCGACCCGTACCCCGCCTACGCCTGGCTCCGCGAGCACGCCCCGGTGCATCGGACGACGCTGCCGAGCGGCGTCGAGGCATGGCTCGTCACCCGCCACGCGGACGCCCGCACCGCCCTAGCGGAACAGCGGCTCAGCAAGAACCCGGGCAGGCACAGCGAGTCGGCGCACGGCAAGGGGAAGGTGGGCATCCCCGGTGAGCGCGGCGCGAACCTCATGACGCACCTGCTCAACATCGACCCGCCGGACCACACGCGCCTCCGCCGCCTCGTCTCCCAGGCGTTCACGCCGCGCCGCGTCGCTGCTTTCGCTCCCCGGGTGCAGGCGCTCGCCGACGAGTTGATCGACGCGATCCTGGCCCGTCGCGAGCCGGGCGCACCCGTCGGAGAGGCCGACCTCATCCACGAGTTCGCGTTCCCCCTCCCGATCTACGCGATCTGCGACCTGCTCGGCGTCCCCTCCCAGGATCAGGACGACTTCCGCGACTGGGCGGGGATGATGCTGCGCCACGGCAACGCGCCCCGCGGCGGCGTCGGCCGCGCGGTGAAGAAGATGCGCCGCTACCTCGCCGAACTCATCCACCGCAAACGGGAGTTGCTGCCCCCGCGGCCGGCCGCGGACGAGGACCTGATCTCCGGCCTCATCCGTGCGTCGGACCACGGCGAGCACCTCACGGAGAACGAGGCGGCGGCGATGGCGTTCATCCTGCTCTTCGCCGGCTTCGAGACGACGGTCAACCTGATCGGCAACGGCACCCTCGCCCTCCTGCGCCACCCCGAGCAGCGCGCGCTCCTCCAGGAGGCGGTCGAGCGCGGCGGCCCTCGGGACGAGACGCTGCTCGCCCGCGCCGTGGAGGAGCTGCTCCGCTTCGACGGCCCGGTGGAGATGGCCACTTGGCGCTTCGCCACGGAGCCGCTCGTCCTCGGAGGCGCACGGATAGCGGAGGGCGACCCCGTCCTCGTCGTCCTCGCCGCCGCCGACCGCGACCCCGAGCGCTTCGAGTCCCCCGACGCACTCGACCTGACGCGCACCGACAACCAACACCTCGGCTACGGCCACGGCATCCACTACTGCCTCGGCGCCCCGCTCGCCCGCCTGGAGGGCCGCACCGCCCTCGCCACGCTCTTCCGCCGCCTCCCCGCCCTGGAGTTGGCGACGCCCCCGGACGAACTCCGTTGGCGCGGCGGCCTGATCATGCGCGGCCTGCGCACTCTTCCGGTCACCTACCGAGCGGACGCGGACTGACGCAGGCACACCTCGACGCAGGACGGACGGCACCGACGCCCAACCCACCGCAGGCACAGGCACGTTCGAGCGGCATGGCGGACCACGAGACCCGGCCGCCGACCCTTCCGCGAGAACCGCAGGCCAACCTGTGCGACCATCGACACGGCGCCGAGCCGACGGCCCCACCCGCCAACCGCGCACCGCGCGACGGGCCGGGACGCGGCAACCCGTCCGCGCCTCCCCTTCCGCCGTCACGCGGCGTCTGACCTCCCGTCATGGAGCGTGACCATCGCGTGATGCAGGCGACATTGGCTTGTGATGCCGAGGATTGGCGGCTACGTTCGGCGCCGTCCCCGAGTCCTTACGAGAGGTTCTCCATGCGCGCTGGGAACGGCCGTCACCGACGACCCCGCCAGGCCCCTGCTCTGCTCGTCACCGCAGGAGTGACGGGAGCGGGCATCGCCATGCCGCTCCTCGGCGCCACCAGCTCGCAGGCGGCCGACGCCGGCATCTGGGACCGCGTCGCCGAGTGCGAGAGCGGCGGCCTGTGGAGCGCCAACGAGCAGAACGGCTACTACGGCGGCCTCCAACTCAGCCTGGAAACCTGGCAGGGGTACGGCGGCACCGCGTACGCGCCGCGCCCCGACCTCGCCAGCCGCAGCCAGCAGATCTCCGTCGCCGAGCGCGTACTCGACGACCGCGGCCCAGGCGCCTGGTCCTCCTGCGCCGAGCGCTCGGGCCTCACGGACGAGCAGACCCGGGACCCCGAAGTCACCCCCGGCGACGAGACAGGGCAGGACGACTCGACCGACGGCCGCACGCAACCGTCCCCCGGCGACACCACGAGCCCCGCACCCGACGACGAGCCCGACGGTTCCGACCGCGACCGCTCGTCCGACCGCGGCTCGCACCGGGGCACCCCGGAGCCGTCCGAGACACCCGCCGCACCCGGCGAGGGTTCCGGCAAACACCGCAAGTCCCCCGAAAACGGCGCGGGTTCCCACAGCCCAGGCACACCGGGCAGTCCAGTCAACCCGGACGAATCCTCGGACGCCACCGCCCCCGACGACCGCTCCGCCCGTGACACCGGCCACGCCGATCGCGGCGAACGCGCGGACGGCCCCGGCCACCCCTCGCGCGACGCGGGGCCCGGCGGCAGGGGCCACGAGGTGCGCCCAGGCGACTCCCTCTCCGCCATCGCCGAGCGCCACCGACTCGAAGGCGGTTGGCCGGAGCTGTACGAGCGCAACCGCCAAGTCGTCGGCTCCGACCCCGACCTGATCCGCCCCGGCCAGCACCTCCGCTTCTGACCACCGCGGGCGCCGGCCGGGACGACCGGCGCCGCCGCGCAACCCGGCAGCGCGCCGCTCCGCGCGTACGCCGGCACGACGGCGCAGGCTCCGACGGCGCCCACGCTCGCCGGAGCGCGCCCGCGCGCGGCGACCCGAGCGCGCGAGCGCCCGGCGAGGAGCGCGACACGGACGGCCCGCGGAGTCGGCCCTCCTGGGACGGTTAGGCTCAGGGGGGCAAAAGCCAGACACACATGAAGGAGACTCACGTGCCGTCCATCGACGTCGTCGTAGCCCGCGAGATCCTCGACTCGCGAGGCAACCCCACGGTCGAGGTCGAGGTCGGCCTCGACGACGGCAGCACCGGCCGTGCTGCCGTGCCGTCCGGCGCCTCGACCGGCGCCTTCGAGGCCCTTGAGCTGCGTGACGACAACCCCAACCGCTACGCGGGCAAGGGCGTCGAGAAGGCCGTCCTCGCGGTGATCGAGCAGATCGGCCCCGAGCTCGTCGGCTACGACGCCACCGAGCAGCGCCTCATCGACCAGGCGATGTTCGACCTGGACGCCACGGCCGACAAGTCCTCGCTCGGCGCCAACGCGATCCTCGGCGTCTCGCTCGCCGTCGCGCACGCCGCCTCCGAGGCGTCGGACCTCCCGCTCTTCCGCTACCTCGGCGGCCCCAACGCGCACCAGCTTCCCGTCCCGATGATGAACATCCTCAACGGCGGCTCGCACGCCGACTCCAACGTGGACATCCAGGAGTTCATGATCGCGCCGATCGGCGCCGAGTCCTTCTCGGAGGCGCTGCGCTGGGGCGCCGAGGTCTACCAGGCGCTGAAGAGCGTCCTGAAGGAGCGCGGCCTCTCCACAGGACTCGGCGACGAGGGCGGCTTCGCGCCCGACCTCGGGTCCAACCGCGAGGCACTCGACCTGATCATCGAGGCGATCCAGAAGGCGGGTTACGACGCGGGCCAGGACGTCGCGCTCGCGCTCGACGTCGCCGCCTCGGAGTTCTACAGCGACGGCGTCTACGACTTCGAGGGCGAGAAGCGCTCGGCCGCCGAGATGACCGAGTACTACGAGCGGCTCGTCGCCGACTACCCGCTCGTCTCCATCGAGGACCCGCTCTTCGAGGACGACTGGGCCGGCTGGGCCGTCATCACCGAGAAGCTCGGCGACAAGGTCCAGCTCGTCGGCGACGACCTCTTCGTCACCAACCCCGAGCGCCTCGCCCGCGGCATCGAGGAGAACACCGCCAACTCGCTGCTGGTGAAGGTGAACCAGATCGGCTCGCTCACCGAGACCCTCGACGCCGTCGAACTCGCCCAGCGCAACGGCTTCAAGTGCATGATGTCCCACCGCTCCGGTGAGACCGAGGACGTCACCATCGCCGACCTCGCGGTCGCCACCAACTGCGGCCAGATCAAGTCCGGTGCGCCCGCCCGCTCCGAGCGCGTCGCCAAGTACAACCAGTTGCTGCGGATCGAGGAGATCCTCGACGACGCCGCGGTCTACGCCGGCCGCTCGGCGTTCCCCCGCTACAAGCGCTGACCGCAGGACCGACCGACGCTCGGTTCCGTACGTCCCCGCCGCCGTTCCCGTACGGTGACGGGGACGTACGACTGCGCGACCTGACACCCGCAGTCGAGGGACGGGCGACAGGGGAGGAACGTGCCAGCCGATCGGTTCTCCACCGCGACCAGGCTGAGGGCGCTCGGCAGCCAGGCGGCCGAGCGCGTCTACCGTGCCCAGAGCCGCCGCATGCGCACACCGCCGGGCAGCAGGCTCACCGGCAGGGCGGCGGTGCTGGCGCTCGTCCTCTGCTCGCTCGTCGTCGTCCTGGCCTATCCCACGCGGCAGTACGTCACGCAGCGTTCGCAGATCGCCGACCAGCGGCAGCAGGCGCAGGAAGCCCGCGAGGAGGTCAAGCGCCTCCGCGAGGAGCGCGCCCGCTGGCACGACCCTGCCTACGTCGAGCAGCAGGCCAGACTCCACCTCCACTACGTACGCCCGGGCGAGACGGGCTACGTCCGCCCCGACGGCTCCGCCGACGACACCCGCGACGGTGACGAGGGCCCCGCCGACCGCCCCTGGTACCAGAACCTCTGGCGCAGCATCGACCTCTCCGACTCGGACGGCTGACGCCCCCGTCGGCCCTCCGATCGCTGCCCGTAGGCTCTGCCAGGTCCGCGCCCGCGCCGAGAAGAGACCACGCATGGAAACGCCTCCGCCCACCACCGAGCACACCGCACCGACCGAGGCGGACGTCTGCGCCTTCAAGGAGCAGTTGGGCCGTCCACCGCGGGGTCTGCGCACCATCGCGCACCGCTGCCCCTGCGGCCTGCCGGACGTCGTCGAGACGGCGCCGCGCCTGGAGGACGGCACTCCGTTTCCCACCACCTACTACCTCACCTGCCCCCGCGCCGCGTCCGCCATCGGCACGCTGGAGGCGAACGGCGTGATGCGCGAGATGACGGCGCGCCTCGCCGAGGACCCCCGACTCGCCGCCGCCTACCGGGCGGCGCACGAGGACTACCTCGCCAGGCGCGACGCCATCGAGGAGCTGAAGGGCTTCCCCAGCGCCGGCGGCATGCCGGAACGCGTCAAGTGCCTCCACGTCCTCGTCGCCCATTCCCTCGTCGCGGGCCCTGGTGTCAACCCCCTGGGCGACGAGGCGCTCGCGATGCTCCCGGAGTGGTGGCGCAAGGGCCCCTGCGTGACGTGCGCACCACCCGACGAGCCCCCACACGGTCGGGACAGCACGCCGACCGGTGGCCCCGGGTCCGAAACGGCGCAGGCGGCAGCGGAGCCCGCGGCAGCGGCGGGCGGCGGGCCGATCCGCGCCGCCGCGATCGACTGCGGCACCAACTCCATCCGCCTTCTCGTCGCCGACATCGATCCGGCGACGGGCGAACTCACCGACCTCGACCGGAGGATGGAGATCGTCCGCCTCGGCCAGGGCGTCGACCGCACAGGACGTCTGGCCCCCGAGGCGCTGGAGCGCACCTTCGCCGCCTGCCGCCGGTACGCCGCGGCGATCGAGGAGTTGGGCGTGGCGAGGGAGCACCTCACCTTCGCCGCGACGTCGGCCTCGCGGGACGCCGAGAACCGGGACGAGTTCGTCAGCGGCGTCCTGGAGATCCTCGGCGTCGAGCCCGAGGTGATCACGGGCGAACAGGAGGCGGAGTTCTCCTTCACCGGCGCCACCCGGGAACTCGCGGCGCCCGGTGCCGACGTCCCCGACGCGGCGAAGCCGTACCTCGTCGTCGACATCGGCGGCGGCTCCACGGAGTTCGTCGTCGGCACCGACTCGGTGACCGCGTCCCGCAGCGTCGACATCGGCTGCGTCCGTCTCACCGAGCGGCACCTCACCCGGGACGGCGAGGTCACGGAGACGCCGTCCCTCGCCCAGATCCAGGCGATCCGCGCCGACGTCGAGTCCGCGATCGACCTCGTCGAGGAGACGGTCCCCCTCTCCGACGCCCGCACCCTCGTCGGACTCGCCGGCACGGTCACCACCCTCGCCGGCCTCGCCCTCGACCTCGACAGCTACGACCCGTCCGCCATCCACCACTCCCGCATGACGTACGCGCAGGTCCAGGAGCTCACCGGCCGCCTCCTCGCCGCCACCCACGACGAGCGCGCCGCCCTCCCCGTCATGCACCCGGGCCGCACCGACGTCATCAACGCCGGCGCCCTCGTCCTTCAGACGATCATGGAACGCACCGGCGCCGAGGAGATCGTCGTCAGCGAGCACGACATCCTCGACGGCTTGACTTTCGCCGCGGCAGGGGCGCGGTAGGAGGCGGGCGCTTCACCGCCGGGGGTGGCGAAGCATCCCCGGCCGATGCCTCTACAAATGCGACAGGCCTCGCGCCGATTGCCTAACTTGACGACGAGAATGGCGAGTTCACCGTCGGTGTGCCTTCCTCGGCTTGATTGATCCGCTCCGCGAGGTGTGCGCGGGCCCCTCACCCCGCCGCCTGCGAGGCCGCCGCCTCGGCCCCGAGGTCGGCCGTGGTGAGCCGGTGCGCGGGGCCCCGGCGGAGGATGCGGGTGCTGCGGGTGGTCAATTCGGGGCCGACATGGAGGAGTTCGCCGGGTTCCAGGAGGCGCCAGCGCGGGTCGTCGTCCATGCGCTCGCTCGCCACGACGACGGAGGGCGCCGCCGCGAGCGCGCTCGAGTTGACCCTCATGCGCCCCGCGGTGCCGCGGTGTTCGAGTTCGCGGCCGCGGTGGGTCTCGTCGACGGTGCGGGGGAGGACGTAGAGGCCGTGGGTGTCGGGGTAGCGGAGCGCCCACAGCTCACGCGGCGTGGTGAGGACGAAGTTGAGCGAGTAGACGGGGAGTCGGGCCGCCACCCAGCTCGCGGCCGCGGTGATTCCCGCCGCGACGTCCCCGCCCCTGGCGTGGGTCTCGCGGCTGACGAGCGCGAAGAAGCGCTCCGAGTCGGTGTCCCCGTGCACCCGGTTCCGGTCGGCGCCGAGGTGCGCGTCGAGCTCGTCGAGCCCCTCGATCACGCCGTTGTGGGCGAAGAGGCGGCCGTCCTTGAGGAAGGGGTGGGTGTTGCTGCGGGTCAGCTCCCCCGTCGAGGCGTAGCGGACGTGCGCGAGGAACGTCGTGGAGGTGACGTCGGTGGCCTCCTCGGCGAAGTGCCGGTCCTCGTAGGCCGCGAGGGGCGCCTTGTGGAGGTGCGGGCGGTCCTCGGCGTCGTAGAAGCCGAGGCCGGTGCCGTCCGGGTCGCGGTGGCTCTGGGTGCTCAGGCTGTCGGGTGCCTGGAGCAGCCAGAACGTGGCGCGGCGGCGGTGAGGGGCGCTGCTGAGGGCGAAGAGACGGCACATCCGGGCCTCCGGTGCGGGCGCTGCTGGGGGAACGTCATCCTCCCGCCCCGCCGGGCTTCCACGCGGCACGGACGCAGGTGCGCGCCGTGCGGCTCGGGCTCCAAGTACCGCACTGCGAACCTCACTTGAGCAGCCGAGCACTCTGCTGATAGGGATGAGCGGACACGGCGCGCCGTCCCGTGGAAAAGTCTTCGTGAACTTCTTCACATGGAAGACCGCCCGTGCGGAGCGGTACCGAGAGTCCGGAGCGGTCCCGACTCTCGCTTCGTCCGGATCTCCCGGACCGCCTCGACGCTTCGACGGTGTTTCCGTACCGTGAACGCCAACTCCCCGAGGCTGATGTGTTCGCGATCAGTGCAGCTCAACGCCGGGTGTGAACGCACCGCCCGGCCGTCTGGTTCCCGTAGGGGTTTGTGTGGTCGGTCACGGGGGCGCGTAGTGTAACAGAGGTGCTGCGGGTGCTTGTGAAGACCCTCACGAGGTCCCCCAGGGGGTCGGGTGGATACTCGGACCCATGAGCACCACGGAGCGTCCCCGAATCCTCGTCGTAGGCGGCGGGTACGTCGGTCTGTACGCAGCGCGCCGCATCCTCAAGAAGATGCGGTACGGCGAGGCGACCGTCACGGTCGTCGACCCGCGCTCGTATATGACGTACCAGCCCTTCCTCCCCGAAACCGCTGCCGGCAACATCTCGCCCCGCCACGTCGTGGTCCCGCTGCGACGCGTGCTCGGGAAGGCGGAGGTCCTCACCGGTCGGGTCTCCTCGATCGACCAGGACCGCAAGGTCGCGAAGATCGCGCCCTCCGTCGGTGAGGCGTACGAGCTGCCCTTCGACTACCTCGTCGTCGCCATGGGCGCCGTCTCGCGCACTTTCCCCGTCCCCGGCCTCGCCGAGCACGGCATCGGCATGAAGGGCGTCGAGGAGGCGATCGGTCTCCGCAACCACGTGCTCGCGCAGCTCGACAAGGCCGACTCCACCACCGACGAGGAGGCCCGCCGCCGGGCGCTCACCTTCGTCTTCATCGGCGGCGGCTTCGCCGGCGCCGAAACCATAGGCGAGATCGAGGACATGGCGCGCGACGCCGCCTCGTACTACCCCAACGTGAAGCGCGAGGAGATGCGGTTCATCCTCGTCGACGCGGCCCCCGGCATCCTTCCCGAGGTCGGCCCGAAGCTCGGCGAGTGGGGCCTTACGCACCTCAAGAAGCGGGGCGTCGAGGTCTACCTCGGTACCTCCATGGACTCCTGCGTCGGCGGCCACGTGGTCCTCAAGAACGGCCTCGAAGTGGACTCCGACACCCTCGTGTGGACGGCGGGCGTCAAGCCGAACCCGGTGCTCTCCGAGTTCGGGCTGCCGCTCGGGCCCAAGGGGCACGTGGACGTCGGCACCGACCTCCAGGTGAAGGGCACCGACCACGTCTGGGCCGCGGGCGACAACGCGCAGGTCCCGGACCTCGCTTCAGGCAAGGAGGGGGCCTTCTGCCCGCCCAACGCGCAGCACGCGCTGCGGCAGGCGAAGGTCCTCGGCGACAACGTCATCTCCGGGATGCGCGGCTTCCCGCAGGGGAAGTACAAGCACCACAACAAGGGCGCCGTCGCGGGCCTCGGGCTCCACAAGGGCGTTGCGCTGATCGCGTTCGGCAAGCGCAAGATCAAGCTCAAGGGCCGCCTCGCCTGGTACTTCCACCGCGCCTACCACGGCATGGCGATGCCGACCATGAACCGCAAGGTGCGGGTCTTCGCCGACTGGACGCTCGGAATGTTCCTCAAGCGCGAGGTCGTCTCGCTCGGCGCCGTCGAGACCCCGCAGAAGGAGTTCTACGAGGCGGCCGCACCGGTCACCGCCGCGGCTCAGGCCAAGTCGGCCGAGGCCGCGCAGACGGTCGCCGCCCCGCGAGGCGAGGCGGAGAAGGCCAGCGCCTGACCGCCCGTCACGCCGTCCGCCTCCAGGGGCGAGCAGCCGGGAACAACCGCACAAGCGCGCTCGGTTGAGGGGCGTGGGCCATCCGTGGGGCCCGCGCCCCTCGCCGCTTTCCCGCTGCGGGCGGGCCGCCGGGCGTGCGGCTGCACCAGCCGGGTGCGAGCGGGCACGAGGGGTGCGCCTATGTTCCCCGCGGCACAACTTCCGTGCACAGTGGGCATATAAATCCCCCGCACCGTGTTGGATGTACGGGGAATCCACCCCTTCATTCCACGGAGGTGTGTCCACATGGCCGACGCCGCCTCGCGGCTCGTCGCACTCGCCGAAGAACTGCTCGGCAACCAGCTCCCCGTCCGCGTCAGGGCGTGGGATCGCAGCGAGGCCGGTCCGCCCGGCGCCCCCGTCGTGGTGATCCGGCATCGACGGGCGCTCCGCCGCCTCGTCTTCAGGCCCGGCGAACTCGGTCTCGCCCGCGCCTGGGTGGCCGGCGAGATCGACGTCGAGGGCGACCTCTACGAAGCGCTCGACCTGCTCGCCGGGATGATCTGGGAGAAGGAGGAGAGCGCGCCGTCCTTCGGCCTCCTCGACTTCCTCCGCAACGCCGATCTCCGCTCCGCAGCCGCGGAGTTCGCCAAGCTCGCCGGCCCCGGGCTGCCGCCTCCACCGCCGCGGGAGGAAGCCCGCAGGCGCACCGGGCTGCGCCACACGCTCAGCCGCGACCGCAAGGCGATCAGCCACCACTACGACGTGGGCAACGAGTTCTACGAGCTGGTCCTGGGCCCCAGCATGGTCTACTCCTGCGCCTACTGGCAGGACGGCGGCACCCTGGAGAAGGCCCAGCACGACAAGCTCGACCTCATCTGCCGCAAGCTCGCGCTCCGTCCGGGCCAGCGGCTCCTCGACGTCGGCTGCGGGTGGGGCGGGCTCGTCCTGCACGCGGCGCGCGAGTACGGCGTCACCGCCGTCGCCGTCACGCTCTCCGAGGAGCAGGCGGTGTACGCGCGCAAGAAGGTCGCGGAGGAGGGGCTCGCCGAACAGGTCGAGATCCGGGTCCAGGACTACCGCGAGGTGAAGGACGGGCCGTTCGATGCGATCGCGTCCGTCGGCATGGCCGAGCACGTCGGCGCCGCACGCTACCGCGAGTACGCCGCCGATCTCCACGCGCTCCTCGTCCCCGGCGGCCGCCTCCTCAACCACCAGATCGCGCGCCGCCCGCTGGAGGACGAATCCGCGTACGAGATCGACGAGTTCATCGACGCGTACGTCTTCCCCGACGGCGAGCTGGCGCCGGTGGGCCGGACCGTCGGGCTGCTGGAGGACGCCGGGTTCGAGGTGCGGGACCTGGAGTCGATCCGTGAGCACTACGCGCTGACGCTCCGCGCCTGGGTGCGCAACCTCGAAGCCGACTTCGCGCGCGGCGTCCGCCTCACCTCGCCGGGCAGGGCCCGCGTCTGGCGGCTCTACATGGCGGCCTCGGCGCTCTCCTTCGAGCGCAACCGGATCGGCGTCAACCAGATCCTCGCCGTCCGCACGCCGGAGTCCGGCGCGTCCGGCATGCCGCTGCGCAGCCGGGAGTGGCGGGCCGACGCCTCCGCGACGCCCTGACGCGGCACGGCCCGGTGGCCTCCGCGGGAGCCACCGGGCCGTGCACGCCGCGGGTCACTCGCTCTTGATCGCCTCCAGCATGTTCAGCCGCGCGGCGCGACGGGCCGGCCACACCGCGGCGAGCACCCCCACCACCGCGGAGAGCAGCAGGAAGAGGCCGAGGGTGTCCCAGGGGAGCACCATCTCGTAGGCGTCGAAGCCCTCGCCCGCGATCGCCCCGCCCACGGCCCAGGCGAGGAAGACGCCGAGCAGTATGCCGAGCACGCCGCCGAAGAGGGAGATCACCACCGACTCGAGCCGGACCATCCGCTTCACGCCGCGCCGGTCGAGTCCGATCGCGCGGAGCATTCCGATCTCCTGCCCGCGCTCGTAGACGGACATCGCCAGTGTGTTGACGACGCCGAGCACCGCGACGAGCACCGCCATGGCGAGGAGGCCGTAGAGCACGTTGAGGAGCGTGGTGATCACCTGCGAGACCGACTCGGAGAGGTCCTCGCTGTCCTCGACGAGGAGCGCGGGGTTGCCGCCGAGCGCCTGCTCGATCGCCGCCTTGGTCTCGTCGTCTGCGCCGTGCGCCGTCTTCGCCATGACCTGCATGTCGACGGGCTTCGCGAGGTGCGGGGTGAGGACGCGGTAGTCGAGTATGACGCCGCTCACGGCCTGGTTGCCCTCGTAGACGCCGCCGACGGTCAACTCCTGCTTCGCGCCGTCCTCGTAGCCCGCCCTGAAGGTGGAGCCGACGTCCCAGCCGTTCCTCTCGGCCGTCTTCTCGTCGACGACCACGCCCGGCTTCCCCGTGTCGCCCAGCCCGGACCAGGACCCCGCGGTGAAGTCGACCGCGACGAGCTCGCCGATCGAGCGCCCGTCGACGCCGGTGACGTAGCGCGTCTCGTCGCCGACCTCGATCGGGGCGCTGCGCATCGGCGAGGTGGCGGTCACCTCGTCGAGCGAGGAGAGCTTCTGTTCGACCTCGGGGGAGAGGGGGTTGAAGTTGGCCATGGAGACCGAGTAGTCGGCCTTGAGCGAGGCGGTGGCCATCTTGTCGATCGCCTGCTGGGCGCTGCCCGCCACCACCGTGAGCCCGGTGATCAGCGTGAGCCCGATCATCAGCGCGGACGCGGTCGCCGCCGTGCGGCGAGGTGTGCGGACGGCGTTGAGGCGGGCGAGCTTGCCGCTCACCCGGAACAGGCGCAGCACCGGGGCGGAGAGCGCGATCAGCGGACGGGACAGCAGCGGCGTCAGCACGAAGACGCCGACCACCAGCAGCACCGCGCCGGCGGCGAGCGGCATCTTGCCGTCGTCGAGCGACCGCGAGAACAGGACGAGCGCACCGCCGGCGGCGGAGAGGAGCGCCCCGAGCGTGTTCCGCACCAGGAGCCCGCGCTTGGAGCTGGGGACGTACTGGCTGCCCATCGCGGCGACCGGAGGGATGCGCGCCGCGCGCCGGGCCGGGAGCCACGCCGCGAGGACCGTCACCAGCATCCCGACGAGGAGCGCGGTCGCGACCGTGCCGCCGGTCACCACCAGCGGGCCCTCCGGCATCCCGCCGAGCGAGCCGGCGAACGACCGCAGCACGGCGGCGATCCCCACGCCCGCACCCAGTCCGAGCACGGCGGCGACGAACCCGACGGCCAGCGCCTCGAACCGCACGGCACGCGTCACCTGCCGCCGGCTCGCGCCCACGGCTCGCAGCAGCGCCAACTCCTTGGTGCGCTGTGCGACGAGCATCGTGAAGGTGTTGACGATGATGAAGACGCCGACGAAGAGCGCGATCCCGGCGAACGCCAGCATCGACGTCTTCATGCTCGACATCTGCGCGTCGATCATCCGGGCCTCGTCGTCGACGAGCTGCCGGCCCGTCACCGCCTCGAACCCCTCGGGGAGCAGCGGTTCCGCACGGGACTTCAACTCGGCCTGGGAGACGCCCGATTCGGCTGTCGCGCGGACCTCGGTGTACTCGCCGGGCTCGGTGAAGAGCTGCTGCGCCGTGCGGTTGTCGAAGAGGACGAGCGAGCCGCCTGCCGCCACGTTGCCGTCGTCGGTGCGGAAGACGCCCGTGACGCGCTCCTTGCGGACCGGACCGTCGACCGACATCACCACCGTGTCGCCGACCCGGTAGCCCGTGCGCTCCGCCGTCTTCTCGTCGAGCGCCACCTCGCCGCCGCGCTGCGGGGCGCGTCCGTCGGCCATCGGGTAGCGGGGGTCGGTCTTGTCGGCGCCGCTCGGGTAGTAGTTGGCGCCGCGTGTCTCCCAGCCGTCGCCGACGAGGTCGCGGTTCTTGTCGGCGAGGGCGGCGAAGCCGGAGGCGATGCCCGTCGCGGAGGCGACGCCGTCGAGGCGCTCGACGCGGTCGAGGGCGCGCTGGTCCAACGAGGGCGGTGCGCCGCCGAATTCGTCCCGGTCGGACGACGCGTCCTCGCGGATCGAGAGGTCGACGTCGGAGAGCGCACTCTGTGAACTCTTCTCGAAGGCTTGCGAGATCGTCGAGGTGAAGACCATCGTGCCGGAGACGAACGCGACGCCGAGGAGGACGGCGAGCACGGTCATCAGCAGCCGGGCCTTGTGCGCAAGGACGTTGCGCAGGGCGGTGCGGAGCATGGGGGAGTCCTGGGTTCCGTTCGGTTGCGGTCGCTGCGGGGCGCTGCGCTCAGCTCTCGCTGCGGGGCGCCGACTCGTT
>NZ_AJTQ01000249.1 GCF_000262345.1 Streptomyces xiaopingdaonensis | reverse complement strand
CCGCGTCAACCACTTCTCCCGCAACCCCGTAATCTCCGTCTCACCGATCATCGCGCGACCGGAGGAGACCGAGTCGAGCCCGGCCATGCAGTGCATCAACGTCGACTTGCCCGAGCCGGAAGGCCCCATGATCGCGGTGAACTGCGCCTTCCGGAACTCCACGGTGACCCGGTCGAGCGCGACGACGCGGGTCTCTCCCTCGCCGTACACCTTCGACAGCTCGACGGCGTGTGCGGCAGGCACGGCGGACCGCGTCGCGGGACCGCCCGGTGCGGGCTGGGACTGGGTACTCGTGGTCACGGTGGGCTCCCGTCTGGTGCTTCCTGGAACCCCACCATCCTCGCGTCGGCCGGCGGCCGGGCAGTCCGTCCGAGTTCCCGTTCTGCGGGGGGTCTTCGGAGGTACGCCGGCACAGCGGCGTCCTACCCCGGTATGACACACGGCACCGAGCCGCGGCGGCCGACGGCCCCGGGACCGGTGGTTCGCGCTCCGCTTCGACGCCGGGCCCGACGATTCGAATAACGGACGGCTGACCATGATCCAGGCGAGCGGCGACTTTCCGTCATTCCGTACTTCGCGGGCTGTTGCGCGCTCCCCCTCTTCACAGGGCTGCAAGGACGCGGTGCGGTTGCTGACGGGTCATCAGCTGCCAATAAAATAAGACAACATCGGTCTCTCGCTCCGCAGTTCGGGGGATGACCCTGGATAGGCTCATCCCCGCGCCCCGGGGAGGGCCACGTGCGTCCCGCGGCGCACGATGCGTTCCAGGAGCCGGTGCCCGGATGGTGGAATGCAGACACGACGAGCTTAAACCTCGTTGGCCTTCGGGCCGTGCCGGTTCGAGTCCGGCTCCGGGCACCTACCGGCTCCCTTTGTGACCTGCGGAAACAGGCGGCCGGTGAGGCCGGTCGAGAAGACGGCTGCATCCTCGCCTTCCAGGAAGTCGCCTGCTCGGCCGACGAGTTGGCGAGCCGTCCGGACCGGTCACCGGCGATCGTCGCTTACGCGGGGACCCGAGTCGCGGGGACCCACGCCGCGGGGGCGGACGAGGCGGGCGCGGTCCCCGGTCTGCGCCGGCGAGCAACTCACCTGCCGCTGCGCCGAGTTCGGGCACACGCGACGCTCCGGCCGCTGGAGAGCGGAACGGCGTCGACCCGGCACGTCCCGCGGTCACCGGACGCGCCTGCCGCCACGGGACAGACGGGAAGCCCTTGCCCGCCTCCTGCCAGCGGCAGCACGGACCGACTCCTGAGGTTGGCAACAGATGCCAACCAACAACCCCCTTCCACCTGCCGACCGAGGCGTGAATACCGGCCCTCGGGGGCCAGTTGACGGCGAGGCTTTGTCAAACATGCAGCTCGGAGCTAGGCTCACTGTTGCCCGAACCGTGATGGGCAAGGGCCGGCCTTCTGCCCGTCAGCGCTCCGAAAAGCCGCCTTCCCGCACCGTCCGCGGTTCGGTCCCTGTCCCTAAGACGACGCTGGGATTCGCCACGTGCAACAGCCCCATTTCGGCCGCCGCCTCAAGCAGATGAGGACCGAGCGCGGCCTGTCGCAGTCCGCCCTCGTCGGGGACGGCATGTCCACGGGGTACCTTTCGCGGCTGGAGTCAGGGGCGCGCAGACCCACCGACCGGGCCGTCGACTACCTGTGCCGGCGGCTCGGTGTGGAGCGGGACGCCTTCGAGGAGCCGGGCAGGCGCCCCTTCCTCCAGGCCCTTGCGATCGCCTCCTCGGGCGAGGCACCCGGAGCGGAGGCCGACGAACTGCTGAGCGCGTCGGATGCCGAGGACCCCACCCTGCAATGGCACGCCTTCTGGCTGATCGCCCGACGCAGATTGGGGCAGGGGCGGGTCGCGGAGGCGCGCGACGGCTTCCGGGAAGCGGTCCGCCTCGCCGACGACCTGGACGTCCCGGAACTGCGTTGCCGGGCACGCACCCAACTCGCCCGGTGTCTGCGCTCCTTGGGCGAGTTCGACGACGCACTGACCGTCGCCGAGCAGGCGTACCAGGTGGCACGCGGCACAGAACTCCCCGCTTCCGAGGCCGGCGCGGCGCTGCTCACCCTGATCTCCTGCGAGGCAGAGACCGGCCGACTGCCGGACGCGCGCGCACACTCCGACGAACTGCTCGGCCTCGTCGGCGACTTCGACGGCACGCTCGGAGCGGAAGCGCGCTGGGCCTCCGCGACCGTCCGGGTCCGCCAGGGCGACTACGAAGGCGCCCAACAGCTGCTGGGCGAAGCGCTCGACCGGCTGGCCAGCGGCGACGACCTCCTCCTGTGGCTGCGGCTGCGCCTGGCCGCCGCCTCCCTCTCCTTCCAGTCACGCCCTCCGCTGGTCACCCGTGCCGCAGAACGCCTCGCGGAGGCGGAGCCCGCGGTCGCGCTGGTCGGCACCGAGGTGACCCGGCAGGAGCTGGCCGCGCTCCAGGCTCAACTCGCCCTCCACCAGGGCCGTCCGGACGACGCGCGGGAGATCGTCCGCGCGCTGCGGGACGAGCCGCCCCGGCTCAGCCATCGCGACCAGCTCCGGCTCCAGATCCTGGAGGCCCAGCTCATGATCCTCGGGGACGAGCGGACCGAGGGCGCACAACGACTGCGGCGCCTGGGCGAGGAGGCACAGCACGGCGCCGACGTGGACCTCGCGGCCGAGGCATGGCGGCTGCTCGCGGAGTCACTGGCTCCGGAGGACTGAGAGCCGGCCGAGCGGGGAGCGACGCCTCCGCACGGGAGCCGTCGAGCGGCTGCCGAGTGGACAGCGGTGACCGGGCACAAAGCGGAACGAACAGGGAGCCACCCGCGGTATGAGAATGCACGCGAACGAGGCACGGACCGACGAGTCGCTCGTACGCTCCCTGCTGCGCGGCCAGTTCCGACACCTGGCGGACCTGTCCATCCGGCGGCTGGCGTCCGGCGGCACCACCAACGCGATCTACTGTGTGGGCTCGGAGCTCACGGCCCGCCTGCCCCTGTTGCCCGGGGGCGCCGAAGCGCTGGAGCGCGAGGCCCGTTGGCTGCCGCGGCTCGCCCCGGCGCTGCCGTTTCCGATCCCGGAGGTCGTCGCAGTCGGGGAGCCGGCGGAGGGTTTCCCGCACCGGTGGGCCCTCCACCGGTGGGTGACGGGCGAGGTGCTGATGGAGGGTTCCACGGACGGTCAACACAGGCTCGCGGGGGACCTGGCGGCTTTCGTGACCGCGTTGCGCGGAGTCGGTCTCGGAGGCGGCCCCCACTCCTACCGGGGCGGTCCGCCGGTGAGCGTGGACGCGGAGACGCGTGACGCGATCGACGCGCTGCGGCGCACCGGCGAGCCCTTCGACGCCGACGCGCTGCTCGCCGCCTGGGAGGCGGCCTTGCGGGTCCCGCACTGGACGGGCCCGGACCGGTGGACCCACTCCGACCTCATGCCCTCGAACCTGCTGGGGGCCGACGGCCGGCTGACGGCGGTGCTCGACTTCGGCACCGTGGGCGTGGGCGATCCGGCGATCGACCTCATCCCCGCATGGAACCTCCTCTCCCCGGCAGGCCGGTCCTGCTTCCGAGACGCCGTCGACGTCGACGAGGCCACCTGGTCCCGCGGGCGCGGCTGGGCCCTGTCCATGGCGCTGATCCAACTGCCCTACTACCGGCGCACCAACTCCGTCATCGCCGCCAACGCCCGCCACACCATCGTCCAGGCGCTCGCCGACCGGTGACCGAGGCGGTGGACGCCCGGGCCCCGCGCACGGGTCCGGCCGTCCATCGCCTTCGGCCGTCCTCAGCCGATGAGGGCCTGGGTGATCTGCCTGGTGGTCTGCGCGGCGACCCAAGGGTTCACCGCGGCGTAGAGGGTGTAGGCGTTCAGCCCGGTGGCCAGGGCCCATCCGCGGCCCCGCGTCCACGTGGCGTCGTCCACGCCGAGAGCGGCACGGAACACCCGACGGCACCTGGGAGACATGAGCGTGAAGGCGATGGTGAGGTCGCAGGCCGGATCGCCCGAGCCCAGCTCGCCGAAGTCGATGACGGCGCTGAGACCGCCGGCGACCGTCAGCAGGTTGCCCGTGTGGAGATCGCCGTGGCACCAGACCGGCGGCCGGTCCCACGGCGGGGCGGCGAGGGCGGCATCCCACAAGTCGGTCATGGCGGAGGCGTCGAAGACGTCGCGGGTCTTCGCGATGGCCTCGCGGGTGGGTCGGTCGCGGACGGCCAGCGGCGGCACGGTGAGGTCGTCCCCGGCGCCCTCCGTGGCCGAGGGCACCGGTACCGCCCGATGGAGGGCGAGCAGGAAGTCCGCCAGGGCCGTGGCGGCCCCGACCGAGTCCGACAACGCGTCGGGCGTCGCCCTCTCCCCCTCCAACCAGCGGGCGAGCGACCACTTCCACGGGTACCCGAAAGCGGGCTCGCCGACGCCGAGCGGCACGGGCACGGCCAGCGGCAGGCGGGGCGCGAGCCGCGGCAGCCACCTCAGCTCCCGCTCCGCCTGACCGACCGCTCCCGGGTGGCGCGGCAGCCGGACAGCCAGTTCCTCCCCCAGCCGGTAGATCACGTGGTCGGAACCCGCCGGATCGACCAGCCTCAGAGGCAGCCCGGCCCATTGGGGGAACTGGGCGCCGACCAGGCGTGCGGCCAGGTCGGCATCGATCACGGGCAGGTTCCCGGCAGTGCTCTCTGTGCTCAACTCGATCCTCACGTGTGTTCTCCGGACGATCTCCCCCGCACGGTCCTCGGATCGCGAGCACCATGACAGTACGGGCGCTCCCGCTCCTCAACCGGTTTTCCGTGTCCCAGCCGCCGTGGTGACCGCGGCTGGACGTTTCGGCGCCTGTCAGCAGTCGGAGCCCGGAGGCGTGCCGACCGCCCGGGGCAGGTTCCGCACGGCGGGGATCGCGAGGAGGACCACGATCACCACCAGGTTGACCCCGGTCGAGACCGCCAGGAGCCAGTGGGCGCCGAGATGCTGGGCGACCGGGCCGGCGAGGGCGCGGCCGGCGGCCAGGGAGAGGACAGAACCGGCCACGTCGTAGGCGTTGACCCGGTTGAGCGCAGCCCGCGGTACGTGCGTCTGCATGGAGGTGCTCCACATGACGACCCAGAAGGCCAGTCCCGCGCCACCGGCGAAGAGGGCGGCGGCGATCAGGGGAGCCGGTGCCGAGGCCGCGAGGGCGAAGGTGCCGACGGCGACCCCGAACAGGGCCAGCGTGCCCGCCGCGAGGGGTCTGCGGGGACTGGCCCGGAAGGCCACCAGCCCCCCGGCGACGTTGCCCGCTCCCTGGACGGCCATCATCAGGCCGAAGACGTCCGCCCCGTGGCTCTCGGTGATGAGGACCGCTTGGAGGGGCAGTTGCGCGCCGAGCGAGGCCAGCGAGTACACGGTCCACACCGCGATCACCGCCCACAGCCAGGTCCGCGAGCGGAACTCGCGCCATCCCTCGGCCAGGTCGCGGAGCAGGGACGTCCCCCGCGGTCCCGCCGCCTTTCGCCGCCGCATCATGACGAGGAACAGTCCGCTGAGCGCGAAGGTGACAGCGTCGACGAGGAAGAGGGCGGAGGCGCTGCCGAAGCCGGCTATGACACCGGCGACGGCGGGCCCGGCCGTCATCATCAGCGACTCGGTCACCCGGATGACGGCGTTGGCCTGGCGGACCGCGGTGGTGAGGGAGGGGATGGTGCTGGCGATACCGGGCTGGAACAGGGCGGCGCCCACCCCGTTGACGGCGCTGAGCAGGTAGACCAGGGCGAGGGGCGGGGTGTCGGTGGTGAACAGGACGGCGAGGCCGACCGTCACCACCGCCCGCCCCGCGTCGGCGGCGATCATGAGAGTGCGGGCGGAGTAGCGGTCGGCGAGCACCCCGCTGAAGAGCACCAGGCCGCCGAAACACGCTGTCCAGGCGCCGAGGGCGAAGGAGACGGCGGAGGCGCCGTGCCCGGTGGCGACGAGCCCGAGGGAGAGCGCGACGGGCACCATGCCGTCGCCGAACCGGGAGGCGGTCCGGGAGAGGAAGAACATCAGGAATTCGCGATTCCCTCGAAGCCCGGCGCCACCGGGCTCCTGCGTTCCGGACGCCGGCGCGGGTGCTGCTTCGTGCGAGACCATGCTGCTCCGTCTCCGGTCCGTGGGGGGCTTACGTCAGTGCTCGGCCGTGGCCCTCAGCCGGGCCAGGTACTCGGGGCCGACGGTGGTGACGTCTCCGGTCCCCACGGTCAGTACGAGGTCGCCGGAGCGTGCGAGGCCGGCCAGGCGGGGCACGACCTCGGCACGCTCGGGGCAGTAGTGGACGCGGTCCGCCGGGAGCGGCACCCGGTCCGCGATCAGCGCCCCTGTGACGCCCTCGATGGGCTTCTCCCTGGCCCGGGAGACGTCGAGGACGAGCACTTCGTCCGCCTGCCCCAGAGCGGCGGCGAACTCGGAGGGGAAGCGGCGGGTGGTGGTGAAGAGCGGTGGCTGGAAGACCACGATCAGCCGGCCGTCTCCGGCCACCTGGCGGGCCGCCCGAAGCTGCGCCCCGACCTTTGTCGGGTTGTGCGCGTAGTCGTCGTAGACGCGGACGCCGGCCTCCGCGCCCCGGAACTCGAAGCGCCGTGCGACCCCCCGGTACTCGGCGAGGCCCTCTACGGCGCGCTCGGCGGGCAGGCCGAGTTCGAGCGCGGCCAGCAGCGCCGCGGCCGAGTTCTGCGCCATGTGGCGGCCGGGGGACGCGATGCGCACGCCCGGCAGCGCCGCACCGTCGAGGGAGCAGCCGTAGGTGGTGCCGCCGGACGTCACGGTGATCCGGGTGAGGCGCAGATCGGCCGTCGGCGACTCCCCGAAGGTGCGCACCCGCACGCGGGAGCGGGCGACTTCCGCGAGGCGGGCGGCGCCGGGATCGTCGTCGTTGGCGATGAGGACACCGCCCGGCGCGACGCGGTGCGCGAACTCCTCGAAGACCCTCGCGTACCGCTCCGGGGTGCCGTGGAAGTCGAGGTGGTCGTCGCTGCCGACGTTGGTGACGATGGCCACCTCGGGCGAGAGCAGCAGGAACGAGCCGTCGCTTTCGTCGGCCTCGGCGACGAACAGGTCTCCCGCCCCGTGGTGCGCGTTGGTACCGAAGCCGCCGAGTTCGGAGCCGATCGCGAAGGACGGGTCGGCTCCGCAGTGCGCCGCGGCCGTCGTCAGCATGCCGGAGGTCGAGGTCTTGCCCGCCGTGCCGGCCACCGCGATCCTCCGGTGCCCTTCCATGACCGCGGCCAGTGCGGCGGCGCGCGGCACCACCGGGAGACCGAGGGCACGGGCTCGGGCCAGTTCGGGGTTGTCCTCGGCGACGGCACCCGAAGTGACGACGGTGCCCGTCTCGGGCAGGTGCGCGGGATCGTGGCCGACGTGCGCGCCGACGCCGAGGGCGCGGAGGGCGGCCAGCCGGGGCGACTCCTTCGCATCCGTGCCGGAGACCGTCACGCCCCGGCTTGCCAGAATCCGCGCGACGGCGCTCATGCCCGCGCCGCCGATGCCGACGAAGTGGACGGGGGAGAGGAGCCGGCCGGCGGGGCCCGGCCCGCCCGCCGGCGGAGCGGGCCGGACGTCGTGCGGGGTGATGAGCGTGCTCTGCTCCGTCATACCGGACCTCTCGCAGCGCGTTCAGGGGAAGTCAGACCTTGCCAGTCATGGGCAACATTTGGCAAGGCCGTGTCTGTGCGGCTACGTTGGCGGACGTCGCGGCGCAGGGCACGAAAGGGGCGGGGCATGTCAGTTGACGCGGGACAATCGTTGCCCACGGAGTGGGCGGAGCAGGCAACCACGTACGGTGCGCGATGGCTTGCCACACCGGCACTGGCACGACTGGTCGCGGCGTTCGCCGTCCATCC
>NZ_AJTQ01000248.1 GCF_000262345.1 Streptomyces xiaopingdaonensis | reverse complement strand
GGCTCGCCGAGGCGCTCGCCGCGGGGACGCCCGCCGGCAGCGGACTGCTGGCACGGCTGGACGCCTTCACCGACAGGTGGGACACCCGCGGAGGCGGGGAGCGGCACCAAGCTCGCGCGCTGGAGTTGACGGGCCGCCAGGAGACGCTGGCACTGGAGGCCGCCACCGCGCTCGGCCTGCGCGACAGCCCCCCGCCGCGGTTCCCCGCCTACGACCACGTGCTGGTGCTGGGCGGAACCTTGCGGGGATGCCGTGTCCGCACCGGTGAAGCGGCGCGGCTGCTGAACACCGGGCGGCTCGACGCGGGGTCCGTCACCGCGCTCGGAGGCCACCGCCCCTTCTCCCCGGAGGAGTTCTCCCATGCCGTCGCCATCGGACACCCCCGCCTCCGTGACGAGTTCCAGGCCCTGGACGCATGTACCCGTGAGGCGTTCGGGCTGGGCGAGCCCGAACGAGTCGTCGGGGAGAACTCCCCCGAGGTCGGCGAGACCTGGGGCGTGCGGCACTACCGAACCACCGCGGGGCTGCCGGTCCGGGTGGCGGCGGCGCCTTCGCGCACACCCGGCCGCCGCGCCGACACCGCCGACACGTACGCGTTCTTCGCCGATCGCCTCGGCCGGCTCCGTCCAGGCACACGGCTGTTGTTGGTGACCAGCGCCGTCAACGTGCCGGCCCAGCACTTCACGGCGTTGCGCATGCTGGCGCTGCCGCACGGCGCCCGCGTCGACACCGTCGGCCACACGGCGCAATCCGTGCCGCCGGCCCTGGCCTGGACCCTGGGCGCCACCGCCTACCTGCTGGAAATCCGCTCCGCCGTACGAGCGCTCCGGAGCCTGCACGAGGCCGCCGCCTGACACCGGCGCGGCACGGCAGGCAACGCGGACCTCCGGCCCACCAGCGCGACGCCCATGGGGGACGGGACGCACGGCCCCTAGCCCGGCAGCTCCGCGCAAGAACCGAGAACGCGCCGGAAGGCCTCGGCGATGTCTTCCATGTCCGCCTCCTCACCGAGCAGGGCCGCGTGGTGGAAGGTGAGGAAGGAGCGGGCCGCCTGCTCGGCGACCGGCAGGTCGTGTCGGCCGCGGACCAGCCGGTCGAGGTGCCCGGAGCCGATGTCGAACCGGGGGCGTGAGGCCGGGTCGTAGAGCGGGCTGGCGTACAGCGGTGGGTACACCTGCTTCACGTGCAGACCGAGTTCGACGGTGAGGGCACCGGCGACGGTTTCGGCCGGCATCGTGCTCAGTACTGCGCCGGGCAGACCGACCGCGTATCCGAAGTAGGTGCGTTCCGTGGTACCGGGCGAGGTCCGCTGCGGGGTGAGCCCCATCCCGCCGAGCAGGCGGTCGAGCGTCTCCGCATTGGCCCGCCGTACCGCGTTCAGCCCGTCGAGCTCTTCGAGCTGGGCGGTCAGCAGGGCGGACTGGAATTCCGAGAGGCAGCGGTTGCTGCCCATCAGCTCGCCGCTCTCGACGAGTTCGGGGAGGCCGGGGGCGGGCGGGGCCGTGCTCCGGCACCGGCCGTCGGCGCGCAGATGCTCGATCCGGCGGGCGATGCGCGCGTCGTGTGTGACGGCCGCGCCTCCCTCCCCGCTGCTGAGCAGTTTGGTGTGGTGCATGCTGAAGGTCCCGGCGTCGCCGACGGTGCCCACTTTGCGGCCCCGGTAGGAGGCGCCGTGCGCTTGGGCGCTGTCCTCGATCAGGGCGAGCCCGTGCCGGTCGGCGAGCGCCCGCAGAGCGGCCAGTTCGGCGACCGCCGAATACAGGTGCACGACCATGATCGCCTTGGTCGCGGGGGTGATGGCGGCCTCGGCAGCGGCCGGATCGAGGCAGAGCGTGCCGGGGTCCACGTCGGCGAAGACCGGAACCGCGTTGACCCCCAGCACGGTCGAGGCCGACGCCGCCCAGGAGAGCGCGGGCACGATCACCTCGTCACCCGCGCCCACCCCGCATGCTTCGAGCGCCGTCATCAGGGAGGCGGTGCCGCTGGCGGTCGGGACGCAGTTGCCGACGCCGAGGTATGCCGCGAACCGGGCCGCGAACCGCTGCTCGTGCGTCGGATTCCCGTCGTACGGGCTCGCGATGGACCAGCGTCCCGAGTGCAGGACCTCCAGCAGAGCCTGCTCGGCTCCCGCCGAGGGACGCGGCCAGCGGGGCCAGGGCCGGCCCGCGCGGAGCGGGGGGCGGCCGTGCGGCGCCCGTGTTGTGCTCATCAGTGGTCTCCTTGCCGGACTGTGGACGGGAGGAAGGGTCAGAGCAGGCCGCGGATGGTGCCGCCGTCCACCCCCCAGACCGAACCGGTGACGAAGGAGGCGGCGTCGGAGGCGAGAAAGGTGATGACCCGGGCGACCTCGTCGGGGGCACCCATCCGCCCGAGCGGCAACTGACGTCTGCTCAGCTCGTGCTCCACCGCCTCGCGTGCGTCGCGGCCGTGGACGTCACCGAGCGTGTCCGCGAAGCCTCCCGGGCGGGTCCACAGCGGGGTCCACACCGGGCCTGGTGCGACGGCGTTGACCCGGACCGCCGGCCCCTCCGAGAGCGCCAGACCCTTGGCGAGGCTGACCAGCGCGACCTTGGAGACCTGGTAGTCGGCCGGTCCGGCCTCCGGCTGGCGGGCCAGGTCGGAGGCGTTGACGACGATGCTTCCCCGGCCGCGCTCCCGCATCCCCGGCAGCACGAGCCTGGTCGCTCGTACCGCGCTCATGAAGTTGATCTCGAAGGTGTCCAGCCAGTCCTGGTCGCTGAGTTCGTCGAAAGTCCGGGCCCGGCACTGGCCGACGTTGTTGACCAGGACGTCCGCACCGCCGCCGAGCTCCACCAGCGCGGCGTCGACCGCCTCCTGGACGCCCCTTCCGGTCGAGAGGTCGCCGGTGACGGCCACGACCTCCGCCGTCCCTTCCAACTCGGCCTGCACACTTTTGAGTTCGGTCTCGTCCCGGTCGAGCAGGGCCAGCCGTGCTCCCTCGGCCGCCAGCGCCCGCGCCGTCCCGGCCCCGATGCCGCCGGCGGCTCCCGTGACGACGACCCGCCGTCCTTCGAGTCCGAGCTTCACCTGACCCCCACCTCCGTGCGAATGACCCTCAGCCGTCGCTGCGCGTGCGTGTTGTCGACGGTGGCGACGTAGCGGGGCGGCACGGCCACCGAGAGCCCGGCCACCCCCCGGTACTCCTCACCGTCGGTGCCGATCGCTGCGCTGCCCTCCAGCACGTGCAGCACTACGGAGCGGTCCTGCGGCACGTCCTCCTCGATCCGTCCGCCCGGCGGGACCTCCAGCAGCCGGAACTCCCTCCAGTCGCCGGTGAAGTGCGGCGTCAGGTCCACGCGGGCGACACGGTTGCCCCCCTGCGGGGCGAGCAGCTCCGGTACCCGCACGACCGCGGGTTCCGCGGCGGGGCCCGTACCGGGGAACACCTCGGTGACGAAGAAGTGCATGTCGGTGTCGCCGCGGTTGGCTATGGCGTGGGCCGCGCCGATCGGGGTGGTGACGAGGTCGCCGGCGGACACCTCGGACTCCTCCCCGTTCATGGTGAGAAGGGCGCGGCCGGAGACGATGTAGTAGATCTCCTCGGTGCGCAGGTGGACGTGTTCACCGACCGAGCCACCGGGCTCGATCACCACGTACTCGACGCAGTTCCACTCGCCCTCCAGGTGCATGCCGTTCATCAGCATCTTCCAGCGGCACACCCCCTCCCCGCCGACCTGGCGGTGGGTGACCGCGGGGCCGGAGACGTCGTTGGCGATCGGGCCGAAGGGGCGGCGCTCGCCGCGTACCACGGTCGCCATCTCAGGCCACCACCAGGGAGCGCTGGTCGTGGAGAACGGACTCGATGCCTGCCCGTACCGTCTCCTCGTCGACCTGGGTGATCATCCGGCCGCCCGGACGGTGTGCCCGGCCCGGCGCCTCCAGCAGGATGTAGTCCAGAGTCCCAGGGGTGCCGGGCAGGTATCCCCGCTTGTTGTCCCGTCGCACCACTTCGACCAAGGCGTCGGTGAGCAGGCCCGGTGGCAACTGCGTCGGTGCTCCGTTGCGTTCGAGGAGCTCGCGGTGGGCGTGCTCGTCGGAGAGGTCGAGGACGCCGAGCCGCCGGGACATGCGGGCGGCGGCGAGCATGCCGACTCCGATCGCGTAGCCGTGTCTGAACCGCCCGCCGGTGAGAAGTTCCGCGGCGTGCCCGGTGGTGTGACCGTACTCCAGGATCAGGGCCTCCCCCTTCTCCTGGTGATCGCTGCGCATGACGGCGGACTTGGCGTCGACGCACAGGTCGATGAAGCGGCCCAGTACCTCCGGGGTGTAGTCGGCGTCGGTACGCAGCAGGGAGGCGACCTCGTCGTAGTGCTCCGGGACGATACCGAGCACGTTTTTGATCGTCTCGCAGAGCGCGGAGCGTATTTCGTCCGCCGGCAGCGTCCGGAGGAAATCGAGGTCGTTCCACACCATCACCGGGGCATGGAAGGTTCCCAAGTGGTTCTTCCCGCAGGACGAGTTGACGGCCTGCTTCAGGGAGAGCACGGAGTCGGACATGCCGAGGAGCGTGGTGGGCATGTGCACCAGCCGTATTCCGCGGAAGAGCAGCGCGGCGAGCAGGCCGGCGAGGTTGCCGACGACTCCGCCGCCGAGTGCGACCACGACGGACCGGCGCGTGATGCCGCTTTCGAGGGCCTGCTCGGCGATACGGTCCAGAGCGGTGAGGTTCTTCTCCGACTCGGCCGCCCGGGCTCTGACGACCGTGGTGGGGGCGACGGTGCCGAGGTTCAGCTCGACCGCCTGCATCAGCTCCTCCGGGAGCCCGGTATCGGCGACGAGCACGAAGCGATCCGCGTCCAGCTCGGTCAGGCGGGTACGCAGGTCGCTCCGTCCCGAGGTGCCGGAGCGGACGTGGAAGTCGTACTGGACCTCTCCGAAGCGGACGGTGCGGTCCAGGCCGACGGCCTGTTCGGACGACCCGTTCATCTCAACTCCAATAGGAAGGACGTTCACGGTCTGGCGACGTGGCACCGGGGCGCTGAACTCCCGCGCCGGGCCGTCGAGTTCGGGTGGTTCTGACGCGCGCGCCGACGGTCCGGGGCGAGGACCCGCCGCGCAGTGGCTGGGGCGACGGTCGCCGCTCCCACGGGGCCGGGGGATCGGACGCCGACCGGCTCCGGGCGTCGGCGCTCAGTCGATGTCACCGGCGACGGCTCCGAAGGCCCGCCCGACGGCAGGCCGGTGCCGGACGGATCGGCGACCAGGAAGGTCAGGGCGCGGGCAACCGACGTCAAAACGGGCCACGACGCGGACGATCATGCTCATTTTCTCTCCGGGCGGAAGTCGTGAAGGGAACGCGCGACAGGTGCGCGCTTCCCCTGCGGCGCCTGCGGCGAAAGGGCCGACGGGAACGGGCTCGTGGGGCAGGTTTCGTGCTGACCGGCGGTCACGCTAGTGCACGGGCATCCTGTTGGCAACAGTTGCCAATGATCGTCAATGTTGAGCTGCTGAGTCGTTCCCTGGGCCTTGCATTCCTGGAGGGGGCGGGCAAGGTGTTGTCGAAATTTGGGTAAGTGGATACCTTCGGGCAGGACCAGAAGCTCCCGTGGGTGCCGAGCCGCGTCGCCTGTGCATCGGCGTGCCGGTGCCGCCCGTCGGCAACTGGGCAGTGCGGCGCGGAGCCGGAGTTGACCTGTGGCAACACGGTCGGCGGCATCCGTGCTGAATCAGGCGGGCGGGATGATGGCTGCCGGGCGCGTCGGCATGTTCCGCGTCTACTGTTCGTCCAGCTTTTGTCCGGTCGGCGTTGACTTACGGCTGGATGCGTTGCTCGGCGGCGTCGAACGCGGGCGCGAGCAGCGCGGCGCGGAATTGGTAGGACAGCGAGCCGGAGGGCGCGACAAGTCCTCCGGCGTCGCCACTCGCGGCGACCCCTGCGTTACCGGTCGGTCTGAGCCGGCCGTCAAGCTCCTCGAAAGGCGCCGGGGGCAGGCCTACCCCGACATGGCACGGGAACCCGAGGCCGCCTTCGCGGCAGTGGCGCAGTGACAGGTCAGCGTTCCCGGCCTCACTGGCCGCGGGCCGGTTGGTCAGCGATGAGCAGGGTGGTACCGGCGGGGCGGAAACCGAGGCGGGCGTAGATGCGGGCGACTGCCTCTTCTGCGTAGGCGAGGAAGACGGTGCGCACGCCGTGGTCGCGGGCGTGGGCGACCAGGGCTGCCATGACGGCGGCGCCGAGACCCTGGCGCCGGGCGACGGCGAGGGTGCCGATCCCGCCGATCTCGGTCGTGTTCTCCGCCGGGTGGTAGTGGCCGGCGGCAAGGGGGGTGCCGTCCGGGGCGAAGGCGGCGACGAGGACTTTGTGGCCGGCGTGGAGAGAGGGCCGCGTCGTCGCCACCGTGCCGTCCGCTGTGAGGTCTGCGGCCGCTGCCGCCAACTCCGCGCGGCCTGTCGCCCCCACCGCCGTGCCCTCGTCCGCGAACGCGAGTCCCGGGAGGGCGAGTACGGCCGGCAGGGCCGGGTCGTCGGCGTCCAGGGCCCGGACATCGACGCCGTAGGGCACGGGCTGCGGGGCGAGTCGGCGGTGCGGGTCGAGGACCATCAGCGGGCGCTCGGCCACGGAGAGGCCCGCCTCCGCGAGGCGGCCGCGCAGCGACGGCGTCGTCTCGGCGAGCCACTCGAAGGATTCCGGCACGCCCAGCTCCCGCTGCCGAGCACGGACCAGGGCGATGTCGTCGGCAGTGGGCGCCACGGCGGCTGCGGTGGGGCGGGCGTGGTTCGGACCGCCGTAGTACGGCCTGCCTGCTCTCCTGCGGACGAAGAGGCGCAGGCTGCCGAACGCCTCGGCCTCGGAGAACAGCAACGGCACGCTCGCGTAGTACCGCTCGATGCGGTCACGCAGAGACGACTCACTCATGCGGCGCGTCCCACCACGAGGGCCGCGGCACTGCCTCGGAGTAAGTGGGCGTCGGGCCTTCTTCGGCTCGTTCGGGACAGGTGGACGGACATGGCGGCCATCCTACGAAGAAGCCAACGACCCACTGTCGCGACCAGTTGACGAAGCCTCCGCGCGGGGCCTCGGTCGTCGAGCCGTTTCGTTGCGCTGCACTTCCAGGTGTCCCGGCCCGCGCCTTCTGCTGAGCGAGACGGTGCGTGGAGAGCGCAGTCGAGGGAATGCGTCGAGTCCTTGCCGGCCCCGGCGGCACCCGATCGAATCGGTTCGCAGCGGTCGGGTGCGAGGCTGAATTTCCTCTCAGGATGGAGTGCGAAAGGAGGGCCTCGTGATCTCGGCACTCAACCACCTCGTGGACCTCGTGGAGGAGCACCTCGCCGAGGAGCTCGACGTCCACGGGCTGGCCCAAGAGCTCGGTACGACCGGGTACCACCTGCGGCGGATGTTCTCGTCGTTGGCCGGCATACCGCTGTCGGAGTACGTGCGCCGTCGCCGGATGACCGTCGCCGCTGCCGAAGTGGTCCGCAGGGAGGGCGACTTGCTGAGCATCGCCGTCCGGTACGGATACGGGTCGACCGAGGCTTTCGGACGGGCGTTCCGTGCCGTCCACGGCACCGGTCCGGGCGACGCGCGCCGCGACGGAGGCCCTCTGCGTACGCAACCGCAACTCAGGTTCCGCCTGACCGTCGAAGGGAGCGTCCCCATGGACACCCGCATCGTCGACCGCCCCGCGTTCCGTCTGATCGGACACGCAGTACGTGTTCCCCTGATCCACCACGGCATCAACCCGCACATCGAGCGGCACGTCAGTGCACTGCCGGAGGAGGAGCACCTCCGGCTGAAGACCCTCAGCGACACCGAGCCCGGGGGCCTGCTGCAAGTCTGCGACGACGTCGATCCCGACGGCACGGAGGGCACCCGGTTGACCTACCTGCACGGGGTCGCCGTCTCGGACACCACGCCGACCCCCGAGGACCTCGACGCGCTCGACGTACCGGCCGGCAGGTGGGTGGTCTTCCGCACCTCAGGACCGCATCCGCAGACCCTGCAGGAGACTTGGGCCGCGACCGCGACCGAGTGGTTCCCCTCCAACCCGTGGCGTCTCCGGCCGGGCCCCTCGATCGTCGCGGTACTCGAGCACGCGGACGACTTCAGTACGGCGACCTGCGACCTCTGGTTCCCCGTCGAGCCGGCGTGACGGGTTGCGACTGGGGCTGAACAGTCTGACGGCGCTCGCGCCCGACGTGCATGTCCCGAGCCTGCAACTGCGAGTGCTTTTCCGGTTGTTGCCCGCACCCACGTCGATGGCCGCTCACCCGCGAAAAGGCGGGCGAGCGGCCATCGACGATTCCTCGCGGTACGGGGAGCGGAATACGTGTCGGCCCGTCCGCTCGCGTACCGCCGTGAACTCCCTAGAGAATCTCGATCGCCTTGACCTTCGGTGGGCGGTTCGGGTAGCTGATGGTCTTGCCTCGATTGATCTTCACCACGTCGCCGTTGGCGTCGTAGTACTTCACGTTGTTGTTTCCGGTGGAGATCTTGTCGACCCACCAGTTTCCGAAGTTGGTCTTTCCTCGGTTTGCGTAGCAGTCCACGCTGTCACGACCGTTCAGATGCGACCAGATCTTCAAGTACCCTGCGCCGGGGTTGCAGGTGACCTTGTTGATTGCGGACGCGGTCGTGGCCGGCCCCGTCATGGTGAAAGCGGCCGCTGCCGCGAGCGCCATCGCCATGGTGCGCGCGACATTCTTCGGTGGTGAGATCACGGTTCTCCTGGAGTCGAATGTGGAACGAGAATCCACGCATTCCACGGAACCCACTTCGCCGACCGTGGGCCCCGCGGTGCTGAACAATCATTGTGCGGGGCGAGTCCCCCGGGCAAGAGCGCCCGGAGGGAATCACCTGAAAGTGCGCTGCCGTCCTTGCCTTCCTCCTGCCGTGCCGCGGAACTCGTACAGTCCGTATACGCGGAGAATCCAGTTCGACTTTTTCGGGAGCACCGTCGGTCGGGTCAACTGCGTGTTTACGCGCGGAAGTTCGCCGCGTCGAAGCCGTCCGGCGCGGGTCGCCCTCGTGCCCGCATCGGGACGGCCGACGGCAGGTGCGGAGTCACCCACGGCACCGAACCGCTGCCTCTCCGTTGTCGCGCACCGCCGCCCCGCGGCCGCCCTCCCTCCGCGTGGCCGAAGCGCGCGGGCCGGGGGACGATGGTCGGGCACCCGCAGGAGGGAGAACCATGACGACCATCGAGACCGTCTCCCTGGAGGACGCCCGCAGGGTGATCGCCGCGGGCGAGAAGCAGGCGTCGGAGAACGGGCAGCCGAGCAACATCGCCGTGGTCGACCACGGCGGCAACCTCGTCGCGCACGTGCGGATGGACGGGGCGTGGATCGGCAGCGTCGACATCTCCATCGACAAGGCGTTCTCCGCCCGGGCCTTCGACACCTCCACCTGGGAGCTGGGCGGGAACGCGCTGCCCGGCGAGCAGTTCTACGGGATCAACGTCTCCAACCGGGGACGCGTGATGACGTTCGCCGGCGGGGTGCCGCTCTACCGCGACGGCGCGGTCGTCGGCGGCGTCGGCGTCAGCGGCGGCTCGGGCGACCAGGACCAGGACGTCGCCCGAGCGGCGGCCGAGGCCCTCTGAGGCGCGTCAACTCGTCACGGTCCGACGCGGGTTGGCGCCGGCGGCAGGGTCCGGTTCACGCCTGCCGGACCGGGACGGCGAGGAAGTCGAGGATCTCGCGTGCGACCCGCTGCGGGGCGTCCTCCATGACGAAGTGTCCTGCGCCCGGGACGACGACGAGTTCGGCGCGGGGGATGTCGCGGCTGAGCCGTTCCGCGTAGCCGACCGGCTGCCAGCGGTCGTGCTCCCCCCACAGGATGCGCACGGGCATGGTGAGTTCGCCGAGCCGGTCGGCGATCTCCTCCGTGTACGTCGCGTCGTAGTGCCGTACCTGGTGCTCGAAGAAGGAGGCGCGTCCCAGCGCCGACCGGTGCGGGGCGAGGTACGCGTCCAGCACCTCGCCCGCCATCAGCCCTTCGGTCTCGACGGTCATGGCGAGTTGCCGGGTGAGCAGCGCTTCGAACTCTTCCTGTGAGAGGCCGGCGTACTCGTCCATCCGCTCGTCGATGATCCTGCGCCACGTCGCGGACGGCCAGGAGTCGTAGCTGACGGTGTCGACGAGCATCAGGCGCCGCACGCGCTCCGGCCGGGCGAGGGCGAACCGCTGGCCGACGGCGCCGCCGATGTCGTGGGCGACGAGGTCGACCTTGTCCAGGCCCATTTCGTCGAGGAGCGACCCGAGGAGTTCCGTCTGCGCGGCGACGGAGGTGTCGCGGTGTGCCGGGCGCTCGGAGAGGCCGTAGCCGAGCAGGTCGTAGGCGAGGGTGCGGTGGCCGGCCGCCTCGATCCGCGGCGCGACGTCCCGCCACTCGCCGGAGTGCGAGGGGGTTCCGTGGAGCAGGACGACGGGGTCGCCCGCGCCGCGGTCTCGGTAGGCGAGGCGCACCCCGTCGACGAGGAGGTTGTCGGTCAGGAACGTCATGATGATCTTCCTCGGGTCCTCGGCTGTTCTCGGTCGGTAGACCGGTCTGTCTACTCGGTTGAGTGTACAGATCGGTTTAGTCGTGAGCGTCGGCGCGTAGGGCCCGGTCGAGGAAGGAGCCGACGGACTCCGCGAACGTCCGCGGTGCGTCGGCGTGAAGCCAGTGGCCGCAGCCGGGGAGTTCGACGAGTTCCGTGCGCGGACGCGTGCGGGCCATCAGGCGGGCCGTCTCTCCGGTGAGGACGAAGCTCTCGCCCGCCCGCAGCAGGAGCGCCGGCTGGCGCGAGGCGGCCCACACCTCCCCGAAGTCCCCGACGAGGGCGCGCTGCGAGGCCATCATGTCCGCGGTGTCGAAGAGCAGCCCCCACCCGTCGTCGAACTCGACCGCGCTGTCGAGGAAGTACGAGGCGTCCGGGACGTCCGCCTCGATCGCCGAGCGGAGCAGCGCACGCGAGCCGGCCCGGTGCGGCCAGGCCGAGACGTCGAGGACGGGACGGGTCTCGGGCTCGTGGTTGCGCGTCGTCATGTCGGCGACGACGAGCGCCGAGACGAGGGCGGGATGGCGGGCCGCGAGGAAGTAGGCGACCGCGCCTCCCATGGAGTGGCCGACGACCGCGGCGGGGGCGCTCTCCAGCCTGCGCAGGAAGGCAGCCGCGTCCTCCGCGTACTCCTCGGGTGCGAAGTCGCCGCCGTTCTCCGAGAGGCCGTGCCCCCGCTGGTCGAGCGCGACGACCCGGTAGCGGCCGTGCAGCGCCTCGGCGAGCGGGTCGAAGAGCGTCGCCCGGCCGAAGTGCCCGTGGAGCGCGAGGAGTACGGGGCCCGGGCCGCCGTGGTCGACGTAGGCGAAGCGGCGCCCGCGCAGGCGGACGAAGGACGGTTCGGGCATGGTCGGGCTCCCGGCGGCGACGGTGCGGAGACGGGAGCGTATCCGCGGAAGCGTTCCGGTGCGGCCCGGTTCTCCGCTCAGCTCCCGGGTGTGTGGGGCGCGAGCCAGAGGCCGACCAGTGCGTCGGTGAGCCAGGTCGCGTACTCGTCCCAGCTCGACCCGGAGGCGTGGCTGTCCTCGGCGAGTTCGCGTTCGCGCTCCGCGAGCGAGTGGGTGAGCAGGAGGCGTGCCATGCTGCTGCGCTGCATGCGCACCGGCAGCGGGAGGTCGGGCAGGCAGCGGTTGAGGCCGTCGACGGTGTGCTGGACGGACGGGCCGAAGGTCTCGTCGATCACGATCTCGCGCAGCCGCGGATCGGTCATCACCTGCGCGGCGAACCGCCCGTACCACGTGGGGCAGCCGAGCGAGGCGAGGTGGTCGACCCCGGGCCGGACGAGGCACGCGACCCAGTCACGGATCTCGCAGGTGTCGCCGATCTCGGCGAGCATCGCGTCCCGACGGTCGTCGATGGGCTTCGCGTGCCTGCCGACGATGGCGCGTACGAGGTCGGACTTGGTGCCGAAGTGGTAGCCGACGGCTGCGTTGTTGCCCTGTCCTGCCGCCAGGCTGATGTGCCGGTTGGAGACGGCGTAGACGCCGTGCTCGGCGAAGAGGCGCTCGGCGACGGCGAGGATGGTCTCCCTGGTGCCGCCCCCGCGTGTGTCGTGTGTCCTGCCGGGCACGGTCAGCACCCCTCGGGCGCGGTGCGCGGGCCGCGGACGACGGGTCCCTCGGTGGGCTCCAACTCTTCCTCCGTTACGGCGAGTTCCAAGCGGCACGTCGGCCGGCGCCGCCCGCGCCCCGGGTTGCATCGCTCCGGCGCGGGTGCCGCCGCGCCGCTCGCGGCGGGCGGAGTCGGCGTCGGCATTCTCTCGCAGGCGGCGAGCGCCGGCGCGGCCGGGCCTGCGTACGCACCGGTTGCGGTGCGGGCCCCGCGTTCAGTGAACGCCCTTCGGTCAACACCGGTCAAGCAAGTGACTTAGCCAGTGGCCGGTCCCGAACTCCGCGCCGGGGTCTCTTGCGGAGGGAAGTCCGGGCGGCGTGCCGCCGGCACGTGGCCGGGCGGTCGGTGCCGCGTCGTGCGCCTCGCCCGACTCCGTCAGTCGAGCACCGAGCGGTAGACGGTGAGGGCCTCGTGGCGCTTGTCGAGGAGCAGCCGCGCGGGTGCCGGTGCCACCTCGCCGTCGTAGGCGAGGTGGGAGCCCTCGGGTATGTCGCTGATCACCAACTGCCGCAGCCGCGCCGTCGTGTGGACGGGGGAGCGGTCGACGGCGCTGGTGAGCGCGGCGACGAGGAGCCGTAGCCGCGGCCAGTTCCCCGCGTCGACGAGGCGCACGTCGAGCTGCCCGTCGGTGAGGTCCCGGCGGCGGACGGGCGCGAGACCGGCGCGGTAGGCGCAGTTGCCGGCGAAGAGCAGCCAGAGGGTGCGGTATTCGCCGCCGAGCCCGGCGTGGACGGGGCTGCCGGTCCGCAGGACGTGGACGGCGGCGAGCACCCCCGCGGGCCACGCGCCGAGCCGCGGCGCCCACCGCTCCCTGGTCCTGACGAGCTCGGGGTAGGTGCCGAGGCTGAACGTGTTGAGGAAGTACCCGTCCCGTGCGCGGTCTTCGCCTTCCGCCGCCCCCAGGTCCCGGAAGCACCCGAGGTCGACGCTGACCGCTTCGCCCGCCTGCACGGCCCGGCAGGTGTCGACCGGCGTCTCGACGCCGAGATCCTGGGTGAAGTGGTTGCGCGTACCGCCCGGCACGACGGCGAGCGGGACGCCGGCGCGCAGCGCGGCACCGGCCGCGGCGTTGAGGGTGCCGTCCCCGCCGTGGACGCCGAGCGCGCCGCCGTGTGCGGCAGCCCGCCGCGCCGCCCGTTCCAGCACCTCGCCGAGGTCCTCCTCCGACGGGTCGCAGACGATGACCTCCGCCTCGGGCAAAAGCTGCCGCACGGCCCCGAGCTCGGTCGGCTCCCCGGGCTGCCCTCCGGCGCGTCCACCGGAGCCGACGTTGCCGACGAGCACCAGCCCCGCTCCCGAGGGCAGCGCCGGGGCCTGCGCCAACGGGCGCCCCGGCGCCGGAAGTTGGGAGCGGGTGGGCGCTATGCCCCGGACGGCGAGCGCCGCGCAGACGCCGATCGCCGAGCCGGCGAGCACGTCGCTCGGGTAGTGCACGCCCGTGTACACGCGCGAGAAGGCGACGGCCGCCGCGAGCGGCGCGACGGCGGCGCCCCACCGCGGGGACTCCAACGCCACCCCGGTGGCGAAGGCGGCGGCCGAGGCCGCGTGCCCCGAGGGGAAGGAGCTGGTGAACGGCTGCCGCTTCAACTGCCGTACGAGCGGCACGGTTTCCAGCACCGGCCGGGCCCTGCCCACGTACCGCTTGCCGAGCGGGGTGACGACGGCCGAGGCGAACCCGATCGAGGCCAGCCCGCGCACGGCGCTCCGTGCTCCGCGCGGCGAGCGGCTCGCCGCGATGCCGGCGGCCACGCCCAGCCACAGCCTGCTGCGGTCGGCGGCGCGGCTGAGACGCGGCAGCGTGCTCTCGGCGCCCGGCCAGTCCCGAGCGGCCACGGCGCGGAAGAGCCGCCGGTCGATCTCGGGGAGCGTCCAACGACGGGCTCTTTCCGGCCGGTTCGCACCGAGCCCGCGTGCTTGCGCGGCCCCGCGCAGCAGCGCGTCGCCCAGCGCCCGCTCGGCCCCGCGCGCGGCCCTGCGCAGCGCTCTCCCGCGCGAGCGTCCCGTCGACGCGGCGGACCCCTGCGGTCCCAGCAGCTCCACTTCGGCTCCCTCCGTGGCGTACGGCCTGGCGCGGCCCACGTGCAGGAGGGGCTGTTACCCAGCCGCCCGCGGGCCACGCCTGCCGAACGCGCCGTGGTGCGCCGGTGTCAGCCGATGGGCTCGGGCATCGGCACGACGTCGTAGGCGAGTTCGATGACCTCGCCCGTCGCCGGGTCCGAGAGGCGCACGCGCCAGGCGGCGGCGAACTGGTCGACGTCGGGGAGCATCGGGATCGTCCCGGAGATCAGGACGGTCCCGGGCTCCAACTCGCCCCGCTCGCGCAGGACTTCGGACCAGTACTCGGGCGTGAGGAGCTCGGCCGCCGTGCCGTCCTGGAGCAGCCGCTCGGCGCCTCCGGCGTCGGTGACCCACGCGCTGAGGCGCAGGTCGTCGATGCGTTCGGCGACGTCGGCGAGGCGCCAGGCCTGCTCGGCGAGGACATCGGGACCCGCGTTCTTGCTCCAGGCCACTCCGTGGGCCTCCAGCTCGCGGTCGGTGTGGTCGCAGGCCGCCGTGAGGAGGAGGTCGCCGGTGTCGTCGACGACGAGCGCCCACTCGGCCTCGCCGGAGGTGCGCGCGTGCTGGACGCGCACGGTGCCGGTCTGCTGCGCGAGGTAGGGGGAGACGGGGTAGAGCGCGGGTGTCGTCGCCGGCGCGGGGACGCCGATCTCGGCGAGCTCGGCGACGTGCGCCGCGACGTCCTCCTGGCTGCGGCCCGCGTACCCGGCGTTGAGGAGCCTGACCGCCGTGGCGGTGCGGCGGCTGCCGTCGGGGAGCGTGAAGGTCAGGCTCGGCATGGGTTCCTCCAGATCAGGCCGGGTTTCGGAGGGGTAAATTCCGCGTCCCTCCGGTTGCGCATACGACCTGTATACAGCAAGTATGCTGCTGTACGACAGCAGGTTCGTGACCGTTAGGGGACCTTCCCGTGGAGCAGAACCAGCCAGTCCGGGCAGCCGCGGATGGCTCGCCGGGACCGGCCGAACCGGACCGCAAAACCCTTGTGCGCGCCTTCACCGCCAGCCTCACCGGCACCTCGCTGGAGTGGTACGACTTCGCGGTCTACTCGGCCGCCTCGGCGCTCGTCTTCGGCAAGCTCTTCTTTCCGTCCGAGGACCCGCTCACCGGGACCCTCCTCGCCTTCTCGACGTACGCGGTCGGCTACGTCTCGCGCCCGCTCGGCGGTTTCGTCTTCGGGCGACTCGGCGACGTCATCGGGCGCAAGCGGGTACTCGTCGCGACGCTCGTGCTCGTCGGTGCCGCGACCTTCCTCATCGGGTGCCTGCCGACGCACGCGGTCGCCGGGCCGATCGCGCCGATCCTGCTGGTGCTGCTGCGGTTCGCACAGGGCGTCGGCGTCGGCGGCGAGTGGGGCGGTGCCGTCCTGCTCACCAGTGAGTTCGGGAACGCGCGGCAACGGGGCTTCTGGGCCTCGGCGGCGCAAATCGGCCCGCCCGCGGGCAACTTGATGGCCAACGGCGCGCTCGCCGCGCTCGGTGCCCTGCTCACCGAGGACCAGTTCCTCTCCTTCGGGTGGCGGATCGCCTTCCTCCTCTCCGGCGTGCTCGTCGCCTTCGGGCTGTGGATACGCGTGCGGCTGGAGGAGACGCCCGTCTTCAAGGGGATGGAGGCCGTCGGGGAGCGCCCCGAGGCGCCGATCCGCGAGGTCTTCACGACGCAGCGCCGCCCGCTCGCCGCCGCCGTGTTCTCCCGGGTGGCGCCCGACGTCCTCTACGCGATGTTCACGGTCTTCGTCCTCACCTACGCCACCGAGGAGCTGGGGATGGCGCGCAGCAAGGCGCTCGGTGCCGTGCTCATCGGCTCCGCGCTCCAGATCTTCCTCATCCCGCTCGCCGGTGCGCTCTCCGACCGCCTCAACCGGCGCCGGCTCTACCTCGGTGCGGCGGTGGCCGCGGGCGTCTGGCCGTTCGTCTTCTTCCCGATGGCCAACACCGGCTCGTGGGGACTGCTCGTGCTCGGTGTGATCGTGGCGCTCGTGATCCACTCCGCGATGTACGGGCCGCAGGCGGCGTTCGTCGCCGAGCAGTTCACGCCGCGGCTGCGGTACACCGGGTCCTCGCTCGCCTACACGCTCGCCGGCGTGATCGGCGGCGCCGTGGCGCCGCTCGTCTTCACTGCGCTGCTCGGGTCGTTCGGGCTGTGGCTGCCGCTCGCCGGGTACATCCTCGTCACCGCGGTGCTGACGGTGATCGGCGTGCTCGTGGGCAGGGACCCCGACCACGGTGAGGACGACAGCTACCGTCGCCTCGTCGAGGGCGCGGGCGCCGAACCGGAGGACCGCGCAGGCGCCGGTCGGCCGTAGGGCCTTCTCCGCGGGCGGGGCGCAGGAACCCGGCCGCACGAGCGAAAGGAGTCGCAGTGACCACGTTGCGTATCGCGCTGTGCCAGTTCACGGCGGGAGGCGACCCGCAGGAGAACCTGCGGGCGGTGGACGAGTTGGCGGGCCGCGCTGCCGCCGAAGGGGCGCAGCTCGCCGTCTTCCCCGAGGCCACCATGGTCTGTTTCGGCGTTCCGCTCGGCCCCGTCGCCGAGCCGCTCGACGGGCCGTGGGCCGAGGGCCTCAGGGAGCTCGCCCGGCGCCACGGACTCACCGTCGTCGCAGGGATGTTCACGCCCGCCGAGGACGACCGGGTGGCCAATACGCTGCTCGCCACCGGTCCCGACGCCGAGGTCTTCTACGACAAGATCCACCTCTACGACGCCTTCGGCTTCCGGGAGTCCGACACCGTGGCGCCGGGGCAGCGGGTGGTGACGCTCGACGTCGCAGGCGTCCGGACGGGCCTCGCCACCTGCTACGACGTGCGCTTCCCCGAGCTCTTCCGCGCGCACGCCGACGCGGGCGCCCAGCTCAGCGTGGTCCCGGCCTCCTGGGGCGCGGGCCCCGGGAAGCTCGACCACTGGTCGCTCCTGGCGAGGGCCCGCGCGCTCGACGCGACGGTCTGGGTCGCCGCCGTCGACCAGGCGCCGCCGGACCCGGAGGCCGACATCGAGGAGCGCACCGAGGCACCGACGGGCATCGGCCACAGCCTGCTCGTCGCCCCCGACGGAAGCGTGCGGCAGGAAGCGGGGACGGCGCCCGAACTGCTCGTCGCCGACGTGGACGTCGACGAGGTGGAGCGGGTGCGCCGGGCGGTCGCGGTGCTCGACAACCGGAGGTTGTGACGGGTGCCGTGGCGTACGGCCGGTGCGGGGCGCCGGCCGTACGGGTCAGCCGTCGGTGAGGATGCGGCGGGTGGCGGCGATGTGCTCGTCGATGGCGGTGCACGCCTTCGCCGCGTCTCCCTCGCCGAGCGCCTCGACGATGCGCCGGTGCTCGGTGAGGACCTCGTCCTGCCGTCCGCCGGAGCGGTAGAGCGCGTCGACGCCGGCGCGGATCTGCCGGCTGCGGAGCGCGTCGTACTGCTTCGCCATCAGCTCGTTGCCCACGGCGCCGATGAGCGTGGCGTGGAACCGGTGGTCGGCGGCGATGAACTCGCGGGCGCTGTGCTCGCCCCGCAGCGACTTCTGCTCGCGCAGGACGCGCTCCATCCCCTCCACGGGCGTGGTGTCGCGCTCGACCGTGCACCGCGCCGCGTGCCGCTCCAACACGGCGCGCATCTCCATGAGTTCGGCGATCTCGCGGCCGGAGAGGGGCGCGATGTAGGCGCCGCGCTTGGGGACGAGGCTGACGAGTTCCTCGGCGGCGAGGAGCAGGAGCGCCTCGCGGATCGGGGTCCGCGAGACGCCGATGCTGTCGGCGATCGTCTGCTCGGAGAGGAACTCGCCCTGCATCGCCGGGTCGGTGAGCACCGTCTCCTTGAGGTACGTGTACGCCTTCTGCCTACCGGACTGCACAGCCAGTTCTCCCACCGACGCTTCTGCATACGTGCTGTATACAGAAGCTAGCACGCGGCCCGCCGCGGCGCCGGGCGGTACCGCGGCCGCCGTCAACTCGTCCGCGGGGCAGGGGAGTCGGCGACGGACTCAGCCCCACGCCGCCGAGGCCGCCGCGTCGCCGAGGAGCACCGCGCCGAACCCCGCGAGGACGCTCACGCCCACGTTGGCGGCGGCCTGGAGGGCGGCGCCGCTCTCGGCGAGGCGGAGCGTCTCGTAGGAGAACGTCGAGTAGGTCGTGAGGGCGCCGCACAGGCCGGTGCCGAGGAGGAGTCGGAGCTCCGACGGGGCCGCGCCGGCGAGCACGGCGCCGGTGAGGAGGCCGATGCCGAGGCAGCCCAGCACGTTGACCGTGAGCGTGCCCCAGGGGAACGCGCTCTCGTGCCGCGACTGCACGGCGCGGTCGGTGAGGTACCGCAGCGGGGCGCCGAGCGCGCCCCCGACGAGGACGAGGAGCCAGTTCACCGCGCCCCCTCGGCGTTCCGTATCCGCGCGACGCACGCCCGCGTCACCCGCGCCGACACCGCGACGGCGGCGAGCGCCAGGAGCGGTACCGCCGCGAGGTCCGCCAGCGCGACGAGGGGGCGTCCTGCGGCGAGGAGGGTGCGGGTGTCGGCGGCGTAGGTGGAGAAGGTGGTGAACCCGCCGAGGACGCCGACCCCGACGAACGGGCGCAGCAGCCGGTGCGGGGAGCCCAACTCCTCATGGAGCACCATGAAGACGCCGATCAGCGCGCACCCCGCCGTATTGACGCAGGCGACGGCCCAGGGGAAGCCGCCGTGCGGCGTCGGCCACAGCAGCGTGACGCCGTACCGCGCGCCCGCGCCGAGCGCTCCGCCCAGCGCGACGGCGCCGAGCAGGGAGGCGCGGCCGCTGCGCAGCTCCGCACGGTGGGCCGGCAGGTGGAGGTCGACGTCCGGGTCTTCGGCGGGGGGCGGTTCCGGCACGGGGATCTCCTACTCGCACGGCGCCCTGGCGGGCGGGGACTGCTGCAAGCAGGGACCGTCGGCGGCGGTGCCGCGGTTGGGGGCGGCGGGCCCCACCGCCGCGCGGCACACGTCGGTGCCGCGTCTCCAGGCTACCGCGGAGCGCGCGCTCCTCTCCTGCCGCGGCCGGTCGGTCCCAACCGGTCCGTCCGCCGGGTCCGTTGGTGGCCCGGTCAGCGGACGAGCGGGCTGCGGCGCTCGACGAGGATCACGTCGCCGGCGCCCGCCCATCCGTTCGCGGCGCCCGACCATGCGGAAGCCGGCGCGTGCGTGGCAGGCGGGGCTCGCGGTGTTCTCCGGGAAGGTGCCGGACTGCGCCGTCCGGACGTCGGCCGCCTTCGTCGGGGTGGCGAGCGCGCTCGCGGCGCCGGGCTTCGCCGCGGACGTGGACCGGGTGCTCGACGACGCCCGCGTACGCGGCGCGCTGTGAGACCGACCCGGCCGAGGAGCCGCCCGCTCCTCGTCGGCGGCGACGTGGCGGTGGCCGGCGAGCTTCGCCGCGCCGGACTCGGCGCCGCCGTCTCGAAGGCGGCGCCGCCCCCGTCGATGCCCGCCCGGTGGAGGGCGCGCCGCGGGGCCGTCGTCGGGGCGTGCAGCGCGGAGGCGGACACCGGGAGGGGGCGCGCGGTACTCGGTCGGCGGGGGCACGCCTCGCCTGCGGTGCGTCGGCTCGCGGGTCAGCGGAGCATGAGGGTGCCGCCGTCGGCCATCAGCGTCTGGCCTGTCATGTAGGCGCTGTCCTCGCTGGCGAGGAAGACGGCGACGGGGGCGATCTCCGTCTCCGGGTCGCCCATGTGCCCGAGCGGAATCTTGCGGACGACCTGCTCGTACTGCTCGGGGCGCTGCTTCGCCCACGCGTCGACGCCCGCGGTGCGCGCGATCGGGGAGATGAGGTTGACGTTGATCCCGTCGGCCGCCCACTCGTTGGCGACGACGCGGCTCAGACCGCGGATCGCCTCCTTCGCCGCGGCGTACGACGCCTGGTTGGGCTGGCCGTCGAGCCCGGCGCCCGAGGCGAAGTTGATCACCGAGCCGCGGCGCTCGCGCAGGTGCGGGTAGCAGGACTGCATCAGGCGGGCCGTGGCGTGGAAGCCCGTGTCGAAGGAGAGGGCGAACATCTCCTGGGTGTGCTCGGCGAAGGGCGCCTGGCGGGAGGCGTGTGCGTTGTTGACGAGGACGTCGATGCCGCCGAAGCGGCCGACGGCGGCTGCGCGGATCTCCTCGGCGGCCGACGGGTCCGCGAGGTCGCACCGCAGGGTGCGCAGCGCGTCGCCGGCGTCCAGCTCCGACTCGGCGGTGCGCAGCGCCTCCTCGTCGCGGTCGACGACGAGGACCGATGCGCCCTCGCGGAGGAACGCCGCCGTGATGCCGCGGCCGATGCCGCCGGCGCCGCCCGTGACGACGGCGCTCTTCCCCTGAAGTCTCATGCGTGCTCCCTCTGTTCTCTCGCCGACGGACCGGTCGGTGCGCCGCGCTTCGGCGTCCGTGCCGGACGGCGCCGGGACGAGGGCGTCGACGACGTGCGGCGATGCCGCGTGCACGGTACCCCGGTGCGGGGAGGGAGGTTCAGCGCCGCTGCCTTCGGGCGGCGTCGGCGCGCAACTCGGCGACCTTGGAGCGGAGTTCGGGGAGGCGGTCGTAGAGCTCCTTGCCGGGGCAGTCCGTCTCGTACGCGTCCCGGTGGCCCGCGATCGTGTGGAATTTCGCGGTGTCGCCCTTCTCCACGCGGCTGCTGTCGCTCTCCGAGCGGAGCTTCGCCCAGCCCTTTGGATCGGCGCCCGGCTTGAGCTTCCAGGCGATGAGGCGGGCTGCGGCGGCGAGCGCCTTGTCCGGGACCTTCTGGCCCTCGTCGAAGGTGCCGAGGAAGGCGATGCCCGCGGTGTCGTCGTTGAAGCCGCCGGTGTGCGCGCCCTTCACGGCGCGGGACGCGCCGCCCGAGCGGCCCTCGTAGATGGTGCCGCAGCGGTCGATCACGAAGTTGTAGCCCACGTCGTCCCAACCGCGCTGGACGTGCTGTGTCTGGAGGATGCGCAGCAGGCGGGGCACGTCGGCGCAGTCGTAGTCGTTGTCGTGGTCGGTGTGGTGGAGGAAGACGGCCCGTACCGCGTGGGTGTACGTGGGCCGCTCGCGGACCGAGTGCTCGTCCGCGCCCCAGGTGTGCCTCGTCATGATCGTCGGCCGCGCCGCGGTCACGGGGCGGTGGTGTTCGACGGCGCGCTGCGGGGGCTGGGGAGCGGCGCTGCGGACGGATGCCTCGCAGGTGATCAACAGCACCGGGGGCAGCGCGGCGGCGAGCGCGAGTTTCGAGAGCCGCATGCCCTTCACCGTGCGCCGGGCGGGGCGGGGGTGCGTTGCGGGGAGCGGCCTTTCGGGTGGTGGCCGAGGGTGCCGGGGCGCGTGCGCTGCGTGTGGTGCGGTCAACTCGCGGTCGTGTCAGGGGCGTTGACCCGTGCGTTCAGCTGAGGTGCGCGGCGATCGTGCGGGCGCACACGGCGGCTTCGGTGTGCGTGGTGTCCACCTCCATGTCGTAGACGACGCCCTCGTGCACCGTGTACGCCTGCTTGGCGGCCATCCCGCGGAGCCGGTCGCCCCGCGTGGCCTCGCGCGCGGAGGCGACCCGGGCCTCGCACCGTACGCCGACCCAGAGCACCGCGAGCCCGTCGAGCGGCCTCCGCCAGCGCAGCTGGGACTCCCCGCCGCCGAGGAAGACGTCGTCGACGAGGAGCCTGGCGCCCGCCCGGGCCATCTCGCCGACGCCCCGCTGCCACGCGGCTTCCAGCGCCCGGAAGTCACCGCCGATGTGCACCCCGCCGCCCGGCGCGAAACCGATCCCCGCCTCCGAGTGCTGCATCTCGCCGGGCATCGCCTCGATGAGCGAGTCGATGCCGAACGCCAGCCATGGGTTGGGCAGTTCGTCCTGGAGGCACCGCACGATCCGGGTCTTTCCCGAGCTGGAGCCGCCGTTGAGGAGGACCACCTGTGCTGCCATGGTGCGTCACGTTAGCGCTTCGGCCCGCCGGAGGGCTGCTTCTCCTCCGCTTCGGGCACGAGGTACGCGCGGAGGCCGCTGCGGGCGAACCGCCCCGGTGTGGTGCCGAGGAGCCGGGTGAAGTGGCGGTGCAGATGGGACTGGTCGTGGAAGCCGGCCGAGGCGGCGGCCGTGCTCGCCGGTGCGCCGGCGACGAGGAGCCGGCGGGCGAGGTCGACGCGGCGGGAGGTGAGGTACTCGTGCGGCGGCATCCCGAACTCCCGCCGGAAGACGCGGATCAGGTGGGCGGGGTGCGCGTGGAGCACGTCGCCGGCCTCGTGGAGCGGGCAGCCCTCGACGATCCGCGAGTCGAGGAGCTCGCGGAGGCGGTGCGCGAGGGAGGGATCGTGCGGGCGCGTGCGCCGGGCGCGCAGGTGGCCCTCGAGCCGGTCGGTGACGAGCGCGAGGGCGCACTCGGCGGCGTCCTCGGCGCCGGGCGAGGAGAGCGCCGTGTGCAGGCGGTCGACCCCGCGCCGCAGTCCGGGGTCGCGGAAGACCGGACGGTCCACGGCCCGGCCGATGAGGGAGGGGTCGAGCTGCCCCGGCTCCAGGTAGAGGACGTGCTTGCGGAAGCCGTTCCCCGTGGCCGAGCGGCCGTTGTGCGGGACCTGCGGCGGCAGGAGCGTGACGAGGCCGTCGAGGGCGCCGTGCTCGTGGCGGTGGAGCTCGTACCTGACGGCACCGGTGTCCACGAGGAGCAGCGTCCAGCAGGCGTGGGCGTGCATCGGGTAGACGTGGTCGGTGAAGCGGGCGTGGAACACCTCGGCCACGCCGCCGACTCGAGGCCGCCACGCCCTGATCCGGGGGCGGTCGTCCGGGCGAGCAGCCATGTTCGGATCGTACAAGACCCGCAGGTGGCGCCCGGTCGAGCATCGTCCGCATGGAGAACGGCAACGGGCCCGTCAGGGCCGAGACCAAGACCGCGGTGCTGCTCAGGGACGACCTGCTCGGCTGGCAGCGCGTGAACGTGACCGCCTTCCTCGCCGGCGGAGTCGGCACCGCGGTACCGGAGTTGGTGGGGGAGGCGTACGCGGACGCGGACGGCAACGACTACCTGCCGACCTTCGGGCAGCCCGTCCTCGTCCTGGAGGGCGGCAAGGAGGTACTCACGGCGGCCCACGAACGGGCGCTGCGACGGGCGTTGGCGATCGGCGTCTTCACTTCCGACCTCTTCGCCACCGGCGACGACGAGGCGAACCGGGCGGCCGTCCGCGCGGTGCCGGCGGCCCGGCTCGACCTCGTGGGGCTGGCGTTCCACGGGCCGCGCAGGGACGTCGACCGGGTGCTGAAAGGCGCCCGCATGCACCCGTGAGCCGCCCCGCTAGCGGGGCCCTCCTGCCAAGTGCCGCGCCAGCCACCGCAGATGGCCGCCGGTGGCCCGGAGCCTGCGCCCCAACGGGTCGGCGGCCGGCGGCCCCACGGTGTGCCGTACGCGTCCCTCGCCTCGCAGCACCTCGGCGGCGCAGGCGGCGAGGTAGCGGTGGCCGCGCCGGTTGGGGTGGAGGCGGTCGACGCTCAGCATGCCGGCCCCGCGGAACGCCACGGCCTCCCGCGCTTCGAGGAGCCAGGCACCGTGGGCGGCGGCGACCTCCTCGATCACCTTGTTCGCCGCCGCCGTTCGGCTCCGCAGGGAGGTGCGGGCGCGGCGGGTGAGGGGGAGCCCTTCGGACAGGTCGTGGAGCGTCATGGCGAGCACGCCGACGTGCGCCGCCTCGCGGAGGCCGCCGACGAGCGCCTCGTACTCCACGGCGAAGCGCGCCACGTCGAACCGGCGGTCGAGGACGTCGTTGACGCCGACGACGCAAGTGGCCACGGCCGGGGCGAGCGCCACGGCCGTGGCGAGCTGTTCGCGCCGGACGTGGGCGGCGCGGGCGCCCGTCCGCGCGAGTTCGCGCTGAGCCGCCACGGTGCCGGCGGCTGCGTCAAGTGGTGTATCCAGCCGTGGAGTCGACGGCCGTGCGGGTCGCCGACGCCCTCGGTGAGGCTGTCGCCGAGGGCGACCAGCTCCACGGTGCCGGGGGCGTGCCCGCTCGTCGCGTCCATGTACGGCAAGGTAGTCGAGCAGCGGCCCGGCGGGAACAGGACCGGGCCGCGGGGGCCGCGTCCAACATGCCCCGCGCGTACGGTGGTTGGTGCGGCTTCAGACCAGGCGGCGGGCGGCGGCCCAGCGCGTCAGCTCGTGCCGGTTGGAGAGCTGGAGCTTCCGCAGGACCGCCGAGACGTGCGACTCCACCGTCTTCACCGAGATGAAGAGCTGCTTCGCCACCTCCTTGTACGCGTACCCCCGCGCTATGAGCCGCAGCACCTCGCGCTCGCGCTGGGTGAGGCGGTCGAGGTCCTCGTCGACCGGGGGCGCGTCGGTGGAGGCGAAGGCGTCGAGGACGAAGCCGGCGAGGCGGGGCGAGAAGACCGCGTCCCCCTCGGCTACCTGGAAGACGGCGTCGACGAGGTCGGCCCCGGTGATCGTCTTGGTGACGTATCCGCGCGCGCCTCCGCGGATGACGCCGATGACGTCCTCGGCCGCGTCCGACACGGAGAGCGCGAGGAACCGCACCGGCTCCTCCGCCTCGCCCATGAGCGCGGCGCACCTGCGCAGCACCTCGACCCCGCCGCCGCCCGGCAGGTGCACGTCGAGGAGGACGACGTCCGGGCGGGTCGCCGCGATCACGGAGACGGCCTGGTCGACGTCGCCGGCCTCGCCGACGACCTCCACGCCCGTCTCCTCGGTACGGCCGATCTCCGCCTGCACGCCCGCGCGGAACATGCGGTGGTCGTCGACGAGCACGACCCTCGCCCCGCGTTCGTCCTCCGGCTGCGCCTCTGCCTCGGTCACGACTCCGCCGCCCTCTCCATCTCCAGCTCCACCTCGGTCCCCTCGCCCGGCACCGACCTGATGCGCGCGGTGCCGCCGTTGCGTCGCATACGGCCGACGATCGACTCGCGGACGCCCATGCGGTCCTCCGGCACGGCCTCGGGATCGAAGCCGGGCCCCCGGTCGCGGACCGAGACGAAGACCGTCCGCCCCTCGACCTCCGCGAAGACCTGCACGGTCCCGCCGTTGCCACCGTACTTGGCCGCGTTCACCATCGCCTCGCGTGCCGCCTGGACCTGCGCACCCAGCCGCTCGTCGAGCGGGCAGTCCCCGACGGTCACCACCTCGACCGGCACCCCGTGGTCGTCCTCGACCTCGGCCGCGGTCGCGCGGACCGCCTCCGCGAGTGTCCCCGGCTCCTCCTTGTCCTCCTCGCCCCCGGCCTGCGGCTTGTAGAGCCACTGCCGCAGCTCGCGCTCCTGCGCGCGGGCGAGCTTCGCCACCTCGCGCGGCCGGTCGGCGTTGCGCTGGATCAGCGTGAGCGTGTGCAGCACCGAGTCGTGGACGTGCGCGGCGACTTCGGCGCGCTCCTGGGCGCGGATGCGCATCAGCCGCTCCTCCGAGAGGTCCCGGACCATCCGCACCAGATAGGGCCCCGCGATCAGCGCGACGCCGACGAGCACCGCGAGCGCCGCCTGGAGGACGGAGCCCAACTGCCGCACGGAGCCCTGCATCACGACGATGGCGCTGACGCCGACGGCGACGAGCACCACGCCCACGGCGCCCCGCGCCAGCGGCAGCAACCTCTTGCGCCGGGTGACGGCCGCCCAGTGGGCGCGTCGGGTGTCGTCCGCCTGCCGCCACACCAGCGCGACGCCGACGCCGATCAGCAGGACCGGCCACAGATAGGTGTTGGCCCGCCCGAACTGGAGGTTGTCGATCGCCACCCCCACGGCGACGCAGAACGCGACCCCGGTGAGGAGGAAGTTCTTGTCCGGCTTGCGCAGCAGCCGCCCGAGACCGCGCCGCCCCTCGGCGCGCGCCTTCTCCGGCTCGACACCGCCGGCGCCGAGCGGGACGACGAACCAGTAGGCGGCGTAGAGCAGGATGCCGAGCGAGTTGGCCGCGCACAGCGCGAGGAAGACGATGCGCACCCAGGAGACGGGCAGCCCCAGGTGCCCGGCGAGGCCCCGCGCGACGCCGCCGAGCATCCGCCCTTCCGCGCTGCGGTACAGCTTGCGCGACGGCTCCTCGCGCCCGCCGGGCCCCGGAGCGGACCGGGGCCCGGCGGGCGGGTCCTGCGCGGGCGGGGAGGGGGCGGTCATGGAGGAGATGGTCACACGGATGTGCCGGTGGTACATCAGGGTCGGTCCCTGATACGTCCCCCACCGTTCCCGTGCGCGCGCCGACTCTGCGGTGCCGGGTCGCTTCCGGATCTCAGGGTCGGTTCCGGGTGGGCCCCCGATGTCAGGGCGGCCGCTCGGGCCAAGAATGTACGCATGACCGAGGAGCAGCAGCCGGCGCACGACGGCGGCCCGAGCGCGGGCGCGGGCCCCCGCACCCCGCGCACGGGCACGCAGCCCGGGCCGTGGGTCGACGACTGGCGGCGGACGATCGGCGGCGAGGCACCGCCGGGCGGGCAGCAGCGGGAGCGGCTCCGGCGCGGGCGGAAGCACAAGGTGGTCGGCGGCGTCTGCGCCGGGCTCGGCCGGTACTTCGACGTCGACCCGATCGTCTTCCGGGTGCCGCTCGCCGTGGTCTCCGTGATCGGCGGGCTGGGGCTCGTCTGCTACGGCGTCGCCTGGCTGGTGATCCCCGCGGAGGGCGAGACGCAGAACGAGGCGCGGCGGCTCCTCTCCGGCCGGGTCGAGCCGTCCTCGCTCTCGGCGATCCTCGTCGCGCTCGTCGGGTGCGGCCTCTTCCTCGCCGCCCTCGGGAGCCGCGGGACGCTCTCCTCGCTCGTCCTCATCGGAGTGGTGGTGGGCGGTGCCCTCTGGTCGCGCAACCGCAGGGAGGAGCAGGAGGCCGGCGTGCAGCGGTCGGCCGATCCGGCGCTGGCGCAGGCGGTCGCCGAGGCGCCGCCCGAGACGGCGCCGCCCCCCTCGCCTTCCACGCCGTCCTGGTGGCGCGAGGGCACCTCGACCGAGTCGGGCACCGGCTACCTGTGGGGTCCCGACGACGGGCGGACCACGGAGCCCCCGGCCGCCGCCCCTCCGCGGCAGAAGCCGGCGGGCAGCCGCGGCGCCGACCGCCGGCCGAGGTCGATCGGTGCCCTCGTGCAGCTCCTCGCCGTGTGCGCCGCGGTGGTGGGCGCGCTCGCGGGTTGGGGGGAGCGTCCGCTGGGCACGGTGCTCGCCGTCGGCTTCGGCTGCGCCCTCGCGGTGCTCGGGATCGGGCTGGCGGTCAGCGCCTTCCTCGGCCGGGTCGGCGGCGGGACGATCGCCGCGCTGCTGCTCACCGCGGCGCTGCTCGCGGGCGCCGCGGCGATCCCGAAGGAGATCACCACCGAGTGGACGGAGGCGAGCTGGCGCCCGCAGGCGGTCTCGCACGTGCGCGGCGAGTACCGCGTGGGCAGCGGGCAAGCACACCTGGATCTCGGGGAGTTGAAGCTGCGAAAGGACGACACGGCCGCGACGCGCGTCCGGATGGGCGCGGGCGAAATCCGCGTCCGTGTGCCGGAGAACGCGACGGTCCGCGCCGAACTCGGGGTGGGCCTCGGCGATCTGCGCTGGCCCGAGTCGACCGACGAAGCGGGCGAGGTCGTCTACGGGAACTCGGGCGGCGTCAACCAGCAACGGCACCTCACGCTCCACCCCTTCGACGGCGCCGCCGCGCGCGGCACCGTCCGCCTCGACCTCTCGGCGCGGTTCGGCCATGTCGAGGTGGTGCGCGACACGACGGACGCCGCCTCGAAGAGCGAGGCGGCGGAGAGCCGGCCGGCCGGCACGGTACGGGCGCTTCCCGCGGGGCGGCCGGAGGGTGCGGGCGAGGAGCGGGCGGAGGTCCCGGGATGAGGCACCGCTTCGAGCCGGCCAGGCTGCTGCTCGGGCTGCTGATGCTCGGGGTGGCGGTGGTGGCGCTCGTCCAGGCGCACGGCGGTTGGGACGTGCCGGCGTGGGCGCCCGCCGCGATGGTTCCGGCGGGCGTGGTTCTCGTAGGGGTGCTCGGGGGCGTCGCCCGGCTGGCGCGGCGGGCCGTGCGAGCGCGTAGGGGGAGCGGCGACGAGGGCTGAGCGCTCCCCGTTGCGGGACGGCGTCGCGACTGGGGCCGCGGCGGGCGGAGTTGCGCGGCGCGCGGTCAGCTGAAGATCATGCGGCCCCGGCGCCTGCGACGGAAGTGCAGCGCGGCGTCGGCGGAGAGGTACGGGGCGCCCGCGAGGACGAGGGGCAGCCAGGCCATCAGGTAGGCGAGGTCGTTGCCGTAGTAGTACGGCGTGGCCGCCCAGCTCACCGTGAGCCAGAGGCAGAGCGAGATCAACGCGCCCCCGGCGGCGGCGACTCGGGCCCACAGGCCGAGGAGGGTGCCCACCCCGACGGCGATTTCCCCGATGCACAGGGCGAGCCCGAAGCCGTACGGGCTCTGCTCGACGAGCGAGACGAGCCAGGGGGCGCTGGCGCTGCTGTGCACCGGGTCGAGCAGGTGCGCGAGGGAGCCGGGGCCGCTGCCGCTGAGGAAGCGGGAGTCGAAGAGCTTGTCGAACCCGGCGTAGACGAAGGTGATCCCGAGGAAGAGGCGCAGCGGCAGCAGTGCGTACCGTGCGGCGGTGGAGCGTGCTCCGTGCGGTGCTCCGCCGACGGGCCCTTCGAACCCGCTCAACGACTGCGACGCTCCCCCTTCGCCGCCGCGAGGTCCCGACAGGGGCATGGACTGACCGCCTTCCGCATGAGAGTTCGGTGTGCGTGGGCGATTCTTCCCCCACGGCCTCGGGAGGTGGCAAGCCGGGCCCGTGGCAGCGCGTCGAGGCCGCCCGGCGTAGGCGTGTGCGGCGTCAACGCCGTGCTCAATCGACCACGTCGATCGGGTACTTGTTGGTCTCCACACCGGCCGCCGTGACCACCTGCACCTCGACGCGCCCCGGTTCGACCTCGACGGGTACGGGGACCGTGAGCGCCGTGTCCGTCGGGCTCCTGAACCCGCCCGTCTCGGGGATCATCGGCACGTGCACGTGGACGGCGCCGATGCGCACCACCATCCGCGCGAGCCGGTCGGCCTCCTTGGCGCCGGGCGGCACGAAGCCGCTGCCGCGGATCTCCAGGTCGTCGCCTGTGCGGATCGGCGCGTGGAGGTCGCCGATCTCCCGTGCCCGTACGACGGAGAGGACGACGGGGCGCCCGCCCTCCGTGTACTTGCCCGCGAGGTAGGTGGCGGTGGAGACGACGACGAGAAGGGCGAGTCCCCAGGGCAGGTCGGGGAGTCGGTCGGGCTGGCGTGCGAGGCGCACGGCGGTGAAGGCGAGCGCCACCGTGTTGACGAGCACGTACTGGACGTCGGTGAAGGTGCCGTGCCCCGAGTCGTCGGTGAGCAGGTCGGCTCCGCGGGGGCGGTCGGCCGGCACCTTCTGGAGGCGCTGGGCCCGCGTCCGCACGCTGACCGTGCGGCGCACGAGGACGGCGATGGCGCAGGTGAGCGCCAGCACGGTGAGGATGCCGGCGCCGCGCGCCAACTCCAGCCCCGCGAGGAGCTCTTCGCGTGCGCCGGCGCCCGTCGTCCCCGCGAGTACGAAGGCGAGGACGAGGATGTCGAGGCAGACGAGCAACAGCCAGCCGGCCGCCACGGCGCGGGAGGTGGAGAGGCGGTTGTCCTCGCCGATGAGCGGGGCGAGGGCGCCGCCACGCGCCCGGTGGAAGTAGGCGGCGGCGGAGAGCGCCGCCGCACCGACGAGCGCGGCCGCGAGTCCGGCGGTCCTGCCGAGCGTCCAGCCCGGGCCGAGCGCGGTGAGCGACTGCCCGAGGAGGAGAGCGGCGACGGCGGCCCAGACCGCGACGAGGGTGTGGCGCCACAGGCGCGTCCTCACCAGATCGCCCTCGCGGCGGCTGCGGGCGGCCATCTCCTGCGCCGCGCCCGTGAGTTCGTCGGAGATCCACTGCCGGGAGGCGCTCGAGGAGTGCGCGAGCGCCGCGGGTACGCCTTCACCGGCGGCCAGTTGGTCACGACGGCGCACGAAGGCGGAAACGGCGCGTTGCCGCGCGTTGCGCGCCCCCTGGGGGCATCCGTCGCACAGGCATCCGGTGGGGTGCTCGGGGGTTGCGCCCCCGTCGCCGCGCACCTTGTCGAGCAGGGTGGTGCGCTGGCTCGGAACACCTTCCGACGTGCCGGTCTGCGCAGCCGCGCGCGGCTCCGCCTCGCCCCGTGGGCCTCCGCTCCCGCCGCCCTCCGCGTCCGCGTCGTCCCGCGCCGTTCCGACGGCCACTGTGCCACCCCGCCTCTCGCAGTAAGATCCACGCCCGGGGCTCGCCCGCACCGCGCGATCCGGCGCGCGGGGGCGGCAGTCAACTACCGGGCAGTGGAAGGGGATTGTGCCTCATCCGCGGCCCGCCGCGGGCGGCAGGGGCGCCCCGCGCGGAGCGCTCCCGTGGGCCGTCGGCGTCGTCGCACCTCACGGGCCCGACCCGAGGACGGAGCGACACGCGGCCTCACCCGGGCCGCACCGCCCCCGCGTACGGCATCTCGCTGATGGGGGCGACCTTCACCGACGTCCCGGGGCGCGGGGCGTGGATCATCCTGCCGCCGCCGACGTAGAGCCCGACGTGGGTGACGCCCCGGTAGAAGAAGACCAGGTCGCCCGGCGCGAGTTGGCTGCGCTCCACCCGGCGTCCGGCCTTGATCTGCGCGTAGGTGGTCCGGGGCAGCGAGACGCCCGCGGACTTCCACGCCGCCTGCGTCAGACCCGAACAGTCGTACCCGGAGGGGCCGCTCGCGCCCCAGACGTACGGCTTGCCGAGCGCGCCCCTGGCGAACGAGACGGCGCGCTTCGCACGGGGTCCCGAAGCGGCGGCCGCCTGCGCGCCCTTACCGCGGGCGGTGGCGCGGGCGGCATGCGCCGGCGCGGCGCCGGCCGACGGGGAGTCCGCCGGCTCGTCCGGCTGTTCGTCGAGGACGCGGGCGCGCTGCGCGGCGGTGAGGCGGTCGAGCAGCGTGCGGGCCGAGTCGAGCTTGCGCTGGACGGACTGCTTGCGCCGGTGCGCCTCGGCGCGCGACGCGTCGAGCGACTCCGCCGTCCGTGCCGCCTCCGTACGCAGTTGGCGGACGCCGCGCAGTTGCCGCCCGATCCGGTCGACGGCGCTCGCCTGCTGCGCGCCGACACGCTCGGCGAGCGCCGCGCGGTCGAGGAACTCGTCCGGCTTCGAGGAGAGAGCGAGTTGGAACCCCGGGGCGATGGCACCCCGCCGGTACTGGGCCGCGGCGAAGGCGCCGAGCGAGTCCCTGGTGCGGTTGAGCTGCTGCGTCCTGCGGGCCGCCTGGTCGCGCAGGTCGTCGAGGCGGCGCTCGGCCGAATCGGCGCGCTCGCGGGCTCCGTTGTACTCCTGGGTGGCGCGTTCGGCGTCCCGGTGGAGCGCGTCGACACGTGACTTGACCTGGGCGGTGCTCGGCTGCGGGTCCGCGTTGCCGGTGCCCTGGAGGACGGTGACCGCGGTGAGCGAGGCGAGCGCGAGGGTCGCGGCGGTCGTCCCCCGGGGGAGGGCGCCGGGTGCGGCGCGGTGTCCGGGGGAGCGCGGGGCTTCGGAAGAGCGGCGCGGGAGGAGGGAGTTGAGCGTGCTGCCTGGTCTGCGGTGCGAGGCCATGAGCCGGCCGTCACTCCTTACGTCGTGCGTACACATACGTACAAATCGGTGCAAGGCGGTGTGACGGTACTGCTTCGGGCCCTCGCCGCCCGGCAGCCGTGCCGCCATCGCCGTGGTGCGTCCGTCGAGCGGAGGCACCCGGCGGCGAGTTCGCACGGGGGAACGTTCCCCGCCGCCGGGCGTTCGTCGCGGACCCGGTCGGGGTCCGCTTGAGCAAGGACGGTAGACGGAGCCCGGGCGGGCAGGGGTGGTTGACCGGTACTTTTCGCAACCGACCGCTTACTGTGCGCGCGCGACAGGGGTGGTGAGGGTGGCGTGTCCGGCAGACGCGAAGTGATGATCAAGGTGCGGAAGATGTACACCCGCGCGGCCCCGGCGTGCTAAGCCCACGGCTAGGCTCACGCCATGGATGTTCTGATCAATATCTTTGTCGGCCTGCACGTCATCGGCATCGCCGCGCTGCTCGGCGGCTTCCTCTTCCAGATGAAGGCGATGGGCGAGGGCACGGCACGCATGCTGCCCGGCATGCTCCACGGCGCCCTGACGATGCTGGTGACCGGCGTGCTCCTCGTCGGCTTCCACGAGATGGACGGGGGAAGCGTCAACAACATCAAGATCGCGGTGAAGTTGGCGATCCTGGTGGTGATCCTCGGCCTCGTCTACGTCAAGCGCGACGAGGAGGCGGTCTCCTCGAAGGTGCTCGGGGCGGTCGGCGCGCTGACCATGGCCAACATCTTCATCGCGGTGCTCTGGGTGTGACCCCCGCGAGCGTGCCCCGCGGGACGGCGAACCGGCGCCCGGCGTACAGAGCTTCGTACGCCGGGCGCAGTCGTGCGCGTCAGGCCGGGCGCACCGCGGAGTGGAACGGCATGTAGTCGATCGCCTCGTACTTGACGTCGTCGCCCGGCTTCGACGCGTGGATCATCCGGCCGTCGCCGACGTAGATCCCGACGTGGCTGACGTCGTCGTAGAAGAAGATCAGGTCGCCCGGCCGCATCTCCGACTTCGCCACCTGCGTCCCGACCTTGACCTGGTCGTAGGTGGTGCGCGGGAGGGAGATGCCGGCGGTCTTCCAGGCCTCCTGGGGCAGCCCCGAGCAGTCGTAGGAGTTCGGGCCGGTGGCGCCCCAGACGTACGGCTTGCCCAACTGCTGCTCGGCGTAGGAGAGCACCTTCTCCGCCTTCGCCGCGTAGCCGTCGGAGGACGAGCCCGAGTCGCCCTGCGAGGAGCCCGAGCCGCTCTCCGAGCCGCCCGAACCCTCGTTCTGCTGCTCCTGTGCGGCCTTGCGGCGCTCCGCCTCGGCACGCTCCTTCGCCTTGCGCTGCGCCTCGGCCCGCTTCTCCTTCTCGATCTGCGCGAGCCGCGCCTTCTCCTGCGCGGTGAGCTCCGAGAGCAGCTCGCGGGCCTCGCTCAGCTTCGACTGGACGTTCTGCTTGCGTTCCTTGAGCGAGCGCTGCGCGGTGTCGAGCGACTCGAGCTGTTCGGTGGCCTCGGCTCGCTGGGTGTTGGCCGACTTCTGCCGCTGCTGGAACTCGGTGACCGCGTCCTTCTGCTGGGAGGTCATCCGGTCCATCAGGTGCGACTGCTTGAAAAAGCCCTGCGGGTCCTTGGTGAGCAGCAGCGTGGCCGTCTCCGACATGCCGCCCGTGCGGTACTGGGCGGCCGCGTAGTTGCCGAGGACGCGGCGTGCGTCGTTGAGCTTGTCGGTGCGCTTGGCGACCCGGTCGAGGAGTCCGTCGACCTTCTCGCGCTGCCGCTCGCTGCGCTCCTTGGCCGCGTTGTATTTCTGTGTCTCGGCGCCGGCCTGCTGGTAGAGGCCGTCGACCTTCTTCTTGACCTCTTCGAGCGAGGGCTTCTCCTCGCTGTCGTCCGACGGCGTAGCGCTCGCGCTCTGGCTGAGCAGCGTGACGGAGGCGAGCGCTGCGGTGGTGACACCGACGGCCCCGCGCCTGCCGGTGGCAGACTGGAGTATTCGGGTGCGCGGCTTGCGGTGCGACGCCAACTCCGGCGACTCCTTCCGTGAACCGCCTACCGGGTTAGCTGTCGGGTTCGGGCCGGAAAGGCGCCCTACGGATCCTGCCGTGTGCCCAACTGGCGCGTGCGTGGCTCCGATTCACCCCTGGTGGTGCGTGCGGGTCCCCGGTTCCGATGGGACCGGACTCGGCGGAGGCGGCCCGTGCCGACGCTTTCGTCGGCAGACGATGCGGGCTGCCTGACAGGGCACCGTAGCCACTCTGTGGTGCCCCTGTGAAGGCTGGTGTGCGATTCGTCCGCTATCCCTCCGTAATCGGCTCGTGATCGCGTACTGCGTTGTCGGCGGAGCGTCCTAGACTCGGTCGACGATGAGCAGCCTCTTCGACGACAGCTTCCTCGCCGGCCTCGCCGAGCCCGCGGCGGGCCCGGCCACCTCCCCGGCGCGCGCCGGCCTGCCCGCACCGGAGGAGGAGCCTCCTGAACCGGCGTACGGCGTCGAGCACCCCGAAGAGGAGATCCCCGACGACCTCTTCACCGGCTCCTTCGCGGGCGCCGCTCCCGCCCGCGAGACCCACTACCGCGACGGCGCTGCCCGCCCCGCGATCGATCCGGCGGCCCTGTTGGAGGGCATGAACGAGCAGCAGCGCGCGGCGGTTGTGCACTCGGGCGGCCCGCTGCTCATCGTCGCGGGGGCCGGTTCGGGCAAGACCCGCGTCCTGACGCACCGCATCGCACACCTCCTCGGCGCCCGCGGGGTGCACCCGGGGCAGATCCTCGCCATCACCTTCACCAACAAGGCGGCGGGCGAGATGAAGGAGCGCGTGGAGGAGCTCGTCGGGCCGCGTGCCGGGGCGATGTGGGTCTCCACCTTCCACAGCGCCTGCGTGCGCATCCTGCGGAGGGAGAGCAAGAAGCTCGGGTTCACCTCGTCCTTCTCCATCTACGACGCCGCCGACTCCAAGCGGTTGATGGCGCTCGTCTGCAAGGACCTCGAACTCGACCCGAAGCGCTTCCCCCCGAAGTCCTTCAGCGCCAAGGTCTCCAACCTCAAGAACGAACTCGTCGACGAGGAGGACTACGCGGCCCAGGTCTCGGGCGAGGCGGGCGGTTTCGAGAAGTCCCTCTCCGAGGCGTACACGATGTACCAGGCGCGCCTGCGCGAGGCCAACGCGCTCGACTTCGACGACATCATCATGACGACGGTCCACCTGCTCCAGGCGTTCCCCGACGTCGCCGAGCACTACCGCCGCCGCTTCCGCCACGTCCTCGTCGACGAGTACCAGGACACCAACCACGCGCAGTACACCCTCGTGCGCGAACTCGTCGGCCCCGGCCGGACGGAGGAGCGCCTCGCCGCAGAACCGCACGCCCCGGAGCAGGCCGAACTCTGCGTCGTCGGCGACGCGGACCAGTCGATCTACGCCTTCCGCGGCGCCACGATCCGCAACATCCTCCAGTTCGAGGAGGACTACCCGCAGGCCACGACGATCCTGCTGGAGCAGAACTACCGCTCCACCCAGACGATCCTCGACGCGGCCAACGCCGTCATCGAGCGGAACGAGGGCCGCCGTCCCAAGAACCTCTGGACGCAGGCGGGTTCGGGCTCCTCCATCACCGGCTACGTCGCCGACACCGAGCACGACGAGGCGCAGTTCGTCGCCGACGAGATCGACCGCCTCACCGACGCGGGCGAGGCGAAGCCGGGCGACGTCGCCGTCTTCTACCGCACCAACGCGCAGTCCCGTGTCTTCGAAGAGGTCTTCATCCGCACGGGCCTCCCGTACAAGGTCGTCGGCGGTGTCCGCTTCTACGAGCGCCGCGAGGTCCGCGACATCCTGGCGTACCTGCGCGTCCTCGCCAACCCGGAGGACGCGGTGCCGCTGCGCCGCATCCTCAACGTCCCCAAGCGCGGCATCGGCGACCGCGCCGAGGCGATGATCGACGCGCTCGCGCAGCGCGAGCGGGTCACCTTCCCGCAGGCACTCGTCCGCGTCGACGAGGCGTACGGCATGGCCGCGCGGTCGGCGAACGCCGTCCGCCGGTTCAACGCGCTCATGGAGGAGCTGCGGAACATCGTGGAGTCGGGGGCGGGCCCGGCGACCGTCCTGGAGGCGGTCCTGGAGCGGACGGGCTACCTCGCCGAACTCCAGTCCTCCACCGATCCGCAGGACGAGACCCGGGTCGAGAACCTCCAGGAACTCGCCGCCGTCGCCCTCGAGTTCGAGCAGGAGCGGGGCGAGGAGGAGTCCGGCACCCTCGCCGACTTCCTCGAACAGGTCGCGCTCGTCGCCGACTCCGACCAGATCCCGGACGAGGAGGGCGCGGAGCAGGGCGTGGTCACACTCATGACACTGCACACCGCCAAGGGCCTGGAGTTCCCCGTCGTCTTCCTCACCGGCATGGAGGACGGCGTCTTCCCGCACATGCGGGCGCTCGGCGACACCAAGGAGCTGGAGGAGGAGCGCCGTCTCGCCTACGTCGGCATCACCCGCGCCCGCGAGCGGCTCCACCTGACCCGCGCCACCCTGCGCAGCGTGTGGGGCCAGCCGTCCTACAACCCGCCCTCGCGCTTCCTCGAAGAGATCCCCGACGAGTACGTCGAGTGGAAGCGGACGGGAGCGGCAGCCGGTGCGGCGGCGCCGATCTCGTCCGCGGGCGCCTCGCTCTCCTCCTCGGCCGCCGCGTCGTCCCGGCGCGGCCCCTCCGGCTTCGCGACGCGGCGGACGCAGGACCGCCCCGTCGTCTCGCTCGCCGTGGGGGATCGGGTCACGCACGACAGCTTCGGGCTCGGTACCGTCGTCGGAGTCAAGGGAAGCGGTGACAAGGCGGAGGCGAGCGTCGACTTCGGCGGGGAGAAGCCGAAGCGGCTGCTGCTGCGGTACGCGCCCGTGGAGAAGCTCTGACGCTGCCGGTGACGGTGCCGCGTCCGTGGGCTATGTTCACCGGTCATGGAAGCGGCGTCTCTCCTCGGCCATCTCCGCGCCGAACTCGTCAGGTTCCGCGCGTGCCTCGACGGCGACCTCTCCGCCCCGGTGGTGCACTGCGGCGAGTGGACGCTGCGCGATCTCGCCGCGCACCTGGGCAGTGAGAACCTCTGGGCCGCGGCGGCCGTGACCGAACAGCACGGCCGGCACAGGAAAGTTCGGGCTCCCCCCGGAGCGGGCGGAGCTGCTCCGGTGGTTCGAGGAGACCTCGACGACGTTGCTCACGGCGCTCCGCGCCGACCCGGCCACGAGCGCCTGGACGTTCCATCCGCCCCACACCGTGGGCTTCCGGCAGCGGCGCCGCGCTCTGGAGACGCTCGTCCACCGGTGGGACGCCGAGCACGCCCTGGGGAGGGCGCCGGTGCTCGACCCCGAACTCGCGGGCGAGGGCGTGGCCGAGGTCCTCGACACGATGGCACCCCGGCAGGTCGCACGCGGTCGAGCGCACCCGCCCGGCAGCGCACTGCGACTCCGGGCCACCGACCTCCACGCCTCCTGGACCTACGGTCCTGGCGCTCCCGTTGCGACGCTCTCCGGACCGGTGGGACACCTCCTGCTCCTGCTGTGGGGCCGAGTGCCGCGCGCACACGAGGTCTTCCAGTGGACCGGCGACCGTGAGGCCGGTGCGGCTGTCCTGGCCGGGATCACGACGCCCTGAAGCCCCGGACACGGAGGGGCGTCGGGGCGACGGCTCAGCCCGCTTCCTCCGGACGCGTCTCTATCTCCCGGAGGGTGACCTGGAGGTGGTCCTCCATCGCCGCGACCGCGCACGCAGGGTCGCCCGTGAGGACGGCGTCGAGGAGTTCTTCGTGCTCGGTGGCCGACCCGGCGGGGTCGGCGCCGGTGGCGAGGTAGCGCCGGTGGCTCTCCTCGCGGCTCTCGGCGAGCGAGTGCTCCAGGGCGTCGAGGATCTGCGTCAGGCTCGTGTTGCCCGCAGCCGCCACGAGTGCCCGGTGGAAGGCGACGTCGGTGCGTATGCGGGTGGGCATGTCGAGCGGGGCGGCGCGCTGTTCGGCGATCGCCTCTCTGGCCCTGGCGATGTGCGCGCGGGTCTCCGGCTCCTCCGGGCCCGCTATGCGCTGCGCGGCGAGCCGCGCGCCGTGCACCTCGAGCGCCTTGCGGATCTCGGTGAACTCCATGAGCGCGCGCTTGTCCCGCAGCACCGCGAGGGCGACGAACTTCTCCACGGGGAGCGCGTTCGGCGAGGCGACGACGGCCGGTTTGCCCTGCCGGCGCTGGACGAGCCCGCGTGCCTCGAGGGCCTTCATCGCCTCCCTGAGCACGACCCGGCTGACGCCGAACCGCGCCGCCAACTCGCCCTCCGGGGGCAGTTGATCGCCCGGCGTGACGCCGGGTCCGACGCACAGCTCCTCGATGAACTCGACGACCTGGGCGGTGAGCGACCGCGGCTGGGCGCGCATGGTGCCGCGCCGCTCCGACGAGCCCCCCTCCGTCGTCTCTCCCAACGCGTCCGCCCCTCCGTCGAATCGGCCGTCCCCGCGCGAGCTTACTGAGCGGCCGGCGGTGTCCGGCACGCGCCCGATGCTTCTCGCTTTCTGAGAACTCTTGACCACTTAGTAGCTTGTATTACAGGCTACGTCCGATCGGCGGCGCACAGGAAGACGCCGCCGCCGACGCACGCGAGGGCAAGGGAAGGCGCCAGGTGAACAGCACCGACCGGCAGATCTGTACGGACGCGTGGGACGGTCCGGGGGCCGGGCCCGGCGCCGTGGCGCCCCCGATCTACCAGACCAGTCTCTTCGCCAAGGCGTCCTTCGAGGAGTTCGTCCGCCAACAGGCAGCCGAGCACGAGAACTTCGTCTACAGCAGGGGGACCAACCCCACGGTCGCCTTCCTCGAGGAGCGCCTCGCGCTGCTGGAGCGCGGCGAGGCCGCGAAGTGCTTCGCCTCGGGGATGGGGGCGATCGGCGCGGTCCTCGGCGGCCTGCTCCGCAGCGGCGACCACGTGCTCTTCGTCAACACCGTCTACGGACCGACGCTCGAACTGGCGGAGCACCTGGAGCGATTCGGGGTCGAGCACACGGTCCTGACCGCGCCGGACGCGGACGTCGAGGAGCACATCCGGGACAACACAGCGCTCATCTACGTCGAGAGCCCGGGCACCATGCTGATGAAGGTCCTCGACCTTCGTGCCCTGACCGCGATCGCCCGACGCCGCGGCGTCCGCACGGTCATGGACAACACCTGGTCGACGCCGCTCTTCCAGAAGCCCCTGACGGCCGGCGTGGACCTCGTCGTCCACTCGCTGACCAAGTACATCGGCGGCCACAGCGACGTGGTCGGCGGTGCGGTGGTCGGCTCCTCGGAGACGATCCGGGAGATCTTCTACCGGGGGCACCAGCTCTTCGGCGCGGCCATGTCCGCCATGGAGGCCGCGCTCGTGCTCCGCGGGCTGCGGACCTTGCCGGTGCGCATGGAGCAGCACCAGCGCAACGCGCTCGCCGTCGTCGACCACCTGCTCGCGCACCCCGAGGTCGACGCCGTCCACCATCCGCACGCCGACCACGGTCCGGCGGCCGACGTGATCAGCTCCCAGTTCAGCGGCCTCTCCGGGCTCCTCAGCTTCGAGCTGCGCGAGGGCACCTTCGCCCGCGTCTCCCGGTTCGTCGACGCGCTCGAGGTCTTCCGGATCGGCGTGAGCTGGGGCGGTTACGAAAGCCTCGTGACCTCCCCCGTGCGCCCCTGGGACGACCCGGCCGGTCCCGGCCTCATTCGGCTCTCCGTCGGGTTGGAGGACGTGCAGAGCCAACTCGACGACCTCGACGGGGCCTTCGAGGCACTCAGCCGCAGCACGGCTCCCTGACCACACCTTGCCCGAGAGGAAACGATGAAGTTCCGACAGGACACGACGTCCACCGAGGAGGCCGAGGGACGCACCGTCCCCGAACCGAGGCCCGCCGTCGCGCTCATCCCGGTGGTGGTCGTCGTCGCGATCCTCGCGGGCGGCATCGGGGTGCTGGAGTTCCCCGCCGAGCTCATGCTCATATGCTCGGCCGTCGTCTTCATGATCTTCGGCGCCTGCTACGGCGTCGGCCTCGACCAGGTCCTCACGGACATGGGCGAGAAGATCAAGCGGGCCCTTCCCGGCATCCTCATCCTGCTGAGCATCGGGATGCTGATCGGCACCTGGATGGCCGCGGGCACGATCCCGCTGATGGTCGACTACGGGCTCGAACTCATCAACCCTTCCTACCTGTACGTCCTCTCCTTCGTCGTCACCGCCATCGTGTCGACCTTCACCGGGACGTCGTGGGGCGCCGCCGGAACCATCGGCGTCGCGCTGATCGGCGTCGCCTCGACGATGGACGTCTCGCTCGCGATCACCGCGGGCGCCGTCGTCTCGGGGGCCTACTTCGGCGACAAGCTCTCGCCGCTCTCCGACACCACCAACATGAGCGCCCTGGCGGTCGGTGCCAACATCTACGAGCACATCCGGCACATGCTCTACACGGCCGTGCCGTCGTCGATCGTGGCGCTCGTCGTCTTCCTGATCGCGGGGCGCTCCCTCGACGCGAGCTCCGTCGACCTCGGCGTCATCGACGGGACCATCGCGGAGGTGCAGCAACTCTTCACGCTCAACCCGGTGTTGCTGATCCCGCCGGCCGTCGTCCTCGTCGGCTCCGTCCTGCGCAAGCCGCCGCTGATCGTCCTGCTCGTCTCCTCGGTCTCCGCCGTCGTGCTCGCGGTGCTCGTGCAGGGGTTCAGCGTCGGTGACGCGTTCACGGCCGCCGTTTCCGGCTTCACCACCGACCTGCTCCCCGGCGACGTCTCGGAGACCGTCACCGAACTGGTCGACCGCGGCGGGCTCCACTCGATGTACGAGCCGGCGTTCTTCGTCTTCTGCGCGTTCCTCTTCGCAGCGGCGCTGGAGAACTCCAACGTGCTGCGCGTCCTGCTCAGCGGGCTGATCGACAGGCTGCGCTCGACCGGCAGCCTGGTGCTGACGACGCTGCTCTCCGGTTTCGCGATCATCAACAGCACCTCGAACGCGCTGGTCACCTACTTCCTCATCAACGACCTCTACGGCAAGGCGTACAAGAAGCGCGGGCTCCACCCGGTCAACCTGTCGCGGAGCATGGAGGACTCGATCACCATCACCGAGGTCCTGATGCCGTGGACCGTATCCGGTGCCTTCTTCGCGTCGACGCTCGGCGTGGCGAACTTCGACTTCCTGCCGTGGGCGGTCTTCTCCTGGACGGGGCTCGTCTTCTCCGCGCTGCTGGCCTTCCTCGCGCCCGTCACCCGCGGGTTCGGGGTGCGGAAGAGCGCGGAGCCGGCGGAGTGACCCGGCGTAGCCGGCGCCGAACACCCCGAAGCGGAGGGCGCGTTCACGGGGCGCGTCCGGCTCCGGCGCGTTGCTCGCTCGCGGAGTGCGTCCCCGGCACCGTGTCCGCCGGCGTGCCTCCGTCGAGCAGGGCGTAGAGCGCGAGGACGGCGGTCCGGAACGGGTCGTAGGAGCCGAAGACGTCGCGTGCGAGGCCGCCGAGTGTCCGGTGACGGCGGCGCCGAGCCGGTGCACGGCGCCGGCCCAGGCGAGGACGACGGGCGTGTGCGTGCCGAAGTGGGCGCGGCACAGGGCGGCGCCGTCGCCGTGCCGAGCAGTCCGAAGAGGACGGCGAAGGCGGCGAGCGGCGGGAGCACCGCCGGCCCGAGAAGGAACGGCAGCGCCAGCAGCGGGAGTCCGCGGAGCGCGAAGCAGACGGCGAGGAGTCGGCGCGGGCCGACCCGGTCGGTGAGCCAGCCGGAGGCGGCCGAGCCGACGGCGTTGCAGAGGCCGACGACGGCGAGGAGCGCGGAGGCGGAGGCCGCCGGCATGCCGTGGTCGTGCGCGGCCGGCGTGAGTGCGTCCACGGCACGCCGTTGGTGGAGGCGCCGCAGACGGCGAAGGCCGCGGCGGGCAGCCGGAAGCCGCGGCTGCGGACGGCCGTGGGCAGGGCGCGCACGGTGTTCCGGGCGGCGTCGGGAGCGGGCGGCGGGCGCGGGACGAACGCCCGTGCGCCGTAGGGGCGTTCGCCCAGCTCGGCGGGGTGGCTGCGGAGGAGCAGCAGCGCCGGCGGCGTCGCGGCGAGCGCGAGCGTGACGGAGGCGGGGCGCCAGCCGTGCGCCTCGGCGAGCGCGGCGAGGACCAACGCCATCTGCCCGAAGGCGCTCGCCGCACTGAGGACGCCGCTGACGAGCCCGCGCCTGGCGACCGAACCGCCGCTCCGTCAGCGTCGCGGCGAAGGCGAGTGCGAGCGCCCCCGAGCCGGTCCCGATGAGCAGCACCCAGTAGAGGACGAACTGCCGGGGAGCGGTGAGCGTCGTGGTCAGGGCGCCGCCCGCGGCGAGTGTGAGGAGGGCGGCCGCCGCGACGCCGCTGCGGTGGTTGACGCGTGAACGCGTCGAGCGGGCACGTCGGTTGCTGGAGGAGAGCGACCTGCCCGTCGAACGGATCGCGGAGGAGTGCGGCTCCTGGACGGCCGCCTCGCTGCGCGGCCGCTTCCGCTCCGCGCTGCGGGGCTCGCCGAGTGCGTATCGGCGGACGTTCCGGGGGAGCGCGGTTGCGGGCTGAGCGCCTGGTCAGCTGATGTTGAGGCCCTTCGACTGCAGCCAGCCCAGCGGATCGACGGCCGAGCCGCCGCCGGGACGTGTCTCGAAGTGGAGGTGCGGGCCCGTGGAGTTGCCCGAGCTGCCGCTGTAGGCGATCGTGTCGCCCGCCTTGACCTCGCCGGAGCGGATCTTGGTGCTGCTCAGATGGCAGTACCAGGTCTCGGTGCCGTCTTCGGCCGTGACGATCGCCATGTTGCCGTAGGAGAGGTCGTACTTGGTGGTCACCGTGCCGTCGGTCGCCGCCATCACCGGCGTTCCGTAGCTGACGGGGAAGTCGATTCCGGTGTGCACCGACATCCAGTTGACGCCGGCCTGCCCGTAGTACGCGCTCAGCGTCTTGTCCTCGACGGGGATGAAGAACTTCGGCCGCATCGCCTCCTTGCGTGCGGCCTCGCGCTCCTTCCGCTTCCGCTCGGCCTCCTGCCGCTCCTTCAGGTCGATCCGCTCCTGGGTGCGGCTGGCGCGCCCTGCGAAGTCGTCGGCGTCGGCCGAGACGTCCGCGAGCTGGGTGTCGAGCTTCTTGTTCGCCGAAGGGGGCTGCGCGTTGGCCGGGTCGGGGGCGGCCTGGGTCGTCGGCTCGGGGTCGTCGCCGCCCATGACGGTCGCGGCTGCCGCACCGGCGACGCCCACCACGGCGACGGACGGCACCGCGACGGTGAGCAGCGCCGAACGCCGGGGCTTCGGTGAGCGGCGGCGCCCGCGGCCTTGCGGGACGGCCGGGGGGTGCTCGTCGTCGGGCGGGGCGCCACCGGTGTGCGCAGAGGCGGCGTACGGATCGTGCGCGTCGTCCGTGTGTTCCTCGGGGGAGTGGGTGGCGACGTCCGAGGTCGTCAGGTGTGCGGTGTCGGTGGGTGCGTCGGCGAACTGCCGGGCGGTGTCGGCCTGCTCGCCGGCGCGACCCTCGGAGGGGTGCGGGGCGGCCTGCTGCTGGGGCGCCCAGTGCTGGGTCGGCCACTCGGTGCCGGTCTCCCACTCGGAGGTGGTGTCCCAACTCGCCGTGGACCAACTCCCGGTGTCCCACGCCGCGGTCGACCAGGTTTCGGTGGCTTGTCCCCACTCGCTTCCGGTGTCGGTGAGCGGGTCGACGCCTTGGCCGAAGGTGCCGTGTCCGGTCTCGTGCGCCTGCGTCGCCCAGCCGCCCGTCTGCCATTCGGTGCCGGTGTCGCCGGGGTTCCAGGAGTCGAAGTGGCCGTAGCCCGCGGTGGTTCCGTAGGCGCCGGTGTCGTGGGCGTGGTCCGATGCGGACGGGTGCGCGGGGTAGCCGGCGGTGTCGAAGGCGCCGGTGGTGTAGGCGGTGCCGTGGCCGTCCGTGGCCTCGCCGTAGCCCCAGGTGCCGGTGTCCCAGGTGCCGGTGTCCCAACCGGTCGTCGAGAAGGTCCCGGTCTCCGGGCCCCACTGCATCGAGTCGTACTCGTGGCCGAAGCCGTTGCCCGCGGGCACTCCGTAGGCGAAGTCGGTTTCGTGGGGCGGGAGTTGGGAACCGTGGCCGTAGGCGTAGCTCTGCTGCTCGTAGGTCGGCTGCTGGTACGGGTCGTACTGCTGGGCGTACGGCTCGTAGGGACGGCTGTATGCGTCGTAGCCGGCCTGCTCGGCGTGGCCGTACGAGGCATAGGCGTACGGATCGTGCGGGGCGACTCCGTACGGCGTGCCGTAAGAGGCATGAGCGAAGTCGGAAGCGGGATCTGCCGGAACGTGCGGATGATCCGGCGGGTGACGGTCGTTCACCAACTTCACTTTCGCCTCGACAGCAGGGGCGGAGCAGGTGCCGTGACTGTACCCGGCGGTATGCGACGCCGACAATCTTCGGGCTGTTTCAGCCGGTCAGGAAACGGGCATTCGCTCGCCTTTCCGTGGAGGTCGCCCTTACGAAATGCCTGTTCCGCCCGAAAGTCCGTCGCTGAGCGGTCGCGGATTCCTCCGGCTCGCGCTCCGGAGCGCGCCGCGCGAGGGCCGCTCCGGGAGGGCGCCTCGTAGCGCTATCTGCTCCCAACTCCGGTCGGATGCTCCGGAGTACGGCGTCGACCGTCGGAAGGGAGAGAAATCCGGATCTACGAGCGCGTGCTTCGCTCGACTCCCGGAGGCGTGCCGTCTCCGTCGGAGGTGTCGCCTTGTCGAAGTCGCTCCGGAAACTGGCTCATTGTGTCGGGTATTCGCCTCCGGCCGGTCGTGTCGGTTCGGTCGTGTTCGCGGGGCGAAGTGCGGGTGGCGGCGGCCGCGTCGGTGCGGGGCGCGGCGTGGCGCGTGACGAGGGTGCGTACGCGTGTGCCCTCGTCCGGGCATGCACGGGGTACTGGGCGGCTGCGCCGCCTCGTCCCTCCGCCTGTACGGGGAGACGAGCTGCGACGGTGCGTGCGTCGGCAAATCGGCGCCGCGGAACCGGTGAGGGCCGCGAACGGGCGGTCGCCGTCGGCGGGTTCGGGGAGGAACGGCGGCGGAGTGTGCGGTCCGCCGCCCGGCGGCGGGAGGTTCACTGCGGTGGCAGGGTGCGGTGGACGGCCGTTACCGGGGCTGCGTGTCTCGGAGGTCGCTCGGGTTGAGCAGCAGGTGCCGGGCGAGGTGAGTGCTTCACGCACGGTGTTGCCCGAATCCGCAGCCCTCGTGAGCCGATGGTTTCCTCGGTGCGCATGTGCGTCGACGACTCGGGAGGCGCCGGGAGTTGGTGCGGGAGGCTGCGTGGAACCGCAAGGGCCGCGGCAAAACATCGCCGGTGTCGCCAGGGGGCGTGCGAGTGACGGGTCCGCCGCGGCGGACGGAGGGAGGTGCCCGCGCGCAGTCGCGCTGCCTGGGTCGCTCATGTGATTTCCCCCTCGGTTGCGCGCGGGAGCCGGTTCCCTGGGGGATGCTGTGGATAACGTTCGTTCACCGCCGGAACCGGCCGGGCGCACGGCGTCAGGGCCGGGCGGAGACAGCAGCGGAAGCAGCATCGGACGCGGCCGGGAGGTCCGACCGATCGGTGCCGGGACCGCCGGGCCGCCGTCGGCGCGTGTCGCAATAGGGAGGCAGAGATGGGTGTGTCCGGACCGATCCGCGTGGTCGTCGCCAAGCCCGGGCTCGACGGTCATGACCGCGGCGCCAAGGTCATCGCGCGGGCGTTGCGCGATGCCGGCATGGAGGTCATCTACACCGGGCTGCACCAGACACCGGAGCAGATCGTCGACACGGCGATCCAGGAGGACGCCGACGCCGTCGGTCTCTCGGTGCTCTCGGGAGCGCACAACACCCTCTTCGCGCGTGTGATCGAACTCCTCGAGGAGCGGGACGCGGCCGACATCAAGGTGTTCGGCGGGGGGATCATCCCGGAAGGGGACATCGCCCCGCTCAAGAGCCAGGGCGTTGCGGAGATCTTCACGCCCGGGGCCACGACCAACGAGGTCGTGGAGTGGATCAGGACGCACGTGGGCCCCGTCGCCGCCTGAGCACGCGGGGCCGGTATCGGGCACGGCGTCCGGGCGGGGCACGGGGGCTCCGGGGTGCTCGGACGTCGGGTTGCTGGGGCGCTGGGGCGGTAGGAGGCCGAGCTTCCGGCCGGCTCGGCATGTGCCGCAACAGCCGGCGTCGGCCGAGGCGTTGGGGTGTCGTCGGCCCGCCTCCGTCCGCCAGAATCGGCGCATGCTCAGAGTCGGCTCGGTAGTGCTGGGTGTCTCGGACGTGTCGCGAGCGGCAACCTTCTGGAGGGAGGCACTGGGATACGTCCCGCGGGAAGAGGCGGAAGACGATTGGGTGGTGCTCGTCCCGGCGGAAGGGACCGGGACGCAGTTGGCGCTCGGCCTCAGTGAGACACCGCTCGAAGAGCACCCGCGCATCCACCTGGACCTGTACGCCGGAGACGCGGCCGACCAGGCAGCCGAGGTCGAGCGGCTGCTGTCCCTGGGCGCCCGGCACGTTGACTGGGACCGGTACCCGGAAGACCCCGACTTCGTCGTACTCGCCGATACCGAGGGAAACCGCTTCTGCGTCATCGACACCGGCCGCCCCTGACGAAGGCCGCGCGCGCGACGACGGTACAGGCGCGGCACGCAAGAGTGACGACGACGAAGGACGGCGGCTCCCGCCCCTCGTCCGTCGGAACGCGAGACGGTGACCCGTCGGCGGGCCCGGACACCACTGCTTCGCGAGCAGAACACGACCGTGGCGAACACCGCCGAGGAGACGTTCCCCCGCGACGACCGGGTCCGGGAGGGCCCAGCACACCGATGGTTCCGACTGCTCCGTCGAGGGGAGCCCCCAGACGGAGCCTGGCAAGTTCCGTCGTTCCGAGGGATAGTGACGAGCCGTCGGTGTCCCGGCCGCGAACTCGTGCAGCGCCGTCACGTCTGTGCCCTCGATACGGTGCGCGACAGGCGGGCAGGGCGCCCGTACGGCTCCGCGGTCGGCTGTACCGGACTGCGCTGCTTCCACCGGCGCCCGTCCCTCGGCGGGACAGGGCGCAGCGAGACGTACGTGACCGGGTGGGCGCCTCCGTGAGGCACTCCCGTACGCCAGGTCCCATGACGGACCGTTTCGAAGTCTGCAAGCGGAACCGGCTCCGTCGTACCCGTCGTGCACCAGGGCCTTTTGGGTCTTGATCCCGGAGGGCCGGTCTCAACGCGTGCGCCGCGCAGGCGGCCCCTGCCGTTACCGCGGTGAGAGGCGCCGATCCTTCCGCCGTCAACCCCCGGAGTGCAATCCCCTTCGCAGGAACGTATGCGGGTGGGAAGACGTGCAGGTGAGGACGGTACTGTGGGGGTTCTGTGGGGAGCACGTGAGGAGGGCGCTTTGCGGCGCATGCTGGTTCCCGTCGCACTGGTGGGGCTGGTGCTGATCGGGGCCTTTGGGGGCACCGCTACCTTTGCGAGCGCGGACGAGGCCAGGATGGACGTGACGGAGTCCGATCTCCATCCGTGGCCGTTCACCGTCACCAGTGGAACGCTCCGCTGCCACGAGGGCGGGAAGGTGACCTTCACGGCCGATCGGACGGAGTACGCGGTGAACCCGTCGGCCGAGGTCGAGTACCCGCGGATCGACCCGTTGCGCAGGTCCGCGGACAGCGTCAGACAGGTCGACATCCGCGACGCCGTCGAGCGGGGGCTCGAACTCTGCCGCTAGCGGTTCAGGGGGCGAACTCGCCCGGCAGCCTGCGGGGTTGATGCGCCGAGCGGACGAGCGGGGCGTGCCCGGACGAGTCGTCCGGCGTGGAGCCCGCCCGACGACGACCCGGTGTGCACAGGTGCACGCCGCCTCCGCGGCGCGTGCGCACCGGCAGGGCGGGCTGCCGCGCCGCGGTGCGCCCGTCACTGTTCCACCTCCAGCTCTGCGTACATCTCGGCGCGTACGCGGAGGGTCGTCACAAGGCGCTGGAACGCCTCGGCCCAGTACGCGCCTGCGCCCGGCGCGCTGTCCTCCGACTCGTCGGGAACGGCCGTGAGCGGGGTGAGGCGCTCGGCCGCCGAAGGGCGCAGGCAGCGTTCTGCGAGCCCCAGGACCCCGCTGAAGCTCCACGGGTAACTGCCCTGCTCGCGGGCGATTTCCAGTGCGTCGACGACGGCTGTGCCGATCTTCGGCGACCAGGGGACCGGGCAGGCGCCGAGTATGCGGAACGCTTCCGAGAGACCGTGCACGGCGATGAATCTCGCCGCCCAGTCCGCACGTTCCTCCTCGGGGAGCACGGTGAGGAGCTTCGCCGGATCGCCAGGTCCGTGGGTCGGAGGCGCCGTCGGCGGGCCGATGAGCGCCCGCGCCCACTCGGGAGCCTGCTGGCGTACGGCCGCACGGCACCAGGCGGCGTGGAGTTCGCGCTCCCAGCCGTCCGCGACGGGCAGCGCGACGATCTCCGCGGGAGAGCGCCCGCCCAGCCGGTCGCGCCAGCCGCCGAGCGGGGCCGAATCGACCAACTGCGAAAGCCACCAGGCGCGTTGGCCCTGGCCCCGGGGTGGCGCGGAGGCGACGCCGTCCCGCCTCATCGCCGCGTCGACCTCGTGCGGCGCCTCGACGGTGATCCGCGCCGCACCGTCGCATCGGTCGAGGCCGACGTGCGTGCGGGCACGCTTCGCCATCCGCGCGGCGTACGCCGACTCGGGGAGCGTGGCGAGGAGTTCGGCGGCGGTGGCGCGTACGTTCCTGCTCCTGTCGGTGAGGGCCTGTTCGAGGAACTCCTCGTCGGCCGTGGAGAGGCCGTGGCGCAGAGTGTCGAGGAAGATCAACCGGTCCTCCGCGCGCTCGGCGCCCCACTCGGCGGCCAGCAGCTCCAGAGCTGCCCGGGGGTTGCGTGCTCGTATCTCCGTGAGGACCGCGACCCGTTCGGCGAAGAGGCCCTCGCTCCAGAGGAGTTGCTCCGCGTCCGTCGGCGCCGGGCCGGCCGCGACGGCGCCGGTGGCGCGGACGGTGGACGGTGGCGTGCTGCGAAGCACGAACCGCCACTCCGGGTTGAGCCCGGCGAGCCAGCGACCGCGCGGGCCCGCGAGCGAGAGGGCGTGGCGGCGGAGGTCGGTGCGCCCCCGCGCGGCCTCCAGGAGCGTCGGTACCTGCTCGGCCGGGGCGGCGTACCCGGCCTCGTCGGCTGCCGCCAACCACTGGGGGAGGAGTTCGGCCAGGTCGGGGTCTGCGGCCCGGCGCTCCGTGCCGCCGCCGGGGCGGTGGCGCCCGGCGAGGAGCCAGGCGAGCCGCCGGGCAGCGGCCTCGGGCATCGCGGGGCGCGGGTCCTCCGGCGCCGGCGCAGGCGCGGGGCGTGCGGTGGCCGGTTGCGCGCCTGCGCGCCGACGTACCGTCTGTGCGGCGGCCGCGTCGAGGAGCGCGGTGGCGCTGCCGCCCGGTGGACGGCGTCGGACGGCACCGAGCAGAGCCGCGTCCACCAACTCCTGCCACGGTGGGAGCACGGGGCCGGCCGACGGTCGTGTGCCGGCGCGCGACGGACCGGCCGCTGCGGACGGAGCGGAGCGGAGACCGCTGGTGGTCGTCGTCTCGGACATGTGCGTCCTCCTGCCGCGTGCGCGGCGCTGTGCGTCCCGTCGGCCCGGGGAAAGACCGACGCATACCGATAGTTGGGGCGCGCACCCCGACCGCGCATGAACGAGGCAGCGTGCGCATCCGCGTCCGTGCGCTAGAGAGCGACCACCTCCTCGCCGCTCCACACCGTGTACGGCACGAAGCCCTGGTGTCCGCACTCTCCGAAGACCTTCACCGGTCGCCCGCCCGAGACCGCGGTCAGCCGCCAGAGCTCCGAGGCGCCGGCCCGGGAGGCGACCGGGAGCGCCGACTCGCCCGACTCCGCCGCCAGTTGCCACCGCTCGCTGCTCCCCGGGGCCGGCGGTACCGGAACAACGGATTCCAGAACCGCGGGCCACCGCTCCAGCCACGGGTCCGCGCGGACGGCCTCGCCGTACGCACGCAGGGCGCCCAGGGGCGACGTCCCCGGCGGCCCCGCTCCACCCGCAGCGGGCCGCTGCGGCGCGGAGCCCTCGCCCCGGGCGGCACGGAGCGGCGCCGCACCCGGATGGAAGACCAGCTCCTCCTCCAGAAGCCAGCCGCACGGCAGGCGGGGCTCCGGCGGACGCCCCGGCGCCCGGAAGGAGAGCAGGAGCGCGGTGCGCCCCGATGCGCAGCCCCGTAGCCAGGTGCGCCGTGCCGTCAACCGCTCTTCCTCGGTGTCCCGTTGGGCGAGGACCAGCCAGCGGTCGTGCAGCCGGTCCGTGCCCTCGGAGAGGAGCCGCGCCGTCTCCACCGTCAGACCCACTCTGCTGCGGACCGTCTCGGCGAGTGGGGGCGGTATCGCGGCGGAGCCCGCGTGCGTCGCGAGGAAGGCGCGGTCGAGAAGGTGGAGCAGGGCGCACTCGGAGAGGAGCCGTTCCGGCCAGCGCTCTCCCGAGCCGGGGACCGACGTCAACTCGCGGACGCGGGAGGCGAGTCCGGGAGCCTGCGCGTCGACCATCCGTGCCGCCGTCTCCTCCCAGGAGGCACCGCCCCGTTCCGAAGCGGAGAGCCCTTCGCCGAGGAGGTCGGCCAGCCGTTGCTCCAACTCCTCGGCGCCCGCGGCGATACGTGCCTCGCGGCGTGCGCGGCGCGCGGCGGTGTCGGAGCGGCCGCTCCCCTGCGACGGCCGCTCCGTCTCCCCGCCCGCTCCGCGCGCCGCACGCCGGCGCCGCTCCGCGAGCCACGTGCCCGCCCACTCCGGCGGCTCGACCCCCGCGAGGGGCTCGCGCACGCGCCGCAGGAGGAGGGCGAGCGCGTGCTTGCACGGCAACTTGCGGCTCGGGCACGTGCAGTGGGCGGTGCCGGAGGCGAGGTCGACGACGGTGCGGTAGGGGCGGCTCCCGCTGCCCTTGCACGCGCCCCACACGGCGTCCTGCCCCGCGCCCTCCTCCGACCACGTCGGCTGCTGCGCGAGCCGGTCGGCCGCGGTGTGCGACGCGGTGTCCGGGGCGAGTGCGCGGACCCGCTCCTCGTCCCAGCCGACCGCTTCGGCGACCCGGTTCCCATCCATGTGCAAGACGGTATGCGGCACCACTGACAATCGGTCCCGCTCGCCGCTGCCGCTCAAGTAAGCGCAGGTCAGGGGCGATTGTCAGTGGCGGGGTCCATCGTGGTGGACGTTCGACCCGCCGCGTCCCCGAGGAGAGCCGTGATCGACACCCAGCGTCCGGATGCCACCGCGTCCGCGCACCCCGTCCTGCGCTCGCACGCGGAGGACGCCTTCGCCGAGGAGCTCGAAGCCCTCGCCGCGGCGGACGACCACCCCCGCCCCGCCGGGTGGCGCCTCTCACCGAGGGCGGTCAGCACCTATCTGCTCGGCGGCGAAGCGCCGGGCGCACAACAGGTGATCACGCCGAAGTACGTGGGCCCGCGCCGCGTCGTCGAGGTGGCGATCGCCACCCTGGCGACCGACCGCGCGCTCCTCCTCCTCGGCGTCCCCGGCACCGCCAAGACCTGGCTCTCAGAGCACCTCGCCGCCGCCGTCAGCGGGGACTCCACCCTGCTCGTCCAGGGAACGGCGGGCACGGCGGAGGAGGCGATGAGGTACGGCTGGAACTACGCCAGGCTCCTGTCCGAGGGCCCCGGCCGCGCCGCGCTGGTGCCGAGTCCGGTGATGCGCGCGATGGGGGAGGGGATGACCGCCCGCGTCGAGGAGCTCACCCGCATGCCCGCCGACGTCCAGGACACCCTGATCACCGTCCTCTCCGAAAAGACCCTCCCGATACCGGAGTTGGGCGAGGAAGTGCAGGCATCTCCCGGCTTCAACCTCATCGCGACCGCCAACGACAGGGACCGCGGGGTCAACGAGCTCTCCAGCGCCCTCCGTCGGCGGTTCAACACCGTGGTGCTCCCGCTCCCGGAGACGGAAGAGGCCGAGGTCGAGATCGTCAGCCGGCGCGTGGAGCAGCTCGGCTCCTCCCTGGGACTGCCGGCGCCGAAGGGCGCGGAGGAGATCCACCGAGTCGTCCGCGTCTTCCGGGAGCTGCGCCAGGGCGTCACGGCCGACGGCTCCACCAAGCTCAAGTCCCCCTCGGCGACGCTCTCCACAGCCGAGGCGATCTCCGTCGTCACCGGTGGCCTGGCCCTGTGCGCCCACTTCTCCGACGGAGTCCTCCGCGCCGGCGACGTCGCCGCCGGCATCAGGGGTGCGGTCGTGAAGGACCCGTCGGCGGACGCGCAGGTCTGGCGGGAGTACCTGGAGTCCGTGGTGCGCGAGCGGGACGGCTGGAAGGACTTCTACCGTGCGTGCAGGGAGACCGAGTGACCGGGCCGCTGCTCCTCGGCGTCCGACACCACGGCCCGGGCTCGGCCCGCGCGGTCCGGTGCGCGTTGGAGGCCGCCGAGCCCCGAGTGCTGCTCGTGGAGGGCCCGCCGGAGGCGGACGCGGTCGTGGGGCTGGCGGCCCACGAGGAGATGCGCCCGCCGGTGGCGCTCCTCGCGCACGCGGGTGGTTCCGGGAGCCGGGGGAACGGAAGGGAGCGGAGCCTCGCCGCCTTCTGGCCCCTGGCCGGGTTCTCGCCGGAGTGGGTGGCGATCCGCTGGGCGCTCGCGCGAGGGGTCCCGGTCCGCTTCATCGACCTGCCTGCTGCCAACTCCCTCGCCCTGGCGGCCGAGCAGGCGTCCGGGGCCTCCGCGGCGGCGGATCCGGAGGAGTTCACCTCCGACCCCTTGGCGGCCCTCGCCGAGGCCGCCGGCCACGAGGACGCGGAGCGCTGGTGGGAGGACGCCGTCGAGCACCTCGACGGTCCGGAGACCGACCAACCCCTGCGACTCTTCGCCGAGTTGGAAGAGGCGATGGCTGCCCTGCGAGCGGACGCCGGCCGCGTCGCACAGCGGGACGCGCTGCGCGAGGCGCACATGCGGCTGAGGATCCGCGAAGCCCGCAGGGAGTTCGCGCCGGAGAGGACGGCGGTCGTCTGCGGCGCCTGGCACGTCCCGGCGCTCCGCGAGCGCGCCACGGCCACCGCGGACCGCTCCCTGCTCAAGGGACTCCCCAAGGTGAAGGCAGAGGTCACCTGGGTGCCCTGGACACACCGCCGCCTCACCCGCCGCAGCGGCTACGGCGCCGGCATCTCCTCCCCCGGCTGGTACGCGCACCTCCACGCCGTCCCCGACCGCCCGGTCGAGCGGTGGCTCACGCGGGTCGCGGCGCTGTTGCGCGAGGAGGACGTCGGAGCCGTCTCCCCGGCGCACGTGATCGAGGCCGTCCGGCTCGCGCAGGCACTCGCCGCCCTGCGCGGCCGCCCGCTCGCCGGCCTCGACGAGACGACGGAGGCGGTCCGCTCGGTGCTGTGCGGCGGCTCCGACGTCCCGCTCGCACTCGTCCACGACCGCCTCACGGTCGGCGACGTCCTCGGCGAGGTCCCGCAGGGCGCACCGGCCGTCCCCCTCCAACGCGACCTGGAGCGCAGCCAGCGCACCCTGCGCCTCAAACCGTCCCCCGAGAGCCGGGAGCACGAGTTCGACCTGCGTCGCGAGACCGACGCCGAACGCAGCCGCCTGCTCCACAGGCTCGGCCTCCTCGGCATCGAGTGGGGCAGACCACGCACCCCGCGCGCCGGTACGGGCACCTTCCGCGAGAGCTGGGTGCTGCGATGGGAGCCCGAACTCTCCGTACGGACGGCGGAGGCGGGCATGTGGGGCACCACGGTGCGCGAGGCCGCGGAGGCCAGGGCCTCCGCACGCGCCGCCGAGGCGGACGGCCTCGCCGAACTGACGGAGCTGGCCGAGCGTGTGCTCCGCGCCGCGCTCCCCGGGGCGCTGCCACGGGTCACGCGAGCGCTCGCCGACCGCGCCGCGCTCGAGTCGGAGGTCGGACGGCTGGCGAGCGCCCTGCCCGCGCTCGTCCGAACCGTCCGCTACGGCGACGTTCGCGGGAGCGACCCCGCCTCCCTCGCCGCGGTGGCGTACGCCGTGGCCGACCGCGTCCGCACCGGCCTCCCGTCCGCCTGCTCCGGCCTGGACGCGGAGGGCGCCGCCCAACTCCGCACCCACCTGGACGCCGCGCACCGGGCCGTGCACCTGCTGGACCAGCCCTCCGTCGAGGCGGCCCCGCCGACCGCCCTCCGGCACGGCGCCGAGCAGCCGCAGGCCCCGGCCGCCGAGTCGCAGGCCCCTGCCGGGGAACTGCTGGCGCGCTGGCGATCGATGCTGCGCCTGCTCGGCGAACGCCCTTCCGTGCCGGGCCTGCTGCGCGGCCGCTGCAGCCGACTCCTCCTTGACGACGGCGAGTTGTCGGCGGCAGGGGCGGCCCGCCACCTGGGCCTCGGGCTCTCCCCGACGGAGGAGCCGACCGAGGCGGCGGCATGGGCCGAGGGCTTCCTCTCGGGCGGCGGCCTGCTTCTCGCCCACGACGAACGCCTCCTCGCCCTCTTCGACGACTGGCTCACCGCCCTCGGCCCCGACGCGTTCACGGCCGTACTCCCGGTGCTCCGCCGCGCCTTCGCGGAGTTCGAGCCGGGAGTCCGGCGCACCCTCGGCGAGTTGGTACGCCGAGGCCCAGGAGGCACCCCCTCTCCGGAGACGACCACCGCGGACGGCCTCCCCGGCTTCGCAGACACCCTCGACACCACTCGCGCCGACGCCGCGCTGGAGACCCTCCGCCTCCTCCTCGCGGCGCCGGTCCCGTCGGAGGAGGCGAACCGATGAGCCACGGGTCGACGAGCGGTGTGCACGGGCTCGACACCGCACGCCGCGCCACCGAAAGGACCCAGGAGTTGAACGCCACCCCCGCGACGCCCCACGCCCCCGCCGACCAGGAGCGCCTCCGGCGCTGGCGGCTCGTTCTCGGCGACGACGCCGCTTCCGCCGCGTCGGAAGGCTGGGCGCTGCGTGGTGAGGACACCGCGATCGATGGCGCGTTGGAGGCCCTCTACGGCAGCGGCGCGGAGACCTCGACCGGCCGGGGCTCCCGCCGGTCGGCCGGGCTCGGAGCCTCCGCGCCCGATGTGGCCCGCTGGCTCGGCGACGTCCGCCGGTACTTCCCGTCTTCCGTGGTGCAGTTGATGCAGCGCGACGCCATAGGCCGGATCGGCCTCGCCGCGATGCTCACCGAGCCGGAGCTCTTGGAGGCGGTGGAGCCGGACGTGCACCTCGTCGGCACTCTGCTGTCCCTCCGCGAGGCGCTTCCGGAGCAGAGCCGCGAGACGGCCCGCGCCGTCGTCCGCACGGTCGTCGCCGAGTTGGAACGCCGACTGGCACAGCGCACCCGCTCCACGCTCAAGGGCGCCCTGGACCGCTCCGCGCGCTCCCACCGCCCCCGCCACGCCGACATCGACTGGAACCGCACGATCCGCGCCAACCTCGCCCACTACCTACCGGAGCACCGCACGATCGTGCCCGAGCGTCTCGTCGGGTACGCCCGCGCCCAACGGGGCGTGCAAAAGGAGGTGTTGCTCTGCCTCGACCACTCCGGCTCGATGGCCGATTCGATCGTCTACGCGTCGGTCTTCGGCGCCGTCCTCTCCTCCCTCCGGAGCCTCACGACGCGCCTCGTCGCCTTCGACACCCAGGTCGTCGACCTCACCGAGGAGCTCGAAGAGCCCGTCGACGTGCTCTTCGGTATCCAGTTGGGCGGCGGCACCGACATCAACCGCGCCATGGCCTACTGCGAGTCGCGGATCTCCCGCCCCTCGGAGACGGTCGTCGTCCTCGTCAGCGACCTCTACGAGGGCGGTATCAAGGGCGAACTCCTCGCCCGCGTCGCGCGGTTGCTGGCGCAGGGCGTCCAGGTGCTCGTCCTGCTCGCGCTCTCCGACGAGGGCGCGCCCGCCTACGACAGGGAGCACGCGGCGGCCCTGGCCGAGCTCGGTGTCCCGGCCTTCGCCTGCACCCCCGACCTCTTCCCCGAGGTGATGGCCGCGGCGCTGGAGCGGCGTCCGCTCCCCGTTCCGGAGTGAGGAGCGCGAAGAGTAGCCGAACGGTCCGCCGTCGTGCAGGGGTTCGTGAGCGGCACTCTCCGTGCGGATGCTCCTGCGTTCCGTGAAAGCCCCAGTTCATGGCCGGTTGTGATGGTTGTCACCGCGCCGGTGTGAGCTGGGATTTATGAAGCGCTCAACCTCGGAGCTAACCTGCAAGGCGGACATGCCGCGTACCAGGGTCGGCTGAGACGGACCGTGTGCGCTTCCCGAACCGCAGTGACGGTGGTGTCACGCCTGTCACGCTGCCCTCAGCGGCACGCCCACGCTGACAACGACCGCGATACCACTGATTAAGGGGACGGACGCGCGTGGACCTGTTCGAGTACCAGGCGAGGGATCTCTTCGCCAAGCATGACGTACCGGTGCTGGCCGGTGAAGTCATCGACACGCCTGAGGCGGCGCGCGAGGTGACCGAGCGCCTGGGTGGCCGCGCGGTCGTCAAGGCGCAGGTCAAGACCGGCGGTCGAGGCAAGGCCGGTGGCGTGAAGCTCGCCACCGACACCGCGGACGCCGTCGAGAAGGCCGGCCAGATTCTGGGCATGGACATCAAGGGCCACACGGTCCACAAGGTGATGCTCGCCCAGACCGCAGACATTCAGGACGAGTACTACGTCTCCTTCCTCCTCGACCGCACCAACCGGACTTTCCTGGCGATGGCTTCGGTCGAGGGCGGCATGGAGATCGAGGAGGTCGCGGCGACCAAGCCCGAGGCTCTCGCCAGGATCCCGGTGAGCGCCATCGAGGGCGTCACCCCGGAGAAGGCCCGCGAGATCGCCGAGGCTGCCAAGTTCCCCGCCGAGCTCGTCGACCAGATCGCCGCGGCGCTGGTGAAGCTCTGGGACGTCTTCGTCAAGGAGGACGCCCTCCTCGTCGAGGTCAACCCGCTGGTGAAGACCGCCGAGGGCAAGATCATCGCGCTCGACGGCAAGGTCTCACTCGACGCCAACGCCGAGTTCCGCCAGCCCGACCACGCCGCGCTCGAGGACAAGGCCGCCGCCAACCCGCTGGAGGCGGCGGCGAAGGCGAAGGACCTCAACTACGTCAAGCTCGACGGCGAGGTCGGCATCATCGGCAACGGCGCGGGTCTGGTCATGTCCACCCTCGACGTCGTCGCCTACGCGGGCGAGGCGCACAAGAACGTCAAGCCGGCGAACTTCCTCGACATCGGTGGCGGCGCCTCGGCCGAGATCATGGCGAACGGCCTGGAGATCATCCTCGGCGACCCCGACGTCAAGTCGGTCTTCGTCAACGTCTTCGGCGGCATCACCGCCTGCGACGAAGTCGCCAACGGCATCGTGCAGGCCCTGGAGTTGCTGAAGTCCAAGGGCGAGGACGTCGACAAGCCGCTGGTGGTGCGCCTCGACGGCAACAACGCGGAGCTGGGCCGGAAGATCCTCAGCGACGCCAACCACCCGCTGGTGCAGCGCGTGGACACGATGGACGGCGCAGCCGACAAGGCCGCCGAGCTGGCTGCGAAGTAAGGGAAGAGGAACCGACAACCCATGGCTATCTTCCTCGACAAGGACAGCAAGGTCATCGTCCAGGGGATGACCGGCGCGACCGGCATGAAGCACACCAAGCTCATGCTCGGCGACGGCACCAACGTCGTCGGCGGGGTCAACCCGCGCAAGGCCGGTACCCAGGTCGACTTCGACGGCGCGGAGGTCCCCGTCTTCGGCTCCGTCAAGGAGGCGATGGCGGAGACGGGCGCCAACGTGTCCGTCATCTTCGTGCCGGAGAAGTTCACCAAGGACGCGGTGGTCGAGGCGATCGACGCCGAGATCCCGCTCGCCGTGGTGATCACCGAGGGCATCGCCGTCCACGACTCCGCCTACTTCTGGGCGTACGCCACCGAGAAGGGCAACAAGACCCGGATCATCGGCCCGAACTGCCCCGGCATCATCACCCCGGGCCAGTCGAACGTGGGCATCATCCCCGGCGACATCACCCAGCCCGGCCGCATCGGTCTCGTCTCCAAGTCCGGCACGCTGACGTACCAGATGATGTACGAGCTGCGGGACATCGGCTTCTCCACCGCGGTCGGCATCGGCGGTGACCCGGTCATCGGCACCACGCACATCGACGCGCTCAAGGCGTTCGAGGCGGACCCGGAGACCGACCTCATCGTGATGATCGGCGAGATCGGCGGCGACGCCGAGGAGCGCGCTGCCGACTTCATCAAGGAGAACGTCGGCAAGCCGGTCGTCGGCTACGTCGCGGGCTTCACCGCGCCCGAGGGCAAGACGATGGGCCACGCAGGCGCGATCGTCTCCGGCTCCTCCGGTACGGCCCAGGCGAAGAAGGAGGCCCTCGAGGCCGCCGGTGTCAAGGTCGGCAAGACCCCGTCCGAGACCGCCCGCCTCGCCCGCGAGGTGCTCGGCGGCTGAGTCCGGCGCA
>NZ_AJTQ01000247.1 GCF_000262345.1 Streptomyces xiaopingdaonensis | reverse complement strand
CAGTCGGGCCCGCTCCCCGCGAGGGAGCGGGCCCGACTGCTGTGCGTACGCCTGCCGTTCAGTCCCGGACGGGAGCCGGCGTCCAGCCCGGCGAACGGTACGCGCGCGGCGCGGAATCGGGGCGCGGGGCGTCCGATGCCTCGCGTCCTCCCGCGCGGGAAGACGGCCGTTCCGACGGCGCGAACTCCCCGAGTCGCACTCGCCTGTTGGTGGAGCGGAGCTGCGGCACGTACGCCTCCCCGGTCGGCCCCACCTCGGGCAGCGTGTCCCCCGGGCCGCGCGGGACGCCGTCGTTGGGCGAGGGTTGGGGGACGGGCTCGCCCCCGAGTGCCCCGTCCGGGTCTCCGGGGCCTGGCAGCACCTCGTCGGGCCCCGGCTCGGCGCCCTCCGAACCCCGGTCCGTGCGCGGTGCCTTGGGAGACGCCGTCACCTGCTCGTCCGAGCGCTGCGGCGTTTCGCCGCCGCTCGCCGTGACGAGGCCGAGCACGACGGCGACGGCGACGGCGCCGGTGAGGCCGTAGGCCGCACGTGTCCAGCCGCGGGTGGTGCGCTCGCTGCCCGTGCGTACGGCCTCGGGGGGCGGGTTGTGGACGGGCTGGGCGGCCGCCAGCTCCGCGAGCCGCGCGGCGATCAGAGTGCTGCGCCGGTTCTGCGAGGCGGTCCGCAGCTCCGGCCAGTGCTGCGCGAGCGCCTGCCGCGCGTGCATGATGCGTCCCGCTGTCGCCGGGGTGCTCGCCTCCAACTCCTGTGCGGCCGCGCGCAGTCCGACCCCGACACCGTCATGGAGCAGCAACGCGGCACGGTACGCGCCGGGGAGGCTGAGCAGCGCCTCCAGGATGTCCCGGTCGGCAGGGGGACCCGGGTGCGCCTCGGGCAGCCGGTGGCCGGGGAGGAGCCGGTGCCACGGGGAGAGCGCGTACTCGTAGGTGCGGACACGGACGACGACGGCCGGATCGGGGTCGCTCGCCGTGGCGGGCCACTCCTCCCACGCGCGGTGGAAGGCGTGGAAGACGGCGCGTTCGGCGACCCTGCGGTGTCCGCAGAGCAGGTACGCCTGGCGTGTCAGGAAGGCCGCGTGACGGGTGTAGAGCTGGTCGAAGCGGTCCGTCGGCGTCTCGGCGGCGGGGACGGCCGCCGCGGGGTCGGGGTGGAGGCGGTGGCGGACCGGGGCGCCGTCCGGTTCCGTCTCGTTGCGCGGTGGGGAAGAGGTCGGGGATTCAGCGCTCTGTGGCTCGTCCGTCATGCCCATCCGTCCTCACCGGTGTGTGGAAGGGATCGATCGCGGGACAAGAGTCATTCTGCATAAAATCATCAAAATTGCGAGCTTCCTCGACACCACGACAGTCCGCTCCCTACCGGGGCATATCAGCTCTTCTTGGCAGCATGACCGCGTGAGTCAAGCCACCCGAACCGCCTCGGTGCTCTCCCACTACGGCACCAGCCGCCGGCTCCCGCCCGGCACCGGAACCCGACTGCTCGTCGGCGCGTTGGCCGCGGTGCTCGGACTCGGCGTGCTCGCCGCCGTCGTCCTGCTGCTCTGGACGGTCTCGCCGTACCCGGACAGCGGGCCCGGCGGCGCGCTCCACATCGCCGCCGACCTCTGGCTGCTCGCCCACGGTGCGCAGCTCTTCCGTACCGGGACGCTCCAGGGCGGTGCCCCGCCCGTCGACATCACGCCGGTTCTCCTCTGCGCCCTCCCACTGGCGCTGCTCGGCCGGGCCGCCGGCCACGTCCGCGACGAGGCAGCCGCTTCCGGACGGCCCCACGCCGGCGTGGTCGCCCTCGCGGCGCCCGTGGCGTGCGGGTACGTCCTGGTCGGTCTGGCCGCCACCGGGTACGCGGCGACCGGGCCGCTCCGCGTCGACGTGCTCAGCGCGTTGCTGCACCTGCCCCTCTTCGCCGCGGGCGTCGCGGGGCTCGCCGTCTGGAACCGCGGCGGTCGACCGCCCCTGAGCGAGGGACTCCGCACGTTCGTCGCGGCCCTGCCGTGGTGCCGTCCGCCGGAGCGCGCCGTCGGGGCGCTCACGTCGTGGCGGCTGGAGACGGCGATGCGGGGCGCCGCGGTCTCCGGGGCCGTGCTCCTCGGCGGCGGTGCGCTCCTCGCAGGCGTCGGACTCTTCTGGCACGGCGGCGTCGCGCAAGGCGCGTTCGGGGAGATCACCGAGTCGTTCTCCGGCAGGCTCGCGCTCCTGCTGCTCTGCCTCGTGCTGCTGCCCAACCTCGTCCTGTGGGCGACGGCTTACGCGCTGGGGCCGGGGTTCGCGCTCGGCACCGGCAACGCCGTCTCCGTCTTCGCCGTCGGGGCGGCCCCCAGGCTGCCCGACTTCCCGCTGCTGGCGGCCGCTCCCGAGGGCGGGCTGGGGCGGACGGCGTGGGCGGTGCTCGCCGTGCCGGCGGCGGCCGGGCTGCTCTGCGGGTGGTACGTCGCGCGGAGCGCCGCGCCGGTGGAGCACGAGGAGCGCGTGGGGTATCCGGGGCGCCGGATCTCGCTCGCCGGAGTTCCGGAGACCGCGTGCGGCACGGCGCTCGCCTCGCTCCTTGCCGCCCTCCTCTGCGGTGCGGTGACGGGACTGCTCGCGGCGCTCGCGGGCGGTGCCATGGGAACGGGCGCCCTCGCCGAGTTCGGGCCGAGCGGTGTGCTCACCGGTCTCGCCGCGGCCGGCTGGACCGTCTCGGCGCTGCCGACGGCGCTCGCCGTGCGCGGGTGGCGGCTGCGCGGGGTGCGGCGTACGCAGGAGCGGGCGGCGGCCGAGGTCGTCGCGGCCGAGGCCGAGGTCCACAACGAGGAGTGGCACACCGCGCGACGCAGCCGCTGGTCCGCGATGCGCCGCGCCTCCGGCGGCCTGATGGCCGACTTCCCGCCCAGGCGCGACGGCGACGGCTGACCCGCAACTCCCGCTCGGCGCCTTCGCGTTGGGCAGGCGGCGTCAGCGGTCCTCGAGGAACGGGCGGAGGTTGTCGGGGACGAGACGGTCGCAGTCGTCGCGCGAGGCCTGCGTGAGGGCGTCCTGCCGGCAGTCGAAGTAGTCCTGGTAGACGGCCTGGAAGGTGAAGGTCGCAGCGACGACGCAGAGCGCGAGCCCGGCGGTGACGAGTCCGCTCACCGCCGCCGTCGTCTTCGCCTTCGCCGCCTGCGCCGGCGTGACCGAGACGGGGACGGGCAGTTCGCGCGAGCCGCCCTCCTCCGTGCTCTTGCGGTCGGTGCCGGCGACGTCCTCGGCCGACGCCTGCGGGGCGCCTCCCTTTTCCCCGTCGCCCGCACGGTGCCGGAGCGCGCTCACGCCCCAGTAGAGGGAGAGGGCGCCGAGCAGGAGCGCGACCTGCCACAGGCTGAAGAGCGCGAAGAAGAGCGCCCAGATGCCCGTGTGCAGGGAGTACCTGGCGTGGCGTTGGTAGCGGTCGGTCGGGTCCCAGCGGAGTCCGCGCTGCTGCCCGCCGCGCCCGTCGCCGTCGGAGCCACCGCCGGCGGGCGACCCGAACCCGCCGCTCCCGCGGCCGGGTTGGCGGCTGCTCCACTGGCTGCTCCAGGGGGACTGCCCGTTCTCCGAGCCCGAACGGCCCTCGTCCCCGCTTCCTTCTGCATTCCCCTCGCCGTCGCTCTCGCCCTGCTCGCCGCCGCGCTGCGGGCGGCGGGGCTGCCACGGCTGGTCCGGCCTGTCCTCGGGCGGGGGTGCGAAGGGGTTGTCCTCGCCGGACGGGTTGTCGGAGGGGGCCGCGCGGCGGCGTCGGTCGGTCATCAGGTGTGTGTCTTCCCTTGTCGCTTTCGCGGCAGATAGGCGAGTGAGAATCCGTGCCACTGACGCTACCTTCCGCTGGTGCACCCGTCCCGCGGGGGCGGAGGCGAGTGCCGGTATCGTTGCCGACGGTCGGACGCTTCGTAGAGTTCCCCGGGTGCATTTCGGACGGGCTCTGGTTCGATCGCACAAGTCTGTCTTCCCCGGTACGCCGGGGCCCAGCGAGAGTGAGCCGCCCCGTGGCCGCGGATCAGCCACCTTTTCCTCCGCTCGGCGAGCCCGGGCGTGAGGCCCGAGTCGTCGTGCTGGTCTCCGGGTCCGGCAGCAACCTCCAGGCGCTGCTCGACGCCGCTTCGCAGCCGGCGTACGGCGCGCGGATCGTCGCCGTCGGTGCCGACCGCGCGGGTATCGAAGGGTTGGCGAGAGCCGAGCGGGCCGGAGTGCCGTACTTCGTACGCCGGCTCAAGGACCATGCGAGCAGGGCCGAGTGGGACGCGGCGCTCACCGCGGCGACCGCGGCACACCGTCCCGATCTGGTCGTCTCCGCCGGGTTCATGAAGGTGCTGGGGCAGGAGTTCCTCGCACGGTACGGGGGGCGGCTGGTCAACACCCACCCCGCGCTGCTCCCCAGCTTCCCCGGTGCCGACGGCGTCCGCGACGCGCTCGCGTACGGCGCCAAGGTCACCGGCTGCACCGTCCACCTCGTCGACGACGGCGTCGACACGGGCCCCGTCATCGCGCAGCGGGCCGTCGAGATCCGGGACGAGGACCACCTCGACGAGGGCGCCGCGCTGCACGAGCGGATCAAGGAAGTCGAACGAGGGTTGCTCGTTGAGGTCGTGGGCCGGCTGGCACGCGGCGGATACCGCATCGAGGGCCCGGGAGGAAGAAGGGTACGACTGCGTGAGGAGTGAGGGCGGTATGAGTGCCGGAGAGACCAGGCGGCCGATCCGTCGCGCGCTGGTGAGCGTCTACGACAAGACGGGGCTCGACGAGTTGGCGCGGGGCCTGCACGCGGCCGGGGTCGAGCTCGTCTCCACAGGCTCGACGGCGAAGGCGATCGCGGCTGCGGACGTCCCGGTGACGGCGGTCGAGGAGCTGACGGGCTTCCCCGAGTGCCTCGACGGGCGCGTCAAGACGCTCCACCCGCGGGTCCACGCCGGCATCCTCGCCGACCAGCGGCTCGCCGAGCACCGGGAACAGCTCGTCGAACTGGGGGTGCAGCCCTTCGAGTTGGTCGTCGTCAACCTCTACCCGTTCCGGGAGACCGTTGCCTCGGGGGCCTCGCCCGACGAGTGCATCGAGAAGATCGACATCGGCGGGCCCTCGATGGTGCGCGCCGCGGCGAAGAACCATCCCTCGGTGGCGATCGTCGTCAACCCCGAGCGGTACGGCGACGTGTTGAGCGCCGCCTCCGCCGGCGGCTTCGACCTCGCGGCGCGGAAGCGGCTCGCCGCCGAGGCGTTCGCGCACACCGCCGCCTACGACGTCGCCGTCGCGGGCTGGTTCGCGGAGGGGTACGCGGCCGACGAGAGCGAGCGCGCCGAGGGCGGCGTCGCGCTGCCCTCGTTCACCGGCACCGCGCTGACGCGGACCAACCGGCTGCGGTACGGCGAGAACCCGCACCAGCCGGCCGCCCTCTACGCCGACGGCAGCGGCACCGGGCTGCCCGCCGCCGAGCAGCTCCACGGCAAGGAGATGTCGTACAACAACTACGTCGACACCGAGGCGGCGCGCAGGGCCGCCCACGACCACGAGGACCCGTGCGTCGCGATCATCAAGCACGCCAACCCGTGCGGGATCGCGGTCGGTTCGGACGTGGCGGAGGCGCACGGCAAGGCACACGCCTGCGATCCGCTCTCCGCGTTCGGCGGCGTGATCGCCGTCAACCGGCCGGTCTCCGTGGCGATGGCGGAGCAGGTGGCCGAGGTCTTCACCGAGGTGATCGTGGCGCCCGCGTACGAGGAGGGCGCCGTCGAGGTGCTCGCGCGGAAGAAGAACATCCGCATCCTGCGGTGCGCCGAGGCGCCGGCGGCGCGCACCGAGCACAAGCCCCTCGAGGGCGGGATGCTCGTCCAGGAGAAGGATCTCCTGCAGGCGGCGGGCGACGACCCGGCCGACTGGACCCTCGCGGCGGGCGATCCGCTCGACGCGGCGGAGCTCGCGGAGCTCGCCTTCGCCTGGCGAGCCGGCCGCGCCGTGAAGTCCAACGCGATCCTGCTCGGCAAGGACCGTGCGACGGTCGGCGTCGGCATGGGCCAGGTGAACCGGGTCGACTCGGCCCGTCTCGCGGTGCAGCGGGCGGGGGAGGAGCGGGCGCGGGGTTCCTACGCCGCATCCGACGCCTTCTTCCCGTTCCCCGACGGCTTCGAGGTCCTCGCCGAGGCAGGCGTCAAGGCGGTCGTGCAGCCGGGCGGTTCGGTCCGCGACGAGCAGGTGGTCGAGGCCGCGAAGGCGGCGGGCGTCACCATGTACCTCACGGGGACGCGGCACTTCTTCCACTGAC
>NZ_AJTQ01000246.1 GCF_000262345.1 Streptomyces xiaopingdaonensis | reverse complement strand
GCGGCCCGGACGGAACATCCCGTCCGGGCCGCCGCCGCGTCGAACTCCCTCAGATCCCGGGTCGGTTGAACCACTGCGACGCCTGCTGCATCGAGCAGAAGACGATCGTGAGGATCGCCGTTCCCGCCCAGAGGATGTAGAGGAAGGCGCCGCCCGCGTTGCTGTCGTCGCTCGCCGGCACCGAGAAGAGGCCGATCACCGGCAGGATCGCGTTGACGGCGGCCGCGATGATCGCGGTGACGCGCGTGCCGCCGCGGCCCTTGCCCATGAGCGAGGCCGGGACGATCTGGAGCGTCGCCATCCCGCCGAAGAGGACGAAGAAGATGAGCATGACGCCCATCGCCACGTTCGCACCGGTGTCGAGGCCGGGGATGTCGTTGAACGAGTCGCGGGCCACGAGGGCGACGATGAGGAAGATGACCGCTCCCAGCCCCCACATGGAGCCGGCTATGAAGAGCAGCACTCTCGCGGCCACCACCTGGCCCGGCATGCTCTGCGGCATGCCGCCCGGACCGCCGGCGCCCGGAGGGTACTGCGGGTAGCCCTGCTGCGGGTAGCCGTACTGCGGCTGGCCCGGGGCCTGTTGGGGGTAGCCGTAACCGGGGGCGCCCTGCGGCGGTTGGGCGGGCTGGCCGTACGGGTTGCCGGGGCCCTGCGGGGGCGGAGGCGGATAGCTCACGGGTGGGCTCCTGGAAAGGGGACGGATGTCTGCCGGCCCGGGGAGCCTTCGCGCGCACGCGCCTGCGCCGCGTGTGCGCTGCGCACGCGGTGCCGGGTGTGGTGTCCCCCCGAACTCACGGCGCCCCTCTGTCCCACGCGCAGGGGGACGCCGCCGTCCATGGTCGTGGGCATGCCCGCCCGGTGTCCAGCGATCATTCGGGAATGTGGCGGAACCGCAACGGTCCGCGCACCCCCGCCCGCGTCCGGCGCGTGCACCGGCGTACACGCTGCGTCGGCCCGCCCGGCTGGCAGCCGCACCCCCGGTGCGGAGTGGAGACCACCCCTGGCTATCCGCGAGGATGGCCCCATGACCGCCCAGATTCTCGACGGCAAGGCCACGGCCGCCGCCATCAAGTCCGACCTCACCGCACGCGTCTCGGCGCTCAAGGAGAAGGGGATCACCCCCGGTCTCGGCACCGTCCTCGTCGGAGAGGACCCGGGAAGCCAGAAGTACGTCGCGGGCAAGCACCGGGACAGCGCGCAGATCGGCATCGCGTCGATCCGCCGCGAACTCCCCGCGACGGCGGGCCAGGAGGAGATCGAGGCGGTCGTACGGGAGCTCAACGAGGACCCGGAGTGCACCGGCTACCTCGTCCAACTCCCGCTCCCCGGGGGCATCGACACCAACCGCGTCCTGGAGCTGATGGACCCGGACAAGGACGCCGACGGGCTCCACCCGACCAATCTCGGCCGGCTCGTCCTCAACGAGCCGGCGCCGCTCCCCTGCACTCCGCAGGGCGTGATCCGGCTCCTGCGCCAGTACGACGTGGAGATCGCCGGCGCGCACGTCGTCGTCGTGGGGCGCGGCGTGACGATCGGCAGGCCGCTGCCGCTCCTGCTCACCCGCCGCAGCGAGAACGCCACCGTGACCCAGTGCCACACCGGTACCCGTGACCTGCCCGCGCTGCTGAGCCAGGCCGACATCGTCGTCGCGGCCGCGGGCGTGCCGCACCTCGTCAAGCCCGAGGACGTCAAGCCGGGCGCCGCGGTGCTCGACGTCGGCGTCAGCAGGGACGAGCACGGCAAGATCGTCGGGGACGTGCACCCGGGCGTGCGCGAGGTGGCCGGCTGGGTCTCGCCCAACCCCGGCGGCGTCGGCCCCATGACGAGGGCGCAGCTTCTCGTCAACGTGGTGGAGTCGGCCGAGCGGGCGGCCGGCTGAGAGCGGTTCGGAAACGGAAGGGGACCCTGCATGGGGCGAGACGGCGGCGATACGCCCGAGGCGCGGCCCGCAGGCGGTGCGGCGCAGGAGACCGGCGGCGCGTCCGCGACGTCCGAACCGCCCGCGGCCGACGGGGAGTCGACGGGCGGCGAGGGCGCGCGGCGCCGGCCGGTCTCGCGCCGCTTCCCGCGCTTCACCCGGGACACCGCGCGGCCGGAGGGCGGCGGGCGGGTGCTCGGCGCCGAGCACGCGGCGCCGTACCGGCAGTGGCCGCTGCTGGCGGTGTGCGCGGGGGTGCTCGTCGGACTCCTCGTGACGATCGGGGAGTTCAGGACCGGCTGCCTGCTGATCGGCCTCTCGCTGCTGGGGGGCGCTGTGCTGCGCTGGCTGCTCCCGTCGGTGGGGATGCTCGCGGTGCGCTCCCGCTTCACCGACCTGGTGACGTACGGCGTCCTCGGGGTGGTGATCGCGATGCTCGCGATGATGGCGCAGCCCGATCCCTGGATCACCATCCCGTTCCTGGAGGACGTGGTGCACTTCTCGATCAGGTGAACCGGTGCGCGGAGTGGCCGCTGAGCAGGGACGGTCCGAAGGGGAACGGAACCCCGGCGATCGGACGTGGAGATTGGCGGCGGATCGCTGGGGCTCCGTGCGAAGCCGGCGGGCCGGGTGCGCGGTTGAGGGCGCGTTTCCGGCCGCCTCGTCGACGCGGGGCGGACGGTACATCCCCTCGCGCACCTGCGGCGTACGAGTCGACCGGCCGACGGGCGGCGCGCTGAAGCTGGCAAACTAAGGAGCGCATAACGAACTCGGGCGTGCGCGGGATCGCGGATGCGACCCGAACTGCTCCCGTGCGCTCCCGTCGTCGGAACTGCCATCCTGGCTGCCTGCATCCCCCTGGGTAGCCAGTACGCAGCCCGGAGGGGCGCAGTTCGGGGGAGACCGCACTACCGGGGGGACAAGGGGGAGGCAATGCCTCGTTGGAGGGCGCTACCGGACGAACTCGATCCGCAGATCGCCGAGTTCACCGGCCAGCTCAGGAGGCTCATAGACCGCAGCGGAATGAGCGTCGCCACCATCGCGGACCGGACGGGCTACAGCAAGTCGTCCTGGGAGCGGTACCTCAACGGCAGGTTGCTGCCGCCGCGTGGCGCGGCCCAGGCGCTCGCCGAGGTCACGGGAACCGACGTGCGCCACCTCGGCACCATGTGGGAGCTGGCCGAACGAGCCTGGAGCCGCAGCGAGATGCGGCACGACGTCACCATGGAAGCGATACAGGTGGCGCAGGCGCGGGCCGCTCTCGGCGAAGGCGAGGAGGAGGCGGGACACGGCCGCAGGCGCCGCCGCAGGGGCGCGGGTTCGAGCGCACCGCAGGACGCCGCCGAGCCGCCGCAGTCGGCGTCGGCAGCCGGGCCCGTCGCGCCACCGGCCGCCGGGCCGGTCGCGCCACCGGCCGCCGACGGTGCCGACGACCGGACGACGGTGCTCAGGCGCAGCGACGTCCGCACCGAACGGAGGCCCGCCGAGGCCCGACAGCCGGCACGCTCGCACGCCGCGCCGCCCCCGGGTGCACCGCAGCGCATAGACCCGGCTTCCTGGGGCGCGGCGCCGAGGCCGGGCCCGGTCGCCCCTCCGGCCAACAGCGGTACCGTGCCCGCCGGTTCGGCGGCGACCCCGGTCAACAGCGGCCCCGCACCGGCCGGTTCGCCCGCGCCCGCGCCCGGCACGACGCAGCAGCCCGCGCATTCGGGCCGCCGCCGGACGACGATGTTCCTCGCCGGCACGGTGAGCGCCCTCGTGGTCGTCGCGGCTGCCGTCTTCGTCTCCAACCTGTCGGGAGGCAAGGGAGAGGCGGCCCCCGCGCCCTCCGCGTCGCACAAGACCGAGAAGGACGCGCTGCCGTCGGGCGTGAAGTGCTCGGGCGCCGAGTGCACGGGCAAGGACCCGGAGACGATGGGCTGCGGCGGCCAGTACGCCAAGACCGCGGGTACGGCCTGGGTGGGCTCCAGCTACGTCGAGGTCCGGCACAGCACCGTCTGCAAGGCGTCCTGGGCGCGCATCACGAGCGCCACCACAGGCGACACCCTGAAGATCAGCGCCGGCGGCCACACCGAGCAGGACGAGGTGGAGGCGACCAACGACGCCTACACGCCGATGGTCGCGACGACCGCGAACAGCCCGGCCCGCGCCTGCGCGACGCTCGCGGCGGGCGGCCGCGGCTGCACCGGCGCCGAGTGAGGCGGGCGCGGAACCGGCGCGGAGGGGCCGGTTCCGCCGCGCCGGGCGGACGTCACGTCGCGGGCACCGGAAGCGCACAACACGTTCACGGCTGCGCAAGGCATGCCACGGAAAAGTGAGGGAAGAGGTTCTTCAACCCCCCACGGGTGTGTCATCGCACCTGGCAGCCGCCCCCTCCACCGGCCTGGAGCGGGCGGCTGCTGCGGTGTCCGGCACGTCGGATAGCCTGACACCTGGTCTCTTGATGTAGAGAGACTTACCGCACCAGGGCAGGGAGGCTTCCCGCAGCGGCCGCACCGCGGCGGAAGGTCCCCGCGATCCGGGTCCGCCCTGTCCTGGGGTTGCCCCAACGTCAGGTTCTACGGAGATCGCCATGCCCCGCACTCCCGTCAATGTCACCGTCACCGGCGCCGCCGGGCAGATCGGTTACGCCCTGCTGTTCCGCATCGCCTCCGGCCAGTTGCTCGGCGCGGACGTGCCGGTCAAGCTCCGCCTGCTGGAGATCACCCCCGCGCTCAAGGCCGCCGAGGGCACCGCCATGGAGCTCGACGACTGCGCCTTCCCGCTGCTCAAGGGGATCGACATCAGCGACGACCCGAACGTCGCCTTCGACGGCACCAACGTCGGCCTCCTCATCGGCGCGCGCCCGCGCACCAAGGGCATGGAGCGCGGCGACCTGCTGGAGGCGAACGGCGGCATCTTCAAGCCGCAGGGCAAGGCGATCAACGACCACGCGGCGGACGACGTGAAGGTGCTGGTCGTCGGCAACCCGGCCAACACCAACGCGCTCATCGCCCAGGCCGCGGCGCCCGACGTACCCGGCGAGCGGTTCACCGCCATGACGCGCCTCGACCACAACCGCGCGCTCACCCAGCTCGCCAAGAAGACCGGCAGCGACGTCGACCGGATCAAGAAGCTCACGATCTGGGGCAACCACTCGGCGACGCAGTACCCCGACATCTTCCACGCCGAGGTCGACGGCCGGAACGCGGCCGAGGCCGTCTCCGACGAGAAGTGGCTCGCCGACGACTTCATCCCGACGGTCGCGAAGCGCGGCGCCGCGATCATCGAGGCGCGCGGCGCCTCCTCCGCGGCCTCGGCCGCCAACGCCGCCATCGACCACGTCCACACCTGGGTCAACGGCACCCCCGAGGGCGACTGGACCTCGATGGGCATCCCCTCGGACGGCTCCTACGGCGTCCCCGAGGGCCTCATCTCCTCGTTCCCCGTCACCACCAGGGACGGCGCCTACGAGATCGTCCAGGGCCTGGAGATCAACGAGTTCTCGCGCCCCCGGATCGACGCCTCCGTGCAGGAGTTGAGCGAGGAGCGCGAGGCCGTCCGCGGTCTCGGGCTGCTCTGAGCCCGCGCCTTCGGCGGGGCCGGTGCGGCGGATTGCACCGGCCCCGGCGGGCGTTGCTCACTCGTCGATGCGGCACGAGGTCTTCCGGCGCTTGTCGAAGTCGTCCTGATTCGGGCGGTAGGTGAGCTCAGGGCTTGAATCGTGCTTGGCGACATCGGGGAAGGCGCGCTCGAAGAAGCTTTCCCACTGCCCTTCGCCGAAGAGCAGTTCGTCCAGGGCGCCGTTGATCCGCCGGCACTCGCTCCGGTAGTTCTTCGGAAGGCCGATGCCGTACAACTGAGTCGAACTGGGGATCGGGGACTCGGCCACCTTCACGCGCCGGTCGTGCGGCTCCGCCTTGAGCTGGTGCTCGAACCCCCGCAGGATGAGCATGTCGCTGACGACGCCGTCGTACATCTTCGTGTCCTGCATTTTCTGCACGCAGGTCTTGTAGTCCTTCTCGGTCGAGACGAGCTTGGCATCGATCTTCACCGTCAAGTCCGCCTCCTCGTCGCCGGGTTCGACCTCTTCGGGGTCGTTGACCGAGCCCTTGCTGGTGCAGAGGCGCATGCCCTTGAATCCGTCGAACTTTTCGAAAGTTCCGTCGTCGCGTGCCAGCACGCCTTGCGGAGTCTCCAGGTAGGGCGCTGTGAAGATGACGTCGCTCGCCCGATCGGAGTTGATCGAGTACGAGGCGACGACCATCTTGACGACCTCGTTCTGCAAAAGATCCTCCCGCATGTTCGAGGGGATGTCGAAGGACCAGGTGCGCAGCTTCAGCTCTTTTCTCAGGAAGGCGAGGAGATTCTCCTCGAAACCGTGGAAGCGGTAGCCGCCCTTGGGCTTCTCGCTCAGCCCGGGTTGCCCCTTCTTCACCCCCACGCCGACCCGCTTGCCCTCGAAGAGCTCTTTCGGCGCCTTCGGCCGCTCGGGCTTCTCGTCCGTCCCGCTGCTGCCGGTGCACCCGGCCAGCAGTGCCGAAGAGAGGAGGAGGGCACCGAGTCCGGTGCCGTAGCGGGTGCGTCGTCGTGGCATGCAAGCTTCCTTGTCCGTGCGGTTCGTCGGGCTGGCCGTCATACGAAGCGGGCGCCCGCCAGTTGCAGTTCGACCCCGCAAGCGGCGTCTGCCTCGACGAGGCGTACGTCGAGGCTGACCTCGGCGGAAGGCGCGAGGTCGAGGACGATCCTGGTGACGCCGTCCGGATTCAGGTCGACGGTTCTGGTGCGCTGCTTCAAACTCGGGCCGCTGAATTCCAGTGCGCCGACGTCGACGCAGGAGGCGATGTCGGTCCTGGTGTCCGTGGCGTACACCTGCACTTCCAGGTGGTCTTTGGCCGGCCGGCTCCCGACCTTCAAGCGGGCCGGCGCGTTCGGAGCAAGTACGACGGTCCGCGCACCGTCCAGCGTGGTGTCCCTGTAGACGTCGACCTGCTGCGTCGACTCGGCCAGGTGTGCCGTGAACGCGGCGAGCACGGCGGCGGGCAGGGCGATGCCGAGGGTGATCAACTGCTGTCTGCGCGGGAGTTGGTCCTGCCGCCACGCCGCCCCTGCGACGGCGAGGACACCGGCCGACAGGGCACCGGAGACGACGCCGAAGCCCTCGCGCCCCACCATCACGCCGATGATTACGGTGGCGAGGACGAACACGCCGGGCCAGAACCATCTCAGGAGCCCGCTGCCTCCGGGCTCGTCCTCCGAGGTGTCGTCCCCCGCGGGGCCGTTCCGCCGTCCGTCCGCGGACCGCAGGCGCCCTCCGGTCCGCCAGGTGCTGGGCATCCAGGCACCTCCCCGTGTGTACGGCATGCTCCTGCGCGGCCGCACCGCGGTGGCGGCCCGGCAACTCGGCGCCGGTGACGAGGAGTTGCCCCGTGCGCCCGGCCGTGGCCACCGCCGGCGCCCGGCGCCGTCGATTACCCACCGTGGGCACGATAGTACCCGCGGGCGGTATGGGGGAGGAGTGATTCAGCGAGTCCGGGGGGATTCGCCGGCCACTCGGTGAGACGGCAACACCCTGCCGTCACTGCCGTGTTGACCGAAGAGAACGGGCCGAGTGGGCACGGAGGAGGCGACCGCCTTCGATCGAGGTCGGACGGTCGCCACGCTCCGTGAGACGTGCGTCGCCCAGTGCACGGGCCGAGGGCTAGCTCTTCCGCCCCCCGCACGAGTCGGCCTCGCGCTTGGGGAACTCCGACCGGTCCGGCTTGTACTCGAACGCCGCGCCGTTGCGGCCGAGTTGGTCGAAGGCGGTCTTGAACATCGCGTCCCAGCCGGCGCCCGAGTAGAGCAGCTTTCTCAGGGCCTTGTTGATCTTCCGGCAGTCCGCCTCGTGGCCCTTGGGCAGGGCGATGCCGTAGAGCTGCTTGGGGCCGCGGAGTTCGATCCCCTCGACGACCTTGACCTGCTTGTCGGGTGCTGCCGTGCGCCGGGCGTGCTCCTCGAACCCGGCAAGGATGATCTTGTCTGTCACCACCGCGTCGTACTTCTCCTCGTGGAGCTGCCGGACGCAGGTCTTGTAGTCCTGCTCCGTGTCTATGCTCTCCGCGCCCACGCGGTCCCTGATCTCCTTCTTGGCCCGCGGGGAGGTGACGCTCTCCGGGTCGGCGACCGAGCCCTCCGCTGTGCAGATGTTCTTCGACGCCAGGTCCCGCTGGTGCTCGATCGAGGTGTCGTCGTCGCGTACGAGCACGCCCTGCGGTGTCTGGAGGTAGGGCGCCGTGAAGTCGACCTGCTTCTCGCGCTCGGGGTTGATCGAGTACGTCGCCACCACGAGCTTGACGACCTCGTCCTTGAGGAGCGATTCGCGCTCCGCCGAGGAGATGTCGAACGCGCGGGTGCGGAAGTGGAGTCGGGATTCGAGATCGGCGAGGAGGCTCTGCTCGAACCCCTTGAAGCGGTAGCCGTCGTTGGGCTTCTGGCTGAAGCCGGGCTGGCCCTTCTTGACGCCGACGCCGATGATCTTCCCGTCGAAGAGCGTGGGCGCCGAGGACGAGTCGGGACGCGGGCTCTCCTTGCTGTCGTCGTGACTGCTCGTGCACCCCGCGAGGACCGCCGAAGCGAGGACGAGAGCGGCGGCGGTCCCGCCGTACCGTGAGCGGATCATTTTCTTCTCCCCGGTGTTCGGTTGTGGACCAGGGCGTTCACTGGAACTGAGCCCCCCTCACCTCCAGCGAGACCCTGCAAGCACTGTCGATTCCGTCGAGTTGGGCCTCCAGGCGCACGTGCGAGGAGGTGGCGAGGTCGAGCGTGACGATCGTGGGTCCTGGACCCGCCAGCGCTGCGGTCGTCTCCTCCGCGGCGAGGTCGCTCCCGGTGAACCTCAGGGTTCCGACCGCGACGCACGAGGCGGAGCTGGTGTCGACGTCCTGCGCGTCGAGCACGAGGCGGAGTTGGCCGCCGGACGCGTCGGCGTCGACCCGTACCCGTATCGGCTCGTACCGCTCGGCGACGACGCGGTGTTCGCCGTTGAGCGTCGTCTGCGCGAAGACCTGCTCCGGGCTGTGCTGCCGGTAGACGAGGACGGCGAGGCCGACGGCGACCGCCAGCGCGACGGCGCCGAGGAGCGCGAGCACCTGCCGGCGCTCCGGCGCCCGCTGCGCCTGGTAGACGGCGCCGGCCGCGGAGAGCGCGGCTCCGATGAACGCCTCGCTGCTCGTCCCGCCGAGGACGATCAGTCCTGCGGTCGCGACCAGCAGCACCGTGAGGATCACGAACCGCCACCAGCCGCCGTCCTGTTCGCTGTCGGAGGCGGGCGCCGGCGAGGTGGAGGGCGTGGTCATGGCGACCGCCGGTCGGCGTGCGCGCCCAAGGTGCCCGCCATAGTTACCTCCCCGTGCTGATGCCTCGTGCCGGCAGGGGTCGTGCGGTTCCCCTGGGGCGGGAGGCGAGACGGCGGCGTCGCGGGGCCGGAGCCCGAGCAGGACGCCGCAGGGCCCAATTACCCAGCGTGGTACGGATATTACCCGTGCTGGCTCCTGTGCGGATGTGTCACGCGTGGGCTCTTCGCACCGGTCCGCCGGTCGGCGGGAACTCTTTCCTGGCGGAGCAGTCGGCGCTCACTCGCCGACAAAATTCTGCCAGCCGGTGCCGCCCTGGGTCCGGGTGCAGAGGTCGGAGACGGCGACGCTCCGGGCTCCCGGCTCGTTGCTGCGGACGTACATGCCCTCGTAGACGGGCATCTCCTTCCACCGGCACGTCGCGCGCGACCAGCGTTCTGCCCACTTCGCGAAGCGCTCGTCGCCCGTGATGCGGCCGAGTTCGCGCAGGTTGCGGATGTGGATGGCGTGGTAGACGTTGGTCTGCCTGCCGTCGATCTTCTTCACGAAGTTGGTGGGGTAGGCGAGCTTGTCGAGGACGTCGCGGCCCACCTCCACCCGCGGGCGGCCCTTGTCGACCTTGCCGACGGTCACCCACCGCGCCCTCGGCGGCTGCGAGACGAGCGGGTCGTACTCCCCGACCTGCACCTGGACGCGGGCCGGCCCCGAGACGTCGAGGCGGAGCACGTTCGGCTCGGGTAGGGAGGCCCTGGAGAGAACCAGGTTCACCTGACGCGGGCCCACCCGGTGGTTGGTCCACAGCTCCGTGCCCTTGCCCCGTACGAGGCCCTGGCTGCCCTCGCCCGGGACGGACACGCGCGCGTCGCGCAGGTCGGCGCCGACGGTGCGCACGTGGGTGTAACCCGTCAGCCCGTAGCGGGAGTTGGCGACCTCCGGTGCGTCGTAGAGCGGCAGCATCCGGGCCATCGTCCGCGCCGAGGTGCGGACAAGCCGCTTCGCGCGGCGGTCTCCCGACGCCTCCCCGTACTTCCACGCGGAGACGAGCGCGCTCTGCCAGCCGTTGAGCACGTAGCCGTTGGGGCGCTGGGGAAGCTCCGCGATCGAGGTGCCGTGCCGGTCGCGGTAGCGGACGCCGCCCTTGTCGGCCGGCACGGTCAGCGCATGGAAGGCGCGCCGTGCGGCGGTGCGCAGCGACCGGTCGTGCAGGAGTTCCGCGGCGCTCCGGAGCCGGTGGGCGTAGTAGGCCTGGGTGAGCGCGGAGTAGCGGCGCTCGGTGTGGCGGGTCCCGGGCTTCGGCGCGTACCAGGCGACGAGCGCGCCGCGGAACGGCTTCAGGCGCCGGACGGTGGCGTGCGCGACGGTGCGGATCGCGGCCTTCAGTTTCGGCGACGGGTGCTTCCCGTACTGCTCCAGGTAGTCGTGGAGCACGTAGGTGGGGTAGATGGGGTGCTCGTAGACCGTGCCGTCGTGGTTGTTGCGGCCCGGGTAGCCGTCGGCGGTCCAGGCCATGTCGTAGAAGCCCTTCGCCATGGGCGCGAGCTTCTCCGAGAAGGCCGGCATCCCCGCCGCCCGCTCGCGCGAGCGGGGCGGGTCGCCGCCGGGTGACTCGTCGTGCGCGTCCGGCTGCCGGGCGCAGGCGGTGAGGGTGAGCGCGGCTGCCAGCGTCACGGCAAGGGCCCTCGCGTACGTCACGTCTCCCAGCTCCCCAGGCCGACTCCGGGATCGGGCGGCCGCTCGGCGGCCGGGCAGCATCCTTCTCGGAACCGGAGCCGGGCGCGCGCAGACACGCGACGCGGCGCCGTACGTCACGCGCCCGCCGGGCGAGGGCCCGTGGGCGCGGGGCGGTGCGCGGTCTTCACATCTCCGTGGCCGGCGGCGCGTTGAGCTGGTCGCGTACCTCGTCGACGGTGACGGTCTCCCGCTTGCCCGGCGTCTTCTTCGGGACGGGGCGGTCGAACGCGTCGAACCGGAGGTCCTCCTGGTCCGAGGCGTCGGGCGCGCTCCCGCCCGCCTCGCGGAGCAGCCGGACGGGGTAGGGGGTGCCCTCGGCGGAGACGAGCATGGTGACCTTGGCGCCGCCCTGGCTGCGCGCGACGGTGACGGTGTCCTTGCCGTCGTGGTCGGCGCCCCTGCCGCGCTTCCAGCCGGCCGCGTCACGGCCCGACTCGTTGGTGCCCGCGGTGGCGCGGAGCGCGTCGAGGTCGCAGGCGGTGCTGAGGCCGCCGAGCATGGCGTCGCTCGCGCCCCCCTTGATGTAGCGGTCCTTGAACGCCTCGGCCGCCTCGGCGCCCTTCTCCCCGCCGATCTGCTGCTTCCAGAACTCCGCGTCCGGCCTCAGCCACACGGTGCCGCCCCGCTTGACGACGTCCACCGCGCCCTGTGCCGCGAGTTCGACGTGGCCCGCGCAGTTCCCCGTGCCGTCGAGGGCGAGGTCGGCCTTGACCTCGCTGGCGTCGAGGCGCATGTGGAGGGAGTCGACGTCGCCGAGCTCTTTCAGGGCCCGGCCGGCGACCTCGCGTCCGGACAGGCCGTCGAGTTCGCCGCGGCGGTCGGCGCCGGGGGCTGCGGTCGCGGTCGTCGGGAGGAGCAGGCCGCCGGCGACCGCGGCGGTGCAGGTGTACGCGAGGAGCTTTCCGTAGTGCTTCTGCATGGGCGTCCCTGTGGTCTGGAGGCCGCGGATGCCTCGGTTCCGGCAGCGGTGCGGCGCCGTGGCGTGTGTGCGGGTTGGCGCGGATCGCGGTGGAGGTGTGCCGGTTCGCGGTCCGGTGTCTCCCGTGCTGCGCTGACCTGCGGAAACGGTGTGGAGAGAGCTGCCTGGTACGGCGTTCCCGAGGGCGGGATCACGAGTGTGACCTGCACCGTTTCCGCGCTGATGTGCTCTTTGCAGAGGAATGTCCCAACAAACCGTACGTGGGCATACCAGCCCCCGCACGCCGGCCAGTGAGGAAGACCACTTATCGCTGGCTTACAGACATGACATTCAAGGAACCGGGCAGGGCTCGTCCTTGGCCATGCGCCCACGTGTATGGCCAGGAATATTTCGGTAATTGGAAGGCAGTACCCAAGGTGTCCGTAAGAGAGACGATTTCCGTCGGCGGTCAGTGGCGAGCCGCCGCGGCAGGGGGGACGCGGGCGATTCTGGACCCCGCAGACGCCTGGACCCTCGCCGTCGTCGCCGAGGGCGATGCGGAGGACACCGACGCCGCGGTGGCCGCCGCACGCCGGGCGTTCGACGAGGGGCCCTGGCCCCGCACCGCGACCGCCGAACGCGCCGCCGTGCTCCGCCGGATCGCCGACCTCCTCCAGCGCGACAGGGAGGAGATCGCGGAGTGGGAGTCCCGCGACACCGGCAAGACGCTGGAGGAGGGCCGGGTCGACGTCGACGATGTCACCAGCGCCTTCCGCTACTTCGCCGACCTGGTGATGAACGAGTCGGGCGGCCGGGTCGTCGACGCGGGCGACCCGGAGGTGCACAGCATCGTCGTGCACGAGTCGGTCGGCGTCTGCGCGATGATCACGCCGTGGAACTACCCGCTGCTCCAGGCGAGTTGGAAGGTCGCGCCGGCGCTCGCCGCCGGTGACACCTTCGTCATCAAGCCCAGTGAGCTCACCCCGATGAGCACGGTGCACCTGGTGAAGCTCGCCCACGAGGCGGGGGTCCCGGCCGGCGTCGCCAACATCGTCACCGGCGCAGGCGCCACGGTGGGTGCCCGCCTGAGCGAGCACCCCGACGTCGACCTGGTCTCCTTCACGGGCGGGCTCGTCAGCGGCACCAAGGTGGCGCAGGCGGCGGCCGCTTCGGTGAAGAAGGTCGCGCTGGAGCTGGGCGGCAAGAACCCGAACGTCGTCTTCGCCGACGCGTGCGCGACGGAGGAGGGCTTCGACACCGCCGTCGACCAGGCGCTCAACGCGGCCTTCATCCACAGCGGGCAGGTCTGCTCCGCCGGCGCGCGGCTGATCGTCGAAGAACCGGTACGGGAGCGGTTCGTCGCCGAACTCGCGCGTCGCGCAGGGCGGATCCGGCTCGGCCGGGGCACGGAGGACGGCGTCGAGTGCGGGCCGCTCGTCTCGCAGCAGCAGTTGGAGAAGACCGAGGCGTACGTGGCGAGCGCGCGCGCCGAGGGCGCCGTGGTCCGCGCCGGCGGTGCGCGGCCCGAGCCGTCGGAAGTGCGGCCGGAGAGCGGGTACTTCTACTCGCCGACGGTCCTCGACGACTGCCACCGCGGGATGAAGGTCGTTCGCGAGGAAACCTTTGGCCCAATCGTGACGGTCGAAGGCTTCACCACCGAGGACGAAGCTGTAAGCCTGGCCAACGACACCGAGTACGGCCTCGCCGGCGCGGTCTTCTCCGGCGACACCGCGCGGGCGCGCCGCGTCGCGGCGCGGCTGCGGCACGGCACCATCTGGATCAACGACTTCCACCCGTACCTGCCGCAGGCGGAGTGGGGCGGATTCGGCAAGTCCGGAGTCGGCCGCGAGCTCGGCCCGTCCGGTCTCGACGAGTACCGCGAGACCAAGCACGTCTACGAGAACCTGCGCCCGTCCCCCGTGCGCTGGTTCGCCGGCTGAACCCCAAGGCCGGCGGCTCGTCGACGTGACGGGCATCCAGCGGTACTCAGCAGCACCAGCAGTACCCAGCAGTACCCCACGTCTCGCGCACACCCCGAGAGAAAGACCGCGCGAGCATCCCTCAAGGAGCAACACCCCATGTCCACCTATGACTACGTGATCGTCGGTGGCGGTACGGCGGGCTCGGTGATCGCCTCACGGCTCACCGAGGACCCGGACGTCACCGTCGCAGTGATCGAGGGCGGCCCCGACGACCGCGACCGGCCCGAGGTGCTGACCCTGCGCCGCTGGCTCGGTCTGCTCGGCGGCGAACTCGACTACGACTACCCGACCACCGAACAGCCGCGCGGCAACAGCCACATCAGGCACAGCCGCGCCAAGGTGCTCGGCGGCTGCTCCTCCCACAACACGCTGATCGCCTTCAAGCCGCTCCCCTCCGACTGGGACGAGTGGGAGGCGAACGGCGCAGCCGGCTGGAACGCCGCCGCGATGGACCCGTACTTCGGGAAGCTCCGCAACAACGTCGTCCCGGTGGGCGACGCCGACCGGAACGCCATCGCGAAGGACTGGATCGCCGCCTCCAAGGAGGCCCTCGGCGTCCCGGAGATCGACGGCTTCAACAAGGAGCCGTTCACCGAGGGCGTCGGCTTCTTCGACCTCTCCTACCACCCGGAGACCAACAAGCGCTCCAGCGCCTCCGTCGCCTACCTCCACCCGCACATGGACGCCGGCGACCGCCCCAACCTCCATCTCTTCCTGGAGACCTGGGCGTTCAGGCTGGAGCTCGAAGGGAAGCGGGCGACGGGCGTGCACGTCCGGTCGGAGGACGGCACGGAGCAGCTCCTCACCGCCGCGCGCGAGGTGCTCGTCTGCGCCGGCGCCGTCGACACCCCGCGGCTGCTGATGCACTCGGGGATCGGCCCGGCGAAGGACCTGGCGGCGCTGGGGATTCCGGTGGTGCAGGACCTTCCGGGTGTCGGTGAGAACCTCATCGACCACCCCGAGTCGGTGATCGTCTGGGAGACCGAGGGTCCCCTCCCCGGCAACTCGGCGATGGACTCGGACGCCGGGCTCTTCGTCCGCCGGGACCCCGAATCCCCCGGTCCCGACCTGATGTTCCACTTCTACCAGATCCCGTTCACGGACAACCCGGAGCGGCTCGGTTACCAACGCCCCGAGCACGGCGTCTCGATGACACCCAACATCCCCAAGTCCCGTGCGCGCGGCCGGCTGTACCTCACCTCGGCCGATCCCGAGGTGAAGCCCGCTCTCGACTTCAGGTACTTCGCGTACGACGAGAACGGCGACGACTACGACGGCCGCACCCTCGTCGACGGCATCAGGATCGCCCGCAGGGTCGCCGCCTCCGAGCCCTTCGCCAAGTGGCTCAAGCGCGAGGTGGCACCCGGCCCCGAGGTCACCACCGACGAGGAGCTCAGCGAGTACGCGCGGAAGGTCGCGCACAC
>NZ_AJTQ01000245.1 GCF_000262345.1 Streptomyces xiaopingdaonensis | reverse complement strand
CTCCCCCCCCGCCGGCACCTGCCGTATGGGCGCGGCCGACGACGAACTCGCCGTCGTCGACCCCGAATTGCGTGTCCGGGGACTGGAGGGGATCCGCATAGCGGACGCCTCCGTCTTCCCGACGATGCCCACCGTCAACCCGATGATCGGGGTCCTGATGGTCGGGGAGAAGGCGGTCGATCTCATCCGTCCCCACTCAGCCCCGATACCGGGAGGTGTTGCCTGATGTCCGAGAGCGCCGAACATACGCCGGTCATCTCCGTCCGCAACCTGTGGAAGGTCTTCGGCCCCAAAGCGGCGAGCGTGCCCGAGAACTCCGCCCTCAAGGGGCTCTCCGCCGCCGAGGTCCGCGAGTCGACCGGCTGCACCGCGGCGGTCCGCGACGTCTCCTTCGACGTCAACAAGGGCGAGGTCTTCGTCGTCATGGGGCTCTCCGGCTCCGGCAAGTCGACGCTCGTCCGCTGCCTGACCCGCCTCATCGAGCCCACCGCCGGCACCCTGGAGTTCGACGGCGACGATGTACGGGGCATGGACACCGAGAGCCTGCGCACGCTGCGCAGGCACCGGGCCTCGATGGTCTTCCAGAACTTCGGCCTGCTGCCGCACCGCACGGTCCTCGACAACGTCGCCTACGGCCTGGAGATCCAGGGCGTCGGCAAGGCCGAACGCCGTGAGCGCGCAGGCGAGATGGTCGACAAGGTCGGCCTGGAGGGGCTCGGGCACCGCAGGCCCGCGCAGCTCTCCGGCGGCCAGCAGCAGCGCGTCGGGCTGGCCCGCGCACTCGCCGTCGATCCCGAGGTGCTCCTCTTCGACGAGCCGTTCAGCGCCCTCGACCCGCTGATCCGCCGGGACATGCAGGAGGAGGTCGTCCGCCTCCACAACGAAGAGGGCCGCACCATGGTCTTCATCACCCACGACCTCTCCGAGGCGCTCCGGCTCGGCGACCGCATCGCGCTGATGCGCGACGGCGAGATCGTCCAACTCGGCACCCCCGAGGAGATCGTCGCCAACCCGGCGGACGACTACGTCCGCGACTTCGTCCGGGACGTCCCCCGCGAGCAGGTCATCTCCGTCCGGCGCGCGATGCGCCCCGCCGACGCGGGCGAGGCCGAAGACGGTGTCGCGCTCACGCCCGGCACCCTCGTCTCCGACGCGATCGAGGCCGTCGCGCGGAGCGGAAAGCCGGCGCGCGTCATGAAGGACGGCGAGCTCCTCGGCGTCATCGACCACGAGCGGCTGCTCTCCGTCGTCGCCCGGCTCGGCGAGGACGACGCCACGGGAGCCGCCGCCGACGAGGGGAAGGTGGCGGCGGTATGAGCACCGCCACGACCCCGACGCTCGACAAGGAACCCGCGGCCGACGCGCAGGGGCCCGCGCCCGATCCGGACCGGCGCTCCGCAGAACCCGCGCAGGACGGACTCGCCGCACGGCTCGCCGCCAACCCCAAGTGGCTGGTGATCGGGTTCGCGGTGCTCGTCGTCCTGGTGAGCGCCGTCGTCACGGGGGACGGCTCTTGGCCCGGCGGCTGGACGGCGGACATCCGCACGCCGCTGGAAGACCTCGACAACTGGCTCGTCGACAACCGCGATTCGCACTGGCTCTTCCTCTACTTCCTGCTGCACATCAGCAACGCGGCCGAAGGCGGCGTCGACGCGATCGTCGGCCTCTTCGACTCGCTCGGCTGGGTCGGCGTGACCGTCATCGGCACGCTCATCGCCTGGGCGGCCGGCGGTGCCGACCGCTCACGGCGTGCCGTGCGGACCGGAGCCACGGCGCTCGCCGTCTTCGCCGTCTGCGGCATCCTCGACATGTGGGCGCCCACGATGGAGACGCTCGCGCTGATGGTCGTGGCGGTGATCCTCGCCGGACTGCTGGGGCTCCTGCTCGGACTCGCGTCGGGGCTCTCGGACCGCTTCGAGAAGCTGCTGCGGCCGGTCTTCGACACGATGCAGGTGATGCCGGCGTTCGCTTATCTGCTGCCGCTGCTGCTGATCTTCGGTGTCGGCGTCCCGTCCGCCCTGATCGCCACCGTGATCTACGCGGCCCCGCCGATGGCCCGGCTCACCTCGCTCGGGCTACGCGGCGCGGACCCGGTGGCGCTGGAGGCGGCGCGTTCGCTCGGCGCCAGCCCCTGGCAGCGGCTGTACACGGCCAAACTGCCGCTGGCGCGCAAGCAGATGATGCTCGGACTCAACCAGACGATCATGATGTGCCTCTCCATGGTCGTCCTCGCCTCCCTGATCGGCGGCGGCGGTCTCGGCGACGAGATCTACCAGGCGCTCGGCAAGTTGGACATCGGCACCGCGCTCACCGCGGGCGTCGCCGTCGTCCTCGTCGCCGTGCTCCTCGACCGGACGACCTCCGCGGCGGGTGAGCGCCTCGACGCCTCGCAGACCGCGACCGAACCCGCAGGCATGGCCAAGGTGCGGGCCGCGGTGTGGGGCGGGATCGTGGTGCTGCTGGCCGTCTTCGCGGCCGTCGGCTCCGCCCTGTGGGAGAGCGAGTGGCCCGAGGGCTGGACCGTCTCCTGGGGACAGCCGATCAACGATGCCGTCAACTGGTTCACCGACCACCTCGGTTCGGGCATCCCCCTCGTCGGCGGCACGGTCACGTGGGCCGAGGGCTTCACCGAGTTCATCCTCAACCCGCTGCGGAGCGGACTGCTCGCGACGCCGTGGTGGGCGCTGATGCTGCTCGTGGCGGTGGTCGGCTGGTTCGTCGGGACCTGGCGCGCCTCGCTCACCGGCTGCGTCGGACTCGCTCTCATCGGTGCGATGGGCCTGTGGGACCGCTCGATGGACACGCTCTCGCAGGTGCTCGGCGCCCTGGTCCTCACGGTGATCGTGGGGCTGATCGTCGGCATCGTCTCGGCTCGCGTGGAGCGGGCGGAGAGGGTGCTGCGGCCGGTGCTCGACACCATGCAGACGATGCCGCAGTTCGTGTACCTCATCCCCGTGATCGCGCTCGTCGGCCTGAGCAGGACGGCCGGCATCATCGCGGCGGTGATCTACGCGGCGCCCGCCGTCATCCGCATCACCACCCAGGCGCTGCGCGGGGTCGACCCGGCCGCGATGGAAGCGTCGAAGTCCCTGGGCGCGACAGGCAAACAGCAGCTCTTCCAGGTGCAGTTGCCGCTCGCGCGCAAGGCGCTGCTCGTCGGCGTCAACCAGGGCGTCGTGCTGGTGCTGTCGATGGTCGTCATCGCCGGCCTGATCGGGGGCGGTGCGCTCGGCTACGACGTGGTGCAGGGCCTCTCCAAGGGCAACCTCGCGCAGGGGCTGCCGTCCGGCATCGCCATCGTCTGCCTCGGCATCATGCTCGACCGCATCTCGCAACCGGCCGTGCGGAGCCGCAAGGGTTCCTGAACCGGCGCGTACCCAGACCGCAACCCCAGCGGCGCGGACCCCTATCCGCGCCCTTCACGCAGAGCGCAGGCCGCGGGGCCGGCGCTCCACCCCGAGAAGAGAAGACAGAACTCTCATGAACAGCAAGCGCATTCGCAATACCGCAATAGCCGGCGTCGGCGTGCTCGGCGCGCTGGCCCTCACCGCCGGGTGCGGTGCGGCTGACACGCAGTCCAGCGGCACCGACAAGGTCGTCCTCGCCGAGCCGTCGTGGGTCGGCGCCTCGGCCAACGCCGCCGTCGTCTCCAAGCTGATGGCCGACGAGATGGACGTGAAGGTCGACGTCCAGCAGATGGACGAGCCCGTCGCCTTCGACGCGCTCGACAGCGGCAAGGCCGACGCCATCCTCGAGGACTGGCACGGCGTCCCGAAGAAGCAGAAGAAGTACGTCGAGGACAAGAAGACCGTCGTCTCCGGCGGCGACCTCGGCGTCGTCGGCCACATCGGCTGGTTCGTCCCGAAGTACTACGCGGACAAGCACCCCGACGTCACCGACTACAAGAACCTCAACAAGTACTACAAGGACTTCAGGACCTCCGAGAGTGGCGATCTCGGCCACTTCATGGGCGCCGCGCCCTCGTACTCGCAGCACGACAAGGGCCTCATCAAGAACTTCGGCCTCAAGTTCAAGCACGTCCCCTCGGGCACCGAGGCGGCGCAGCTCAAGGAGATGCAGCGGCTCTACAAGGCGAAGAAGCCGTTCCTCGCCTACTGGTGGGAGCCGCAGTGGATGAACAACGACATCGAGATGGTCGAGGTCAAGCTGCCGAAGTACACCCCGGGGTGTGAGATCCCCGAGGAGAAGGCGAAGTGCGGCTACGAGACCAACCAGCTCGAGAAGTTCCTCAACAAGGACTTCTCGGAGAACGGCGGTGCCGCTGCGGAGTTCCTCAAGAACTTCAAGTGGTCGACGGAGGACCAGAACGAGGTCGCGCAGATGATCGCGGGCGACGGGATGAAGCCCGAGAAGGCGGCCGAGAAGTGGATCAAGGAGAACAAGTCGACCTGGGAGAAGTGGATTCCCGAGGACGCGTGATCTCCGCACCCGCGTCGCTCGCCGCACGGTGAGCCGAGCGGCGGCGGACGGGAGAGCACCGCTCCCGTCCGCCGGCGTACGCCCGGCCGGAACTCCGGCCGGGCGTACGCCTGTTCTCCGGGGGCGCCCCTACTGCTCCAGGCTCCTCGGCACCGCACGCGTCGCCACCATGAACCTGTTCCACGAGTTGATCACGACGATCTGCCCGAGAAGCTGGGCGAGTTCGGCCTCGTCGAAGTGGGCGGCGGCCCGCTCCCAGACGGCGTCGGGTACGAAGCCCTCGGTGAGGAGCGTCACCGACTCGGTGAGGGCGAGCGCGGCCTGCTCCCGCTCGCTGAAGAGGTCGCCCGCCTCCTCCCAGGCGCCGACGAGATCGAGCCGTAGCTGCGACTCGCCCGCCTTCCGTGCGTCGGCGAAGTGCATGTCGAGGCAGAAGGCGCACTTGTTGAGCTGCGAGGCGCGGATCTTCACCAGCTCGGCCAGGCTGCGCTCCAACCCCTCGGCCGTCGCCTGCTGGAAGGCGGACATGCCCTTGTAGAGCGCGGGAGCGGCCTTCCAGATCCGCAGCCGCGGGCCGTGCGCCGTCGTCTTCTGTGCTTCCGTCATGCGCGGGACGCTAGCGGACGGGGCCGACAGGCGGCTGTCTTTTCAACCTCCTGCGGAGCGCGGGTTGTCGACTGCCCGCTGGGCTTCGTGACCGAGCCGGGCGCTGAGCGTCTCGGCGAACTCTTCGGCCCTGGCGAGCTGCTGACGAAGACGGGCGACGCGGTCCCGGGCGGCCTCCTCGAACCCGGCTACGCGCTCGAGCGCCGACGTGCGTTCACCCTCCGTGAGTTCGTCCTCCGTATCGAGCAGGTCGGTGGCGGTGAGGAGGTCGCGCATCTCGTCGAGGGAGAAACCGAGCGGCTTCATCCTGCGGATCACCATCAGGCGCGCCACGTCGCCTTCGGCGTAGAGGCGGAACCCGCCGCGGGAGCGGGCCGACGGGACGACGAGCCCCGTCTCCTCGTAGTGGCGGATCGTGCGCAGCGACAGCTCGGTACGGGCTGCGACCTCGCCGATCTGCATGTGCGTGCTGCCCACTGTTCTCCTCGGCTTTCGGGCCGTACGGCGCGTCGGTGCTCCCTGTCGGTGGGCGGAACCCCGGGGCCGCATCCCTACCCTAACGTTAGGGTAGTGTTCACTTCCGGTTGACTGCGGTCGTCTGCGGGCGAACGCCCGCGACGCACATGCTGAACGGTCACCGTAGCCCCACCCCGGCCGGCGGGCAGCGACGCCCGCCGCCTCCAGCCAACTCCCGCATGCCGCCGACTCTTGCAGCGCGGTGTGCCCAGAGAACACAGGTCCTTCCCTCTTGACTGACGCACCGACTGCCGCCAGGGCGCCCTGGCTCGCCGCCCTTGCCCCGAGAACGCTGCGGACCGAAGTGCTCGCCGGTCTCGTCGTGGCCCTGGCGCTGATCCCCGAGGCCATCTCGTTCTCGATCATCGCCGGAGTCGACCCCGCCGTCGGGCTCTTCGCCTCCTGCACCATGGCCGTGGTGATCGCGTTCGTCGGCGGGCGGTCCGCCATGATCTCGGCCGCGACCGGTGCCATCGCTCTCGTCGTCGCGCCGCTCGCCCGCGAGCACGGACTGGGTCACCTCTTCGCTGCGGTGATCTTGGCCGGCGTCTTCCAGGTGGTACTCGGCGCCCTGGGCGTGGCGAAGCTGATGCGCTACGTGCCGAGGTCGGTGACGGTCGGATTCGTCAACTCGCTCGCCATTCTGATCTTCCTTGCGCAGGTGCCGGAACTCCTCGACGTGCCCTGGCCCGTCTATCCGCTCTTCGCCGGCGGGCTGGTCCTGATGGTGCTCTTCCCCCGGATCACCCGCGTCGTCCCGGCGCCGCTCGTCTCCATCGTCGTGCTGACGGCGCTGACCGTGGCGGCCGGCATCGCCGTCCCCACCGTGGGGGACAAGGGCGAGCTGCCCGCCTCGCTCCCTGTCCCCGCGCTTCCCGAAGTCCCGTTCGCTTGGGAGACGTTGACGACCGTGGCGCCGTACGCGCTCGGCATGGCGCTCGTCGGCCTCATGGAGTCGCTGATGACGGCAAAGCTCGTCGACGACCTCACGGACACCCCCTCCTCCAAGACCCGGGAGTCCATCGGGCAGGGCATCGCCAATATCGTGACGGGCTTCTTCGGCGGCATGGGCGGCTGCGCCATGATCGGTCAGACGATGATCAACGTGCGGGTCTCCGGCGCGCGGACCAGACTCTCCACCTTCCTCGCAGGTGTGTTCCTCCTGGGGCTGTGTCTCCTGTGCGCTCCTGTGGTCTCGCAGATGCCGATGGCCGCACTCGTCGCCGTGATGGTGATGGTCTCCGTCGCGACCTTCGACTGGCGTTCCGTCGCCCCGCGCACGCTGCGCCGGATGCCCGTGGGGGAGACGGTGGTGATGCTGGTGACGGTCGTCTGCGTCGTGGTCACGGAGAACCTCGCGATCGGTGTCGTCGTCGGCTCGCTCGTCGCTCTTGTGATCTTCACTCGCCGCGTGGCGGAGCGTGCACACGTCGAGGCGGTCGACGCCCCCGAGGGCGGCGTCGTCTACACCGTCAGGGGCGAGCTCTTCTTCGCTTCAGCCGACGAGTTCCTCGCGCGGTTCGACTACGTCGGCGACCCGGACCATGTCGTCCTCGACCTCTCCGAGGCGCGCGTCTGGGATGCCACCTCCTCGGCCGCGCTCGACGCCGTCGAGGCCAAGTACGCGGAACGCGGCAAGCGCCTCGAGCTCAGCGGCCTCGACGAGGCGAGCAAGCGGTTGCGGGAGCGGGTGCGGGAGCCGGCGGCCGGATGACCCGGCGCTGACGACGGACGGCAACCCCCGTGCGTACGCCGGGGGTTGCCGCCCCGGCTCAGGCCGACTCGGCGAGCACGGCCCCCAGCTGCTCGACCCCCCAGTCGAGGTCCTCCTTGGAGACGACGAGCGGCGGTGCGGCCCGGATCGTCGAGCCGTGGGTGTCCTTCACGAGGACGCCGCGGGCCATGAGCCGCTCCGAGAGCTCGCGCCCCGTGCCGTACTCGGGCGCCACGTCGATGCCGGCCCACAGACCCCTGCCGCGGACCTCGCGGACGGCGCCGCCGGTGAGCAGGTCCAGCTCGTGGCGGAGGTGGTCGCCCAACTCCCGAGCGCGCTCCTGGAACTCGCCCGTGCGCAGCATCGCCAGTACCTCCAGCGCGACGGCGCAGGCGAGCGGGTTGCCGCCGAAGGTGGAGCCGTGCTCGCCGGGGCGGTGGACGCCGAGGACCTCGTCGGTGGAGACGACGGCCGAGACCGGCACGACGCCCCCGCCGAGCGCCTTGCCGAGCACGTACATGTCGGGCTGCACACCCGAGGGCCCCTCCTGCTCGCAGGCGAAGGTGGCGCCGGTGCGGCCGAGCCCCGACTGGACCTCGTCCGCGATGAAGAGCACGCCCCGGGCGCGCGTCAACTCCCGTACGCCCGTGAGGTATCCGGGCGGCGGGACGTGGACGCCCGCCTCGCCCTGGATGGGCTCGAGGAGGACCGCGACGGTGTCCTCGTCGACGGCCGCCTCAAGGGCTGCGAGGTCCCCGTACGGGACGATCTCGAAGCCCGGCGTGTACGGACCGTAGTCGGCGCGGGCCTCCTCGTCGGTGGAGAAGCTGACCACCGTGGTGGTGCGGCCGTGGAAGTTGTTCTCGGCCACCACGATCTTGGCGCGGTCGTGCGCGACGCCCTTCACACGGTAGCCCCACTTGCGGGCCGTCTTCACCGCCGTCTCGACCGCCTCGGCGCCGGTGTTCATCGGCAGGACCCGCTCCATGCCGCACAGCGCGGCGAGCTCGGCGCAGAAGGCGGGGAAGAGGTCGTGCTGGAAGGCGCGCGAGGTGAGCGTGGAGCGGTCGAGCTGGCGCTTGGCCGCCTCGATCAACCGGGGGTGGCGATGGCCGAAGTTGAGCGCCGAGTAGCCGGCGAGCAGGTCGAGGTACCTGCGTCCCTCCACGTCGGTCATCCATGCCCCCTCCGCGGAGGCGATGACGACGGGGAGCGGGTGGTAATTGTGCGCGCTGTGCGCGTCTGCCTCGGCGAGCAGCCGCTGAGAGGTGGACATCCGGGGTCTCCGTTCGTCTCGCAAGGGCGTGCGGCGTCTTTCCTGCCTGGCCCGGATCGCGGGCCTCTTTCTATCGTCCGCCACCGGCACGCAAAAGAAACCTTGCCGACAGGGGGCGCATCAGCCGCACGTCGGCACCGGCGCAACACCCGGAGCGCGCGCGGGAGTTCCGCACGCCCTCCTTGATTCCACGGTGTGCGCGTACGACCTCGTACCGTGAAGAGGGACGGGTCGCCGCCACGGCGCCACCCGCGCGGGTGGCACGGTGCCCGACGTCACGGGAATCGCCGCACCCGCGGGAAGGGCGACCTGAGAGAATGTGCGCATGGTCAACGCTCGCCCTCGTGTGCTTTCCGGTATCCAGCCCACCTCCGGCTCGTTCCACCTCGGCAACTACCTTGGCGCCGTACGCCAGTGGGTGGGCCTCCAGGAGACGCACGACACCTTCTACTGCGTCGTCGACCAGCACGCCCTCACCGTCCCGAAGGACCCGGCCGAGCTCCGCAGCAACACCCGCTTCGCCGCGGCCCAACTCCTCGCCGCCGGCGTCGACCCGGAGCGCGCCACCCTCTTCGTGCAGAGCCAGGTCGCCGAGCACGCGCAGCTCGCCTGGATCGTCGAGTGCCTCACCGGCTTCGGCGAGGCCGCGCGGATGACCCAGTTCAAGGACAAGTCGGCGAAGCAGGGCGCCGACAGCACCTCCGTCGGTCTCTTCACCTACCCGATGCTGATGGTCGCCGACATCCTCCTCTACGAGGCCGACGAGGTCCCCGTCGGCGAGGACCAGCGCCAGCACCTGGAGCTGAGCCGCAACCTCGCCGAGCGCTTCAACCACCGGTACGGCCCGACCTTCGTCATCCCCGAGCCCCACATCCTCAAGGAGACGGGCCGGATCTACGACCTCCAGGAGCCGACGGTCAAGATGAGCAAGTCGGCGTCGAGCCCCAAGGGCATCGTCGAACTCCTCGACGAACCGAAGGCCACGGCGAAGAAGATCAAGAGCGCCGTCACCGACACCGACACCGTCGTCCGCTTCGACGCCGACAAGAAGCCGGGCGTCAGCAACCTCCTCACCATCCACTCCACCCTCAGCGGCACCCCGATCCCGCAGTTGGAAGAGCACTTCGCAGGCAAGGGGTACGGCGCGCTCAAGACGGAGCTCGCCGAGATCGTCACCGAGTGGGTGACACCGTTCCGTTCACGTACGCAGGAATACCTGGACGACCCTGCCGAGCTCGACGCACTCCTCGCCAGGGGTGCCGACAAGGCCCGGGTCGTCGCGGCCGATACTCTCGCCCGGGTCTACGAAAAGGTCGGCTTCCTGACGGCTCGCTGAGCGCGCCCGCCGGCGCCGGAGAACGAAGAAGACGAAGGAGGGAGCGCGCACATGGCCACGACTGCCACCGTCACGCTCGGCGTATCGCTCGCGGTCCCCGAACCGCACGGCAGCATGCTCCAGAGGCTGC
>NZ_AJTQ01000244.1 GCF_000262345.1 Streptomyces xiaopingdaonensis | reverse complement strand
CCCTCCTCCCGCCGACACAGGTCGAGGCCGCGGCGCGCGCCGGGATCGAGGCGCACCTGGCGCGCGTCGCCCTCGCCGGCCAGGCGTTCCGGGTGCGGCTCAGCGGGACGGGCACCTTCCGCCCCGTCTCTCCCGTCGTCTTCGTGAAGGTGGCCGAGGGCGGCCGCGAGTGCGACGAGCTCCAGACGCGGCTCCGCGCCGCTGACGGGCCGCTCGCCAGGGAGTTGCAGTTCCCCTACCACCCGCACGTCACCGTCGCGCACGGCATCGCGGAGGAGGCGATGGACACCGCGTACTCCGGCCTCGCCGACTTCGAGGCCGCCTGGCAGGCGAACGGTTTCGCCCTCTACGAGCAGGGCGAGGACCAAGTCTGGCGCTTCCACAGGGAGTTCACCTTCGGCGGCGTGCACGGCCCCGGCGCTCTCGGCGCCGAACCGCAGGGCACACCGCTCTCCGGGGCCGCGCCGATCGGCTCGCAGAAGCACATGGTCAGCGCGGTCCACGGCGCCGTCGACGGTGCCGTCCCCTGCCGACCGCCGGCCCAGCGGCGTCCCGCGCACTCCTCGCCCGCCAACTGACGCCGCCCGCCGACCGACGGGGGCGCGTCGGGTGTACGCCGCGCCCCGCCGCTGCCTACGCTCCCCGGCATGATCGACACGACGGAAGGTTCCGCCTACCCGCGGGACCGCGGGTAGGCGGCCGCCATGGAGAAGCTCACCGCGCTCCCGGTCATCGGTCCCGTCCTCGCATGGTTCTTCCGCACGAGGATCTGGCACGTCTACACGTACATGGACGCGCGCCACTGGACGAGACTCGCGGCGGCCATCACCTTCACCAGCTTCACGGCGCTCTTCCCGATGCTCGCCGTCGGCGCCGCGCTCGGTGCGGCGCTCCTCAGCGACGGGCAGATGCGGCGGGTCGAGCACTTCGTCGCCGAGCAGGTGCCGGGCATCTCCCAGCAGTTGGACCTGAACTCCTTCGCCACGCACGCGGGGACGGTGGGGCTCGTCGCGGGGGCGGCGCTCCTCTTCACCGGCGTCGGGTGGGTGGGCACGCTCCGCGAGTCGCTCCGCGCCTCCTGGGACCTCACGGAGAGCCCGGGCAACTTCCTCGTCCGCAAGGCGGTCGACCTCGCGATCCTGCTCGGCCTCGGCCTGCTCGGACTCGTCTCCATCGGCGCCTCGACGTTCTCGCTCACGGCCGTCCACTGGGTCGCCGAGCACCTCGGCCTCGTCGAGGGCGGCATCGGCACGGTGCTGCTGCGCACGGCCGCCTACGCGGCGGCGATCGGCGCTGACTTCGTCCTGCTCGTCTATGTGCTGACGCTGCTGCCCGGCGTGCGCCCGCCGCGCAAGGGCGTGCTCCTCGCCGCGCTCCAGGGCGCCGTGGGCTTCGAGTTGCTCAAGCTGCTCCTCGGCGGTTACCTCGCCGGCGTCGCGGCGAAGTCGGTCTACGGCGCCTTCGGGGTGCCGATCGCGCTGCTGCTGTGGATCAACTTCATGGCCAAGCTGCTGATGTACTGCGCCGCCTGGACCGCGACGGAGGAGGACGCGCCCGTCCGCGACGCCATCGGCGCCGGGCCCGACGGCACCGACGCCCCGCCCGGCGACGGAAGTTCGGGAGGGGCCGCCGACCGCGGCTGAGGGGCCGCCCCGGTCGGCGGCCCCTGCGGTTCATCGCCTGCGGCGTACCAGCTCCGGCAGCGGCCACCTGCGGTGCACCGCGTACGCCACGCCGCCGAGCACCACGAGGCAGCCGAGGACGACGCCGAGCGCGACCCCTGCGCCGCCCGCCGGCTTCTCGCTCTGCGCGGCGTGCTGCGCGTCCCCGGACCCGGGCCGCTCCGCCCGCTTGCCGTCGCCCGCACCGCCCTCGCCCTCCGGCGCGACGAGGCGGCCCACCGGCTGGACGCGGTACTCCGCCTTGCTCTTCGCCGCGCCGCCCTTGCCGTCGGCCGACGGGTCCGAGGCGGTGCCCTTGTCGGTGTTTCCGGTGCCGGGCGCCGCCGGTGCACCGGCGACCTTGAACCCCCAGTCGAGGAGCTTCGACGTCTCCTCGTAGACACGGTTGGGACCGTCCTTCTCCGGGTGCATCACGGTGACGAGCAGGACGCGGTCGCCGCGCTGCGCGACGCCGGTGAAGGTGCTGCCGGCCTTGGTCGTCGTGCCGTTCTTCACCCCGGCGATCCCCGGGTAGGGCTCCAGGCCGAGGTCGCCGGTGAGGAGGCGGTTGGTGTTCCGGATCTCGAAGCTCTCCCGCTTCTTCCCCTTCTTCTTCTCACCGGGGAACTTCGCGCTCGCCGTGGCCGCGTACTCGCGGAACTCCGGGTTCTGGAGCCCGGCGCGGGCGAAGAGCGTCAGGTCGTAGGCGGAGGAGACCTGTCCCTGGTGGTCGTAGCCGTCGGGGCTGACGACGGTGGTGTCGCGGGCGCGCAGCTCGCGGGCGCGCGCGTTCATCTGCGCCACGGTGCTCGCCTTGCCGCCGTTCATCGCGGAGAGGACGTGGACGGCGTCGTTGCCGGAGCGGAGGAAGACGCCGAGCCACAGGTCGTGGACCGCGTACTCCTCGCCCTCCTTCACGCCGACGAGGCTGCTGCCCTCCCCCATGCCCGCAAGGTCGGCGGGGACGACCTTGTGCTTCCGGTCCTTCGGGAGCTTCGGCAGCACGGTGTCGGCGAAGAGCATCTTGAGGGTGCTCGCCGGGGCGAGCCGCCAGTGCGAATTGTGGGAGGCGAGCACGGCGCCCGACTCGGCGTCGGTCACTATCCACGAGCGCGCCGAGATCCCCTTGGGAAGCTTCGGCGCCCCGTCCTTGAGCTGCACCTGTGTACCCGGCGCCCCCAGCCGGGTGCCGCCTATCGTCGACATGCTCGTCGGCGGCTTGGGGGGCCGTTCCACCGACTCGCCCTTCGGGTCGTCGGCGGGTGCCGCCGAGGCGGCCGGGCTCAGAGCAGGGGAGAGGAGCAGCGGAAGGCCGGCGGCGAGGAGCGCGGCGGTGCGGGTGCTCGTCCGGAGGGCGCGGTGCGGGCGCACGGAATGCGATTCTTGGGGCACGCATCGAACGTACAGTGTGATCGCTCCTTGTGGGACCGGGAGTTCGGCCTCGTTCCGTTGCGGTGGAGCGCCCGACGCCTGCGGAATTCGCTCGCGGGGGCGACCCCGCTGGCCCGTCCGCGCGAGGCGCTGCCGATACTGGGGCCATGAAGCTCAGCCGCCCCGTCTCCTGGTTCCTGCTCGTCTTCGGGGTGTGGTCCTGGTTCATCTGGATCACCTTCGTCAAGAACCTGTGGAAGGACAGCGGCGGTCTCGCTTTCGACGCTGCCGGTGATCCCACCGGCTACTTCTGGGTGCACCTTCTCCTCGCGGTCGTCTCCTTCCTCCTCGGCACGGCGATCGGTGTGATCGGCTACCGCGGGCTGCGGGCGCTGCGCCGGGAGTCCTGAGGCCGCGGTGGTTGTCCACAGGGCGGCGGACCGGCCTTGACGCGGTTGTACACAGCGCCTTGACGCCGTTGTACACAGGCACCCTGACGCGGCCGTACACAGGCTGACGCGCTCGCGCACAACCCCGTGTCCGGCCAACGGCCGTCCACAGGTGCCGTATCCACAGGTTTCTCGTCCACAGGGCGCGTGCGTGGCCGCTGTCCACAGGGGTTGCGCCGGTCGCTCGTCGCCTTGCTGACCTGGCGGGCCTCGGCTCCGGGCGTCGTCGAGCGGCAGGTTAGATTGAGGTTCCGGAGAACAGGTGTCCGTCGGGCAGGTGGATGGGGCCGAGTGGCGTCTGTGTCGGAGGGGGCTCCAGAGGTCGAGCTGAGGGGGCGGAAGTGGTCGTGCTCGTAGTGCTGTTCGCCGTGGTCGTGGTGGCCGTCATGGTTGCCGCGCACTGGTACGTGTGGCGAAGGCTGGTACGGGACGTCTCCCGGCCGAAGAGCGTGTGGCGCCGTACGGGCACGGTGCTGATCTACGTGTTCCCGCTCTGCGCCGTGGGGGCGCAGGCGACCGCGCGCTCCGGTGCGCCCTTCACCGTCCAGCAGGCCGTCGCCTGGCCCGGCTACCTCTGGCTCGCCTGCCTCCTCTACCTGCTGATCGCGCTCGCCGTGGGCGAGCTGGTGCGCCCGCTCCTGCGCGCGGCGCTCCGCCGCAGGGACGCACGGGCGGCCGGTACGGGCCCGGCGGAGCCCGTGGCCGCCGAGGAACGCGAGCCCTCCCGGACCGGCGCACGGACCGACGCGGAGCCGCCCGCCGCCGAGCCGGGCTCGGCAGGACCGGCGTCGGCCGTGCCGGAAGCCGAGCACGCGCCGGCGCCGTCGCGCCGCCTCTTCGTCGCCCGCGCCGTCGGCGTCGGCGCCGCCGTGGCGGCCGGGGCGACCGTCGGCACCGGGGCGTGGGGCGTCCTCAACGGACCGACGCTCAAGCACGTCACCGTCCCGCTGGCGAAGCTCCCGCGGCGCGGGCACGGCTACCGCATCGCCGTGGTGAGCGACATCCACCTCGGCCCGGTCCTCGGACGCGCGCACACCCAGCGCATCGTGGACCGGATCAACGGGGCGCAGCCGGACCTCGTCGCCATCGTCGGCGACCTCGTCGACGGCTCGGTGGAGAACCTCGGCGCCGCCGCCGAGCCGCTCGGTACGCTCCGCGCCCGGCACGGCTCGTACTTCGTCACCGGCAACCACGAGTACTTCGGCGACGCCCGCGAGTGGATCGACCACGTCCGCGAACTCGGCGTCCACCCCATGGAGAACGTCCGCAAGGAACTGCCGTGGTTCGACCTCGCGGGCGTCAACGACCTCGCGGGCGAGGACCAGGACGAGGGCCCCGACTACGACAAGGCCCTGGGCGGCCGGGACACCTCGCGCGCCTCGGTGCTCCTCGCCCACCAGCCCGTCATGATCCACGACGCCGTCGACCACGGCGTCGACCTCCAGCTCTCCGGCCACACCCACGGCGGGCAGATGTGGCCCGTCAACTACCTGGCGGCGCTGGAGAACCCGACCCTCGCCGGGCTGGAGCGCTACGGGGAAACCCAGCTCTACGTGACGCGTGGCGCCGGTGCCTGGGGGCCGCCGGTCCGCGTCGGCGCCGAGTCGGACGTCACGATCGTGGAGCTCGCCTCGAAGCAGGCGTGACGCGGTTCGGGACGGATAAGGCACTCGGCAGCGTGGCAGCGAGAACCGGGACGAACCGGGCGCCATGATTCCGGAACGGCCGCCGGAAAAGGCGGCCGATGCCACGCCGCCGGAAGTGAGTCGCCGTGTTCCGCACCGCCCCCGCACCGCCCGCCTCCACGACGAAGCGCCGTTCGGCACGCGCAGCCGACCGGGCCCGCTGACGCCGTGTCCTCGACGACCACCGCAACCGCCCTCATCCGCCCCGTCGGGGACCCGATCCTCGACCGCCTCAACACCCACCCCTCGGCCCGCATCTCCCACCGGCTCCTCCTGGTGGCCTGCCTCGCGTTCGCGGGCGCCGGGCTGCTCGCCGTCCCGGCCTCGCTGCCGCTCGGCTGGGACGAACTCGTCTACGCGAGCCGGTTCCCGAACTTCGGGCCCGTCACCGAGTTCAGCGCGCCGCGCACCCGCGGGGTGCCCTCGCTCGTGGCCCCGGTCGCGGTGTTCACCGGTTCCGTCCCGATCCTGCGCATCTACCTCGCCGCCGTCGCGGGGCTCGCGCTCTACCTCGGATTCCGGCCCTGGCTGCGGGTGAGTACGCAGCCGTACACGGTGCCGCTGGCCGCGGCCTTCTACGGGACCGGGTGGATCGCGCTCTTCTACGCGGGCTCCGCGATGCCCAACCACTACGTCGCTACGGGGACCGTCGGCGCGGTCGGTGCGGTGCTCCAACTCGTCGGGCGGCGGACCGCCACGGCGCCCGGGGTGCGCCGCCGTGCCGTGGCGGGACTCGTCTGCGCGCTCGCCGTGGCCACGTTGATGCGCCCGCAGGACGGGGCCGCCGTGG
>NZ_AJTQ01000243.1 GCF_000262345.1 Streptomyces xiaopingdaonensis | reverse complement strand
GGGGCGGGCCGCCGCGGGGTGGGGCGTCGTCGGCGGGACGGTGCTCGGGCTGCTGCCCTGGGTGGTGGAGGCCCAACTCGCCTACGGAGGCGTGCTGGAGAGGTTGCGCACCTCGGCCGAGATCCAGGGCGGCATGGGCTGGACGTTCTCCGTGCCGGAGCACGCGGCCTCACTCGGCGGACCGCTGCTGTGCCGCCCCTGCCGTGTCGAGGAGGCCTTCGGGTGGCCCGCGCTCTCCTGGTGGGCGGTGCTGCTCGTGCTCGTCGCCGTCGGCGCCGGGCGCATGCGGAGGGCGCAGGGGCAGGCGCTGGCGCTGCTGTTGCTCACCGCGCTCTCCGTCTCGGCGACGTATCTCTTCCTCGTCGGCTATGCGGCGCCGCGGTTCCTGCTGCCGGCGTACGCGCTCCTCGCGCTCCCCGCGGCGGCTGGGCTCTCGGCGTGCGCGGCGAGCCTGCGCCGGGCGCGACCGGGACCGCGGCGGTTCGGCACCTTCCTCGGGATCGCGCTGCTCGCCGCCCATCTAGCTCAGCAGGGCGCCGACTTGCACACCAACGTGGCAAGGCAGGAGGCGTCGCGGGCCGAATGGCGGACGATCGCGTCCGTCCTCCACACGGAGGGCGTGCGCCCCCCGTGCACCATCGACGGCAACATCGGCGCGATCCCCCTCGCCCACACGGCGGGCTGCTGGGCCCGGCTCGACGTCCCGAAGCGGCCGGACGCGCTGGTGCTCCGCCACGTCCACCGGCCGCGGTGGGCGGCCGACTGGAAGGTCATCCCGGTGCGGGGGACGTACAACACGGGGTGGAAGGTCGTGGTGCCGGGCGGGTGACGGGGGACGCCTACGAGCCGGCCGTTTCCGTGGAGCCCGCAGCCGACCGCGGAGGGCTTGCTCTTCGGCTCCGTCCCCTACAGTCCGCCCCGATGCAGGGCGCGTTCGCGTCCCGGACCAGTGTCGGTTCCCTCCTCACAGAAGGGCGCGGTGCGCAGCCCACGTCCGAGCGGCTGCCAGCAGTGGCGCCCGGTGCGGTCGTGGGTCGACTTCGGCTCGGTGCCCCCAGACTGCGCCCACCGCCTCGGCGAACGTGGTTACCGCAAGAGGCAAGGCGGTTCGGTAGGCGGGTACTTCGCGCGCGATCTCCTCGGCCTGCTCGGGGCGGTGGCCGGCATGGATGAGGCGTACGACGGCGAACGCGGCGTCGCTCCACTCAGGGGCCGGGCAGGCAAGTGCCCAGTCCAGCAGGCGGATCCCCGCATCGGTGGCGAGCATGTTCAGCGCTGAGATGTCGGTGTGTCCCAGCGCTGAGCCCTCGAGGTGATGTGCGTGCTCCTCGGGACAGAAGCCGCCCCAGCGCACGTGCAGCGGCTTCTTGCGCACCTTCTCGGGCCACGGCGTGGACGACACCACTGTCAGCGTGTCGACCAGCGCCGCCACGTCCGCCGAACCGGGGGCGAGGTCGGGGTGCCTTCCCTCAAGGAACTCATACCCGATGAGCAGCCATCCGCCGGCCTCAACCTGCCACAGGACACGGGGTGCTCGCGGGGCGCAGCGCGTGACCCGGGCTTTGTAGTCGTAGATCCACGCCGCCGTGTCGTCGAGGCGCGTCCCCTTCACGAACACCCGCCCCGCGGCCGTATACAGCGTGCAGGCAAGGCGGGACATGACGCCGTTGTGGGCGGTCTCTGCGTGCTCCACCCGCCCCGTGTGCTTCTCGACCAACTGGCGTGCAGAATAGGGTAGTTCGACCCACGCGGTGCGATCCACCCGTATCTCTCCTCGTGCCGTGCGTCGTGCGGAGCAACAATCGGCCCCCGACCCGGCCGCAGCGCGGCACAGGTCGGGGGCCGGTGTTGGGGCCTGTCAGGCTCGCTTGCCGCTGTTCGGACTGTTGTGGCAGTTGGCGTGGCACTGAGAGCAGTTTGCGATGTCCAGCTCGGGCCAGAACTCCGCGTCCACGAGGAACCCCGCGGCGGCGATTGCGCCCATGGTGCGGGCCCGCAGCACCTTACCGCCGCCGTGCTCCTTGCGGTCGAGGAACCCCGGCTGGTGGTGCACGAACTTGCCGAGTCGGTTCGCTCTTCGGGACGTCGCTGGTTGAGATGGGCTTCGAGGTGCCCGTCCATCGGATGACGGAAGCATGCAATGTCGGGCACGCTGAAGTCGTGGAACGAAGGACCTTCGCCATCGACGCGGGGACACTGACGGCCGGTGCCGTCCTATCCCGGCGGGAAGGCTCACGTGTCGGGACGGCCGACATCGACAGGCTCCGCTCGCAGCTCCACCGCCTCTACCGGACGGACCACACCGCCGGCAGCGTGCCCGCCCGGGCGCGGGCACGGCAGATTGAGGGGCGCATCAAGCAGTCGCTGAGCCAGGGCTCCTACACGGCAAGGACCGGACGATCCTTGCAGGGCATGCTCTCGGAACTGCGCAGCCTGCAAGCATGGTTGGGCTACGACGGCGGCCCGATCGAGCAAGCTCGTACGGCATCGGCGGAGGCGCTCACCTCGGCGCAGCTCACCGGAGATCCACTGCTCCACATCTCCGCACTGGACATGCTGATTCTGCTTTCGATCAAAGCTGATCGTGTCTGGGAGGCAGCGAGCGCCGTGGACTACGGTTACCGCCTCGCAAGCGCCGCAGGCGCGGGTCCCGCGGCCCGGTTGGTGATCGCACTGCGCGAAGCCAACGTCGCCACTCACACACACGACTTCACCGCCGCCCGCCGTGCCCTCACTCGGGGGATCTCCTACGCCGGCCGGCTGGACATCGACACCGATGTTCCGCCGTGGGCAGCGTTTGCCGGCGCCGCGGAGGTCGACTACGCCACCGCCAGCGTGTATCTGCGCGCCGAACAGCCGCGCCAGGCGATTCCGTTTCTACGCGCCGCCGTCTCCGGCCTCGGTAACGGCTACGGCCGCAACACCGCCTGGTACCGGTCCAAGCTGGCCGGTGTGCTACTCCGGGCCGGCGAGGTCGAGGAGGCGTGCACCGAGATGCATGCCGTGCTCGACACCCACGGCAGCATCACCTCAGCTCGCCTCGTACGCCGCATGCAGAGCTTCCAACGGCAGGCCGCGTGCTACGACACCGCGGATGCGCGCGACTGCGCCGCACGCATCCGGGACCTCACCGCAGGGAGTGCTCCGTCATGAGACCAACGGACACGGTCACCGTCGAGGCCGTCAGCGGTAGCGAAACCGCTGAGGTGGAAGACGCGTTCCGACTGGTGTATGCCGAGGTCTTCGCCGAGCGGCCCTACAACGAGACACCGGACGATGTGGCCGGCGCCTTCCGCCGCTTCCGCTCGCAGACCCGCAAGGCCACGTTCCGCGGCGCCCTGGCACGTACGACCGAGGGCGAGCCGGTCGGCATGGCCTACGGCTACCGACTCGCGGCGAACACCGGCTGGTGGGACCACCTGACCGTGCCGGTACCACAAAAGACGCGGCGCGAGGATGGGCAACGGACGTTCGGCCTCATGGAGATGGCTGTACGAACGGGCTGGCGTCGGCAGGGCGTCGCGCGGCGGATGCACGACGCTCTGCTGAGCGGTGGTGCTGAAGAACGCGCCCTTCTCAACGTCCACCCGCAGAGCATCGCGGCGCAGACGGCCTACCGCGCGTGGGGCTACCGCAAAGTCGGCGAGGTGCGCCCCTGGGCAGGGGCGGAACTGCACGACGTGATGCTGCTCGACCTGCGGTAGCTCGCGAAAGACGCTCGGCTCGGAAATTCCGGCCGAGCGCCTTTCCACACTGTTCGCGACGCCTCACACGATCACGTGTTGCGACACCCGCTGGACTCCACCCGAGCTGGTCCCGGACGCGTTCAGACGCGGACGCGGACCTCGTTCACGAAGGCCGACCAGGCGGCCGCGGGGAAGGTGAGGCGGGCGCCGTCGGGGATCTTGGAGTCGCGGACGGGGACGGTGGTGGTCCGGGCGTCGTCCACTTCGAGGCAATTTCCGTTGCTGCCGCCGCTGTAGCTCGATTTGCGCCAGGACGACGCGGGGCGACGCGAGGCGCTGCGCTGCTCATCAAGCATGTGCGTATTCCTTGGATGCGTCTTTCACCAGTGCCAGGACGCCCGCTCCGGCAGTGCTTCGCCGAGAGCGAGCGTGTAGAAGGAGTTGCATTGTGCCACGCTCGCCGGATCGTCCACGAGGCGACCGGTCATGACGCCCTCCACGTAAGCGACGGGAGCCGCATCCGAGAAGTTCATGAGTTTGAGGTCGCCCTCCATCAACGAATAGGCACCGCAGGCAAAGGGCACGATGTGCAGTCTGATCCTGCCCTTCTCGCACAACTCCGCGACGTATGCCAGTTGTTCGGCCATCGCCGCGGAGCCGCCGACGGGCCGTTGAAGTGCCGCCTCGTCGAGGACGACCCAGATCTGCGGGACTTTGGGGTTGCTGAGGAGAGCGCTTCGGGCCATGCGGTTGACAACATACTCGTCAATCTCTGTCGGCTCGGGGTTGGGGGCCGCGGCGCGGAACACCGCTCGCGCGTACTCCGGCGTCTGGATCAGTCCGGGCACGAGCGTCGTCCCGAACTCGCGGATCTCCGTGGCCTGTTGCTCCAGCTCCGCCGCTTCCGCGAAGTGGTCCGCGAACCTGTGTTCCAGGTCCTCCAGCCACCGGGCGAACCATCCGTCCGTCCCCAGCGCCTTGTCGATCCTCGCCGCGTCCTCCGGGTTGGGGAGCCGTCGTCCCGCCTCGAAGTGGCTGATCAGAGTGGGGGAGCAGACGATCAGCGCGGCCAGCTCCTCCTGCGTCATCCCCGCCGCCTTGCGCCTGCGGCGCAGCTCGTCGCCGTACTTCTCCCGTGCCGTGCGGTGCTTGCTCGTGCTCATCCGAACTCCCGGGACTGAAACCGCCGTTGTCAATCCTCTGCACCTGGAAGCGTAACGACTCCGCATGCACGCTGTGAGTGAATAACTACACATTGTTGAGACCGCAGAACGCAGAGAGGACCCGCATGAACACCCACCCCTCGGGACGGCACCGGCTCGCGGAGGCGGAGGAGGCCAGGCGGCAGCTCGCCGACGCGCTCCAGGAGGCCGGCGTCCCACTGCCGACCCTGCGCGTCGACCCGTGCTCCTTCGCCGACCAACCACCCCGCCCGCTCGTGGACCTGGGCCGCTGCACCCCCACCGTGGCGCGGGCGCTGGCGGCCGCCGTGCAGCGCGGAGGGCAGCCGTGACCGTGCCACCGTGCCGCGACTGCCCGTACGCGCCCCGCGTATCGCCGCCGCAGAAGCGCCCGCAGCCGGTCGACAGCTCCCGCTGCCCCCACCCACGGCTCGTCAAGCGGGAGGACGGTACGTATTGCGCGTCCTGCCGGCGGCAGATCTACCTGTGACAGGGCGCGCGCCTCACCGGTCCAGGAGCTTCAGCACCTTCGGCCAACTCTCGGCGCGGGCCTGCTGGTCGGCCTCGGCGGTGGAGACGATCTGACCGTTCCGGCCGCCCTCCTGGCCGGGCTGGCCGTAGGGGAACCAGTTGACGTGGTGGCCGGCGCCGGGGAAGACCATGCCGCTCTGGTCCCGGCTGCGGATGGCGCGGGTGGCGCGGTCGGAGTCCCACATCTTGTCGTTGCCGCCGCCGACGGCGAGGACCCGGCCGCGTACCCGGTCGAGGGGGATCGGGCCCGTCGGGATCGGCTTGCCGCCGTCGGCCCAGGCGGCGCCCTGGCCGCGGAAGGGGCCGTTGACGACGGCCGAGGGGGCGTAGACGACGACGTCGCGCACGAGCTCCGGCTTGCGCTGGCCGAGGAGTTGGGCGACCTCGCTGCCGCGCGAGTTGCCGACCACGGCGAGCTTCGAGGCGTCCGAGCCCTCCTGCTTGCCGAGGAGCTTCGCCGCCCGCTCGAAGTAGGCGAGGTCGATCCTCTCGATGCCGTCGGGGCGCTCGGAGCCCTTGCCGCACTGGAAGTAGCAGAGCGCCAGCGTCGGATGGCCGTGCGAGGCGAGGAGCGCCGCCGCGTAGGTGCCGGCGTTGCCGCCCTCGGAGCCGCCGAAGAGCAGGACGGGTGCCTTGTCGCCGCCGCCCCGCTTCGGCGAGTACAGCTCACCGTTGAGGCCGTCCTCGGACTCGCTCAGCTTGCGGTGGCCGGTGCCGGGCGCGAGCCACTGCCGCTTCAGCTCCCGGTGGGCCAACTCCTTGCCGCTCTCGCTGCGTACGGAGAGGCGGACCTTGTAGGCGCGCTGCTCCTCGGGGGCCTCGGGGTGGAAGGAGAACGCCTTGCCCGTGCCGATCGTCTCGGCGCCCTCGGTGCCCTTCTCGGGGAGCATCGCACCGAGGAGCCCGGTGCTGTCGGCCTTCGGGTACGGCTTTCCGCCCAGCGGTGCCTGCTCGGCGAGGTCGACGGCGCCGTCGTCCCCCGTCGTGTAGGTGCCGGCGGACGACCACGGTTGGTCGAGCCAGTCCTCGGCCTTCGCCACGATCCGCACCCGGGAGTTCTCGGGCAGTCCGGTGGCCTCGATGCCGACCTGCTGGTCGGCGAGTGCGGACGGTCTGTCGGTGCGGATCTCCGCGCTCGTGCCGCCGTCGCCGCCTCCGCTGTCGCCGGGATCCGGGCTGTCCGTCGCCGAGCAGCCGGTGGCCGCCAGCACCAGGGCGAGTGCGGCCACTGCTGTTCGGGCTGTCCGCTTGCCTATCACGCTGGGCACGATACGCAGACTCGACGTCGGCACGGACCGCTGCCCGGTGTGCGTCACCCCACTCCGCGCCCCGGGCAGCGGCACGCCGTGCCGGCGTCAACCGGCTCCGGTCGTCTGCGCCTCGTCGTAGAGCGCTTCGGCCTCGGCGCCGAAGTACGGCCCGAACATGGTGTCCGGGAGGAAGACGTACCCGAAGCTGTTCACCGAGGAGAGCAGGCCCCCGCCGGTCTCCTCGTCGAACTGCGTGAACCAGGGGCCGCCGCTGGAGCCGCCCGTCATGTCGCAGTCGAGGCCGTGGTCGCCTGTGAGGAGCGGGTCCTGGAAGGCGGTGCCCGAGCAGTAGGCGAGGCGTTCGCCGTCGTAGGGCTCCGCTGCGGGGTAGCCGAAGGCGTACATGTCCTCGCCGTGGGCCGTGTTGAAGGCGAGGCCCTGGCCGCCGACGGCGTCGGTGAGCTTCGTCCCCTCCAGCGGTTCGACGACGGCGGCGCCTATGTCGTAGTCGATGTCCTCGCTCGCCTCCCACTGCGGCGTGGTGAGCGTCGTGGTGGCGGGCCAGGTGCCGTGGGGGGCCTCGCCGTCGCGGTAGCCGGGGACGAAGACCCAGTCGGTGTGCCACTCGCCGTCCATCTTCACGCAGTGGCCCGCGGTGACGACGGTGCTCGCGTTCTCGCTCGTGACGGCGGAGCCGGAGCAGGAAGCGGTGCGGCCCTGGTGGGTGAAGAAGACGCGGCCCGTGGTCTCGCTGACGACGCCTTCGCCCGTCCACTCGCCGCCCGGCTCGGGGAACTCGGCCGGCGCGGCGCGGGGCCCGACCGTGCGCGGCTCGCCCCGGGGCGCGGGCTTCCCGTGCCGGTCGTCCGAGCGCGCCGCGGCGAGGTCGAGCGGGACGGCGCCGCGCATCCGCTCGGCCGTCCAGAACTCGTCCAACGAGTGCGCCGATGCGGGAGTGTTGACGGCGGGTCCGGTGCGTACGGCGCCGTCCTGGGGCGCGGGCTGCGCCGCTGCGGGGTAGAGCTGGGCGCCCGCGAGCAGCAACCCTCCCGCGCAGGCGGCTGCGGCCACCGCCCGCAGCCCGCCTCCCGCTTTCCGTGCCGGCCCGGTGCCTCTGCTGCGTGTCACGCGTACTCCTTCTGCGACGGCGCGCGCGGCGGCGGCCGCGGGCGCGGTGGGTTGCGGGGCGTGCCCCGCGCAGACGAGTGGTGCGAATACGGAAGAGCGTGCCCATGCGTGCGCCGACGCACGTGCGGGCCGGGCGAGTTGGGCGGAAAATACCGCTGTGTCCGCACGAATGCGGCACAGATGCATCACACCCGCGCACAGCAGCGGGCCCCGCCCGGAGTACGTACCGGACGGGGCCCGCGAGGCGGAGGCCGGAGCCTCAGAAGCGGCGGGTGATCAAGGCCCGCTTGACCTCCTGGATCGCCTTGGTGACCTGGATACCGCGCGGGCAGGCGTCCGTGCAGTTGAAGACGGTGCGGCAACGCCACACGCCGTCCTTGTCGTTGAGGATCTCCAGGCGCTGCTCGCCGGCCTCGTCGCGGCTGTCGAAGATGAACCGGTGTGCGTTGACGATCGCCGCCGGGCCGAAGTACTGGCCGTCGTTCCAGAACACCGGGCACGAGCTGGTGCACGCGGCGCACAGGATGCACTTGGTGGTGTCGTCGAATCGCTCGCGGTCCTCGGCCGACTGGAGCCGCTCACGCGTCGGCTCGTTGCCCGTGGTGACGAGGAACGGCATCACGTCGCGGTACGCCTGGAAGAAGGGCTCCATGTCGACGACGAGGTCCTTCAACACGGCGAGGCCCTTTATCGGCTCGACGGAGATGGGCTTCTCCGGGCCGATGTCCTTGATCAGGGTCTTGCAGGCGAGCCGGTTGCGGCCGTTGATCCGCATCGCGTCCGAGCCGCAGATGCCGTGGGCGCAGGAGCGTCGGAAGGTGAGGGTGCCGTCGTGCTCCCACTTGATCGTGTGGAGCACGTCGAGCACCCGGTCCTTCGGGTCGACGTCGACCTGGAAGTCGTCCCACCACGGCTCGTCCGAGACCTCGCTGTTGTAGCGGCGGATGCGGAGGGTGACGGTGATCAGGTGCGAGGCGGGGCCCTTCGCCTCGGCCTCTGCCTTGTCCATGACTGCGGTGCTCATCAGTACTTACGCTCCATCGGCTGGTAGCGGGTCTGGACGACCGGCTTGTAGTCCAGCCGGATCGACTCTGCCCCGTCGTCGCCCACCTCGCGGTACGCCATCGTGTGGCGCATGAAGTTGACGTCGTCGCGGTTGGGGAAGTCCTCGCGGTAGTGGCCGCCGCGGGACTCCTTGCGGGCGAGCGCGGAGACCGCCGTCACCTCGGCCAGGTCGAGCAGGTTGCCGAGCTCGATGGCCTCCAGGAGGTCGGTGTTGAACCGCTTGCCCTTGTCCTGGACGCTGATGTTCCGGTAACGCCTGCGGAGTTGGCCGATCTCCTCGACGGCCTCCTTGAGCGTCTGCTCCGTCCGGAAGACCATGACGTTCTTGTCCATCGTCTCCTGCAGCGCCCTGCGGATCTCCACCACGCGCTCGCTGCCCGTGGCGTCCCTGAGGTTCTCGATCTCGTCGAGGACGAACTTCGCCGGCTCGTCGGGGAGTTCGACGTACTCCGCCGTGTCGGCGTACTCCGCGGCCGCGATGCCGGCGCGACGGCCGAAGACGTTGATGTCGAGCAGCGAGTTGGTGCCGAGGCGGTTGGCGCCGTGCACCGAGACGCAGGCGACCTCGCCGGCCGCGTACAGCCCGGGGACCGGGGTGTCGTTGTCGGCGAGCGCCTCGCCGCGGACGTTGGTCGGGATGCCGCCCATCGCGTAGTGCGCCGTCGGCTGGATCGGCACCGGGTCGGTGTACGGCTCGATGCCGAGGTACGTCCGCGCGAACTCGGTGATGTCGGGGAGCTTCGCGTCGAGCTGCTCCGGCGGGAGGTGGGTGAGGTCGAGGTAGACGTGGTCGCCCTCGGGGCCGCAGCCGCGGCCCTCGCGGATCTCGGTGTAGATCGCGCGGGAGACGACGTCGCGCGAGGCGAGGTCCTTCATGACGGGCGCGTACTTCTCCATGAAGCGCTCGCCGTCCTTGTTGCGGAGGATGCCGCCCTCACCGCGGGCGCCCTCGGTGAGGAGGATGCCCATCTTCCAGATGCCGGTCGGGTGGAACTGGAAGAACTCCATGTCCTCCAGCGGCAGTCCGCGCCGGAACGCCGACGCCTGGCCGTCGCCGGTGAGCGTGTGCGCGTTCGACGTCACCTTGAAGAACTTGCCGTTGCCGCCCGAGGCGAAGACGACGGCCTTCGCCTGGAAGACGTGGACGTCCCCTGTGGCGAGCTCGTAGGCGACGACGCCTGCCGTGCGCTTGACCCCGTCGACGTCGTTGAGGAGCAGGTCGAGGACGTAGAACTCGTTGAAGAACTCCACGCCCTCCTTGACGCAGTTCTGGTAGAGCGTCTGGAGGATCATGTGGCCCGTGCGGTCGGCCGCGTAGCACGAGCGGCGGACCGGGGCCTCGCCGTGGTTGCGCGAGTGGCCGCCGAACCGGCGCTGGTCGATCTTCCCCTGCGGCGTGCGGTTGAAGGGGAGGCCCATCTTCTCCAGGTCGAGGACGGAGTCGATCGCCTCCTTCGCCAGGATCTCGGCGGCGTCCTGGTCGACGAGGTAGTCGCCGCCCTTGATCGTGTCGAAGGTGTGCCACTCCCAGTTGTCCTCCTCGACGTTGGCGAGGGCGGCAGCCATGCCGCCCTGTGCCGCGCCGGTGTGGGAGCGGGTGGGGTACAGCTTCGTCAGCACCGCGGTGCGGCTGCGCTTCGTCGACTCGATCGCCGCGCGCATCCCGGCGCCGCCGGCGCCCACGATCACGGTGTCGTACTTGTGGAACTTCACGTTGTTCATCGGGTTACCTCAGCCTCAGCCCCGGTACGTCAGCGGATGTTCGGGTCGAAGGTGAAGATCACCAGCGTTCCCAGCAGGACCGTGAAAACAGTGGCCGCGTAGAGCAGCGTCTTCAGCCAGAAGCGGGTGTTCGCCCGCTCCGCGTAGTCGTTGATGACGGTGCGGAGGCCGTTGGCGCCGTGCAGCATGGCGAGCCACAGCATCAGCAGGTCCCAGGTCTGCCAGAAAGGCGAGGCCCAACGGCCCGCGACGAACGCGAACCCGATCTTGCTCACGCCTCCGTCGAGCACGAGCTGGATCAGCAGGTGCCCGAGGACGAGGACGACGAGGACGATGCCCGACAGCCGCATGAACAGCCAGCCGTAGAGCTCGAAATTGGTCCTGGTCGCCCGGGGGGTCTTCGCGGTGCGGGTCCGGGGCGGTTCGATGACCGGCGCGGGGTTGTCCACGTCGAACTCGCGCGCCCCCGCGGCCTCGTCGGCCGGCTTCGTGGTTTCGGTCGCCATCGCTTATCAGCCTCCGAACAGCGAACGCAGGGTGTGCTGCAGCACCGGGTAGAAGGCGCCGATCATCAGGACGAGCCAGATGACCATCGCCGTCCACAGCATCTGCTTCTGGTACCTGGCACCCTTCGACCAGAAGTCCACCGCGACGACCCGCAGGCCGTTGAGCGCGTGGAAGAGGACTGCGGCCACGAGGCCGTACTCCATCAGGTTGACGAACGGAGTCTTGTAGATCGCGACGGTGTCGTCGTACGCCTCCGGGGAGACGCGGACGAGCGCGGTGTCCAGGACGTGCACGAACAGGAAGAAGAAGATGAGGACGCCGGTGACTCGGTGAGCCACCCAGGACCACATTCCTTCCCGGCCGCGGTACAGCGTTCCAGCCGGCACGGAAAAAACCCTCCGGGAGCGGATATCGGGGCCAGCCGGCTTCGTGTCGGTCGGGCCCGGCCGGGTACGGTCCACCGGCCGCGGGCCATCGTAGCGACGCGGTGTCGGGACGCCGGTGGCGGGTGTGCAGGTCCGATCAATCAGCCACGTACGGAGGACCGCAGGAGCGCCGAGAGGCCCTACACGGGGGCCGACCGGGGACGACGGCCGACGGGGCGGCCCGCTGCGGCGCCCGTCCGGCTCAGAACCGCCCGCTGTGGTGCGGGTGTTGGCCGCGGGGGGCGGGGACGGCGAGCGCGTTCCGGAAGCTGTGGCGGCTGAGTCGGCCGCGGACGAGGCGGCGCAGCTCCTCGGCCGTGACCGTGCGCTCCTCCTCGGGTTCGTGCGCGAGGCGGCTGCGGAGGGCGGTGAGCGCCGCGTCGAGGCGCTCGGCGGGGGAGCGGTCGTCGAGGCAGAGCAGGAAGGTGTGGCCGAACCGGCTCTCGTACGCGGCGAGCGCGGCGCGCAGCGCGGTGTGGGCGGCGAGGACGCCCGGGCGGTCGGCGGAGTGCGCCGGCCGGTAGACGGCGTCCAGCGGGTGTCGGGCTGCCTCGCCTGCGAGAGCCTCGGCGAGATCCTCGGGCGTAAGGTCGTACGCGGCCTCGTCGGCCGCGGCGAGGAGGGCTTCGAGGTTCGGGTACGGGCGGTGGGTGGCGAGGAGCGCGGCCCAGCGCCGGCTGGCGCAGCTCTCCAGGAGTGCGGCTTCGGCCGAGGCGCGGGAGGCGGTGTTGAGTCGGCAGAGCGCCGCCTGCTGCTCGGTCCGCCGGCTGCTGGGGCGCATAGGCTCCTCTGGGTCCTCGGTTGAGTGCGGCGAGGGCCCGCCGGGATTCCCGCAGGGCGGCGGCGAACGACGCCGTCGAGGGATTCCGGCCGGTGTGAGATCGGATACAGCCCCCTACCGTCCGACGCCGCCACCTTAGCGAGCTGCCCGGAGAGACTCCGGGTACCTCGGGTGATTCACCCGCACGTGACACTTCGAAAGGTCATACGTGCCCGGAACGCGACGGAAGGGAAAATACCGTACACCCATGGGACGAAAGTGGCGCTGGACGCTTCTCGTAACGGCCGCCGTCATCGCGGTCGGCCTCGTGACCACGCTCGCCGTCAACGGCCTTCCGGGAACCGGGAGTTCGCGCACGAGCAGCGACAACACGCAATCCGAACCTTCGGAAGCGGGCAGCACCCCGCCACCCGCGGGCCCCGAGCGCACGGGGCCCGAGCCGCGCACGGTGCCCGCCGTACGCGACTGGAAAGCGCAGCGCGGCACCGGATGGAAACCGCAACCCGGAGCACGCGTCGTCACCGACCGCAAGGGTCCGCTCGCCGACGAGGCGGACCTGCTCGCCGAGGAGTTGAAGCTGGACACCGCGGGCGGCAAGCCGCGCGCCGGCGACGTCGAACTCCGGCTCACCCCCGAGGCGAAGACCGGAGCCGAGGGGTACCGCCTGCGCACCGCCGACGGGCGGGTGCGCATCACGGGCGCCAAGCAGGCCGGCGTCTTCTACGGCACCCGCACCCTCCTGCAGGCCGTACGGAACCAGGAGCTCATCGCGGACGGCGAGGTCCGCGACCGCCCGGACCGGCCGCAGCGCGGCTTCCTCCTCGACATCGCGCGCAAGAACTACAGCGCCGACTGGATCGAGTCCCGCATCAAGGAGATGGGCGACCTCAAGCTCAACCAGCTCCAACTCCACTTCTCCGACGACCAGGCGTACCGGATCGCCAGCGACAGCCACCCGGAGATCGTCTCCGACCCGCACCTGACGAAGAAGCAGGTGCGCCACCTCGTCGACGTCGCGGCCTCGCGGCACATCGAGGTGGTTCCCGAGCTCGACTCGCCGGGGCACCTCGGAACGGTGCTCGACGAGCACCCGGACCTCGCGGTGCGCAGCGCCTCGGGCGAGGTGGCGCGCGGCGCCATCGACATCGGCAAGCCGAAGGCGGGCAAGCTCGTCGACGATCTGCTGCGCGAGATCGACGACCTCTTCCCCGCCAAGCAGTGGCACCTCGGCGGCGACGAGTACCCGCCGCTCCTCTCCGACGACCCCGAGTCCTCCTACCCCGGGCTCGCCTCGGTCGCCCGCGACCGCTACGGCGACGACGCGAAGATCCAGGACCTCGCGACGGCCTGGATCAACCACCGGGCCGACACCGTGCGCAAGCTCAAGCGGATGCCCCAGGTGTGGAACGACGGCATGCACGCGGGCGGCGTCGTCAAGCCCAACCGTCCGCGCACCGTCAACTACTGGACGGGCAAGGAGATGGGAGCACGCGAGCCGGCCGACTACTTCGAGGAGAAGTGGAACGTCGTCAACCTCAACGACGAGTACCTCTACTACGTCCTGGGCGAGCCGAACGACTTCACCTACCCGACCGGCGAACGCATCTACCGCGAGTGGACCCCGGCCGTCGTGCGGCACGACAAGGCCGTCCCCGACAGGTGGGCGGGCCGCGACCGCATCCTCGGCGCCCGCTTCGCCGTCTGGGGCGACATCTCCGACGCGCAGACCACCGAGCAGGTGGCGAACGGCATCCGGCTCCCGCTCGCCGCCACCGCGCAGAAGGTCTGGGACCCGCGCGAACCGCGGCTCTCCTGGAAGGAGTTCAGCGAGGCGGTGCCCGAGCAGCAGTGAGCGGCTCCCGGCCCGCTGCGACGTGGCAGCGCCGCCGTCGGCGAAGTGGCGGGTACGGACGCCCGGAGGCACGACGGGCAGCAAGGAACGCAGCTCATGGGAGGGGAGCCGCTCGGCGGGGGAGGAGGCTCCATGCCGCCGAGGGGCGTCGCGTCCGCGTCGCGGCGGGTGCTACTGCTCCGGGGAAGTCGTCCGGTCGGCCATGCCGAGGCCCTGCAGGGCGGCGAGGCGGCCGTGCTGGACGTGCATCCGGGCGACCGCGGTCGCGCCGATGGCGTCGCCGGTGGAGAAGCATCGGACGAGTTCCTCGTGTTCGCGGTGCGCCTGCCGGGCGCGCTCGCCGCGGAGCGAGGCGTTGATGTACCGCTCGCAGGAGTACCAGAGAACGCGGACGTGCCGTTGGAGCGCTCCGGGGCCCAGCCGCGCGAAGACGGCGGCGTGGAACTCACGGTGTGCGAAGAGCATCGCAGCCGGGTCGTCGGCGTCCTCCGTGCGCCGCATGCGCTCCAGGGCCGCTTCCATGGCGGTCGCCGTCTCCTCCGGATAGGCGGCGGCGGCTCGTTCGGTCGCCATCACCTCCATCAGCTCCAGCATCCGATAGGAGTCGTCGACGTCCTGTCGCCGTATCTCGGAGACGACGGCTCCGCGCCGCGGATACATCTCCAACAACCCCTCGGAGAGGAGTTCTCGGAAGGCTTCGCGCAACGGCACCCGGCTGATTCCGAGTTCCGCGGAGAGCTCCTCGACGCGAAGCCTGGTGCCCGGAGAAAGAGTGCCGAGCACGATGCGCTGGCGGAGCTGGTCCGCTGCGAAGTCGGTGAGCGTGCCGTGCGGCGGGCCGAATCCGGCGGTCGTTTGGGCGTCTTTCACTGGCGTGCGACTTTCCCCCATGGTGTCGGTGCTTTCGGCGACAGTTTGCCACGGAGCGGGGCGGTGCTGTCCGGTGGGCGTCTCACCCCGCCGGACAGCACCGCCCCGGTGTCATGGGGCGGCGGTGATGCCGCCGGGCGTCTGCTCGCGGCCCGCCCGCGGCGTCCGCGGCTCCTCACCGGGTTCGAAAGGCCAGCCCAGCGGCGGCCCGATATAGCTCTCCGCGAAGTTGCGTGCGTAGGCCGTCGAGTGGCGTAGCTGCCAGAGCCTGGACTGCTGGAGACGTTGGCGGAACGCCGCGTCAGGGCGGTCGGCGGGATAGGTGTGCATCATGTGTATCAGGGCGTGGCTGAACTCCTGCGCCTTCCAGATGTCGGGCAGCCGCCTCGCGGAGTACCGGGCGAGTGCCTTCTCCTCCCCGCCGTCCAGGAACTCGGCGAGTACGCCGTCGAGTTCGGCCGCGTCGGCGATGGCCAGATTCATGCCTTTGCCGCCGGACGGGGTGATGATGTGCGCCGCGTCGCCGAGCAGGAAGAGCCGCCCGTACTGCATCGGCTCCAGCACGCTGCTCTTCATCTCCAGCATGTTCTTGCTGAAGACCGGACCTTCGTGCAGTGTCCAGCCCGGTTTGCCCAGCCGGTGCCGAAGCTCGTGCCAGATCCGCTCGTCGGGCCAGTCCTCCACGCTGTCCTCGAAGGGGACTTGGAGGTGGAAGCGGGTGACGTCGTCCGAGCGGAGGAGGTGCCCCGCGAATCCCCGCGGATGCTGTGCGTAGACGGTCCACTCCGCCGACGGCCGGGTGCGCGCGAGCAGGGTGAGCCAGCGGAACTCGTGCTGCATGGTGTACTCGGTGAAGGACTCCCCGGGGATCGAGGCGCGGGCGGCGCCGTGCTGGCCGTCCGCGCCCGCCACCGCGTCGGCGGTGACCACCAGGCCGTTCTCGCACTCCACGCGTGGGCGGTGCTCCAGGGACGTGACGCGGTTGGCGCGGGTCTCGTAGTGGACGGTTCCGCCGGCCGCCTCGTAGGCGTCCAACAGGTCGGCCACTACTTCCTGTTGGGGGTAGACGTAGTGCGGAGTGTCGTCGTAGAGAGCCGAGTAGTCGGTGAAGAAGCTCGCGCCGTCGCTGCGGAACTCGCAGCCGTGGTGGACCGCGCCTTCCGCGTGCAGCCTCTCGGCGAGTCCGTGCCGCTCCAGGAGTTCGACGGTGCGGTGTTCCAGCAGGCCGGCCCGGGCACGGCCGAGGATCTGCGCGCGGCTGAACTTGTCGAGGACCACGGTGGGGACTCCGCGCTGTTGCAGCAGATTGGCGAGAGTCAGCCCAGCGGGGCCGGCGCCGATGATCGCGAGGCGGGACTCGATTTCCCGGGCCATGGGGCCCTCCTTACGTTCGGTGGCGAGATGGATGAGGGCGGGGGCTGCGCGCACCCGCAGCCGCAGGCCGCAGCGGATCGCCGCGGCCTGCGCGGCAGGTGTCAGTCGACGCGGTGCGGTTCCACGACGCGGCCCCCGCGGACCACGGGCTCGTCGTCGAGAAGGAGGTCGCAGCCCCGCATCGGGATGTCGAAATGGCAGGGGGTGTCGTTGGCGCCGCCCAGTTCGTTGTTGGGGCCGATGGAGAACATCACGTTGCCCTCGAAGGAACGCAGCTCCATGCCCATGCCGCCGGGGAACTGCGTCAGACCGTGCCAGTGCGCGCGCGGGTCGAGGCCCCATCCGACGTGCGACATGCCGTACCCGCGCGGGTCGTCGAAGGAGCGGATGTAGGAGGAGAGCAGATCCGCGTCGAGGCCGCCGCGGATGTCGGTGATGAACCCCTGTTCCACGGTGAGTTCGACCGGGGTGGTGGTGTAGGTGTTGAACGGCAGCAGGACGTCGCCCGGGGACATCACGATGCGTCCGTCGACGCCGTCGTCGGCGCCGCCGGTGAAAACGAAGGCGGACGGCCAGTGGTCCCAGCGCCCCGGCTCGTCGGTGTAGCCGTACTCCGAGACCGTGGGGTAGACGCCGAGTCTGTAGGTGATGTCGGTGCCCGCCTCGCTGGTGATGCGGAGCGACTCGGCGCCGGCGAGGCGGCGCTGGGCCGCTTCGACCCGCTCGCGCAGCTCGACGGTCGGGAAGAGCCGTGCGAGCAGTTCCACCGGCTCGACCGCGAGGGCGATCCTGGTGCCGGCCGCCTGGATCTCCATCTGCTCCGGGCTGAAGAGCAGGAAGACCAGGTCGATGAGGATGTCGGCCTGCTTGGCCGTCTCCACCACCTCGCGTTGCCCGGCGAGTCCGCCGCCTACCTCCCAGGCGCCGCTCGGCGGCGGCTCGGGGAGCCGGACGTGGTACGCGCGGGCGCCGAGTCGACGCGCGGCGGCCAGGAACGCGTCCGCGTAGGCGAGGCGTTCGTGCCCCTGGGACAGGACGGCGACGGTCTGGCCGTCCTCCACGGCGCAGAGCTTCAGGTAGTCGGTGCACAGGTCTGCGAGGAATGCCTGGTCGGTCACGATTGCCTCCCTGGGGCGGATCGCCCGGCGGCTCCGCCGGGCTGGTGCGGTGCGGGGTGCGTTGGCGTCCGCTGCGTGTCGGCGGGCCGGGGCGGGACCGGTTCGGCGCCGTCGTCCGGGCTCTCCGCTGCGGGCGCCGGGTCGAGAGGCGGGTGCTCCCCGCCAAGGGCCGTGCGCACGGCGTCGAGGAAGCCGTCGAGGTTGTCCCAGGGCACCATGTGCCCGGCCGAGGGCACCTCGAGGATCTGCGCCTGCGGATTCAGTCGACGGAGAGCGGCGACGTCGGCGTCCGTGACGACCGGGCTCCGGGCGCCTCGGATCAAGGTGACCGGCGCGGGGAGCCCGGCCCAGTACGGCTCGAACCGCTCGCGCTCGAAGTCGCCGTGCGTCTCCGCTACGGCCGTCGGATCGCAGGTCGGCAACTCCTGCGCCCGGATGGCCAGTTCGCGCTGCGGCCAGTGCGGATACCACCGCGCGACGCCCTCCGCGTCGGTTCCTCCGCGCGCCTCGGCGAGTTGCTCGGCGAAGGAGGAGGCCGAGGTCGGATAGGGGCGGTGCGGGCCGGAGAGCGGCGGATCGACGAGGACCAGCGGGCCGTGCGGGAGCAGTCGAGCGGTCGCGGCCGCGATGCGCGCCCCCATCGAGTGGCCCAGGAGAACGGGACGTTCGAAGCCCAGCGCCTCGGCGAGTGCGACTGCGTCCGCGGCGTACTCGGGCAGCGTGTAACCGCCGTCGGGCGCCACGGTGCCGCCTCGGCCGCGGATGTCGGGCACGTACACCCGGTACTCCCCCGACAGCGCGTGCGCCACGAAGTCGAGTGCGAGCGCCGTGCTGGTGATGCCGGGGAGCAGCAGCAGGTCCGGACTGCCCGGCTCACCGTAGCGGAGCACCCTGTGGCTCAATCCGCGTGCGTCGACTCGGAGTTCCGTACCGCGGGGACGGTAGGGGGCGTTCATCGGTGGTCACCGCCCGCCAGCGCGGCGCCGCCGGTCGAGAGGCCGAGCGGTAGGTCGAGCGCTTCCAGGAGCTCGCGAGTGGTGGCGGTCGCGGCGGTCACCACGGGGAGTCCGAAGCGTTGCTCCACCCCGGGAACGGCGTCGAGCGAGGGCATCTGGACGCAGGCGGAGAGAACGATGCCGTCGGCCCCGGTGAGGTCCAAGCCGGCGACGTGTGCGGGGAGGTCGTCGGGGTCGAGGCGGCCGACGGCACTGTTGTCGGTCACCGCGAGACTCACCGAGTCGACGACCTCCACTCCGTACCGCTCCAGATAGGCGAGCACGGTCCTCGTCAGTTCCGGTGCGTACGGAGCGACGACCGCGACCCGGCGCAGCCCGAGCGCATCGAGCGTGCGCACGAGTGCTCCCGCGCTGCTGACCACGGGCGCTTCGCAGCCGTTGCCTGCCGTGACGTCCGCGAGCCACGGCTCGATCCGCTCGTGCGCCCCCGGACCCTCCGCCATCAGCGCCACCAGGCACGCGTAGCCGAGGACGCGTACCTGGGCGTCGGAGAGCTCCCTGGCGCAGCGGTCTCCCTCCTCGACCATGGCGTGCAGCGCGGCGGCTTCGACGGTGTGGAGCTCCGCGCGGCTGGAGTGGAAGGTGAACTCCTCGCCGTACAGGGCGGTGTGTTCGCGCAGGAGCCTGGGGACCTCGGTCTCCATCGTGGTGTTGGAGCTGGGGACGACGAGTCCCACGCGGTGTGCCGTCATGCTGCTCCCCCGTGTGCGGCGGACCCTTCGGACGGCGCGGCCTTCCGGGCGCGGCCCAGGTACTCGGCGGCGTCGTCGAGCCCGACGACGTCCGCGTACTTCTGCTGGAGGTCGAAAAGGGCGGCGTCGTGCGGTGGTCGGGCCCGATCGCCCACGCAGTCGGCCACGACGAGCGTGGCGAAGCCGTGCTGCACCGAGTCCACGGCGGTGGCCCGTACGCAGCCGCTCGTCGTGGCGCCGCACACCAGGACGGTGTCGACGCGCAGGGAGCCGAGCGCCGAGGCGAGTCCGGTGCCGAAGAAGCCACTGGCCGATGCCTTGGTGAGCACGGGCTCGTCCGGCCGGGGTGCGACCGCTTGGTCGATCTGCACCGCGGGCGTTCCGCTGCGCAGCGCTGCGAGCCCCGGCGACTTGTCGAGCCAGGCGTGCGGAACGCCGGGCGGAAAGGCGATGGCGGTGTACAGCACGGGTACGCCGGCAGCCCGGGCGGCGCCGAGTAGCTGCGCGGTGGCGTCGAGCTGTGGACGGAGGTCCGCGCCGGTAGGCAAGTCGGGGTCGGTGAAGCCGAGTTGAAGATCGACCACGACGACGGCGGGACGCACGCCACGGGGAGCGCTGCTGCCGAAACCGGCGCTCCTGTAGCGGTCCAGCAGGTGGGGGTCGGTCACGGGAGGCACCTCTCGGGGAGGGAGTGACGGGTCGGATGGCAGGGCTGCGGTGGTGAACACCACGTCCGGAGCACCGAGTCGGTACGGACGGCGCGGCCCGGGCACCATGGGAAACTTAATTAAATCTGCCGTCAACCGGTAGGCGCAGTTGTCTTGGTTTCCCAATGCCAAAATCGACGATTGGTCGGTTTTGCGCCATCAAAAAGCCTGTGTGCAGGGCAGATTGAGCGGTGAAGTGAGTCGGGTCGGAGGTGTCGGGTCGACCGAGTTTGGCACGACCGTTGACAGCGTCCGTATTAAGTATGCATTGATGGTGCCGCCGCGAGCCCCCGTCGACTCATGGCGGCCGGCAGCGCGGCCGATCCCCGACGGGCTCACCGCCCCCTGTACGCAACCGCCCCCTCTGCGGAAGCGAGACCGACATGTCGCAAACCCACCTCGCGGACCGGGACCGTCCGCCCACAGCAGGCAGGCGTTCCTACCGGATGCTGTGGATCATGCTCTTCGGCGGCTGGCTCTTCGCCTACGCCGATCGCGCCATCACCGGACCTGTCGTCACATGGATGATCGACAACGACGTTTCGTTCATGCACGCGGCGCAGAACCCGCACGCGCTCGGCGGCCTCATCGGCAGCCTCTTCTTCGCCGGCTACATGCTCACGCAACTGCCCAGCGGCAGCCTCGGCGACCGGTACGGGCACGCCACGATGCTCGTCGTCTCGTTCGTCTGGGCCGGCGTCGCCACGATCATCAGCGGTGCCATCACTGGGCTGTTCGTCTTCGTCGCGATGCGCGTGCTGACAGGGCTCGGCGAGGGCGCGTTCTACTCCAACGACCGCGCCCTGATCGTCGCTCACACCCCCGCGCCCGAGCGCAGTCTGGGGCTCGGGGTCGCCATCACCGGGCTCGCGTTCGGGCTCACCGTCGCCAACATCGCAGCACCGCCGCTGCTCGATTTCGGCGCCTCGGTACTCGGCAAGGAGCAGGGATGGCGGATGCCGTTCCTGATCTTCGGGGTGCTCACGCTCCTTGTCTCCGCCGTGATGTGGTGGTTCCTGCGACGCCTCGTCGGCAGGCTGCGCCCCGGGAGGCCGGCGCTGCGGCTGCTCGGTGTCTCGGCGGTCTTCTGCGCGTTGATCATGGCCCTGTTCTGGGCCAGCGACAGCCTCGGACTCCCGGAGTGGGCTTCCGCTTTGGCACAGGTGGCGTTGGCGCTGGCGATCGTCTTCGTCATGCGCCGCCGCGGCGCCTTCGGGCAGCCGCGGGCCCGGCGGGGCGGTAGCGGCGTCATCGACAGGGAGACGCTGCTCATCTACGTCGCCGGTATCGCCATCCTGTGGAGCATCTGGCTCTTCGGGTACTGGTCGGTGGCGATCGTCTCGTCGGCTGCGGACTCCTCGCTCGTCGAGGCGGGGCTCACCGCGGCCTTCAACGCGGGCGCCGGCATCATCGGCTTCCCCGTCGGCGGCTGGCTCTCCGACCGTGCCCTGCAACGCGGTTGGGGCCGGCGCAACCTGCTCATCGCCGCCACCGTCGCGCAGGGCGTGCTTGTCCTGCTCTTCGGCATCTACCTCCAGAACGTCCAGCAGCCCTCGTTGTGGGTGATGGGGCTGCTGCTCTTCGCAACCGGGCTCTTCCTCAACGCCGTCCAGCCGATGTCCCAGGCGCTCACGGCCGATCTCGTAAGGGACGAGTCCCGCGGCGCCGCCTTCGGGATGTGGAACCTGATCGCGGAAATCGGCGCGGTCGCCAGCCCCGTTGTCTCCGGCGCCCTGCGGGACACCACGGGGAGTTGGTCGACCGCGGTCTACGTGGACGCGGGGCTGGTGCTGGCGAGCGCGTTCCTCTACCTGGGTGTGCGCCGTACCGGACCGCTCGCACGGGACGACGCAGGCCCGGAGGGCGGTCCCGCGCACGGCGAGTCCGTCGTGGCGTCCGCCGGCGACTGAGCGAGCCGAACGGTGGAAGGGAGGCGGGGACGACCGCTTCTGCCGGCCGACGCCCCTGTCCCGTGGGAACGCCCCGTTCCCACGGGACAGTCGGTATCGGCTGTGGACAGGAAGCCGTCACGCTCCGGAGGAGGACGTGGTCCGCCAGTTCGAAACCTGGCTGCGTGCTGTTCGGAAGGCGCTGTACGCGCCTGCGCGGGCGAGCAGTTCCGAGTTCCTCGATGCGACCGTCGGAGAGGACCGCGGTCCGGTCCGGCGGAGGCGATGGGGGACAGGCGCTGCGGCACCCGGTACGGCACGAGCAGCGGCGTGGTGGCCTTCCACCGGGCGCGTCGTGGCGGGTGTTGCCGGAACGGCCGTGGGTCTCTCCGGGGACGAGAGGGCAGCCCCGCAGACTCGTTGAAGACGGACGCCATTGCTGATTGTTCGTGGGCGCCGCGGCTCACGGGAGGCCCGGGCCGTCGCCGCGCGGGTCAGCGGGCGTCCGCGCTGAGCAGGGTGAGGATGCGGGTCGTCCGCTCGCCGGTGTGTGCGTCCCTGCCGTGCCAGCAGCGGTAGTTGTCGAGGATCAGGACGTCCCCTTCTTCGAGCGGGAACCGGGGCAGCGTGCTCTCCAACTCGCGGACACTCTCGTCGAAGCGCCGCAGCATGGCCTCGACGTGCTCCGTGTCCGGGTCACGGTGCAGGGGCACGGCACCGTCGGAGCGGCGCACGATCCGCCGGCCCGAGCGCGTGTACTCGACGTGCCGGCCCGCTCGAGGGGTCGAGGGCAGGCCCCGCAGGCCCGTCCAGGCTCCGTAGAAGTCGACGTCGGCACGTGTCAGGAACTCCCACAGCTCCGGGTCCCCGGTTTCGAGGGTGTCCACGAAGCGGTACGCGTCGGCCACGAAGGATTCTCCTCCCGACGACGGCGGTCGGGTGAGCTGCACGAGGGCGTAATCCTCGTCGGGGTGGCGCCGACGTGCGGGTACCCCGGCCACGTCCACCACCACATCGAAGCTGTCCGCGTGCAGATGCACCTGCGCCCCTTCGGACGAGGACCGCTGACGCTGCGGGAAGAGCTGCCGCAGCCGCTCACCCAGGGCGAAGGCGGCCGCGACCGTCAGGGCCCGCGGCGAGGACTCCTGACCTGTCAGCACGACGGCGCCGTCCTGAGCGAGGCCGCGCGCGACCGCCTCGGCACATCCCGTGCCGAGACGTTGCGGGACCAGGCCGATCTCGGTGAGCGTCTCCTGCATTGCTGTTCGTGTCCCTTCGGCGGTTCGGTCATGCACCGACGTGTTGTGCAACGCGGGATCGTCGAGGGGACTTTGCGCCCTGACCACGGAGCGACTCGTCCCACCATCGCCGCCAACGGTACGCAGAATACGGACGGATCGGCTCGGCTTCCGTTCCCACGCATGCGGTCGGCGTTCGCGTCTCCGCGACGGTGTGCATGGCGGGCTCCCCGCTCTCACCACCGGCCGGCGTACGTCCCTCAGGCGGTGAGCAGACGTTCGGCGGTGGGAGCGTGCACGCCGGGGAAGCTGAGCGTCCGGTAGACGGCGACGCCGCCGGCCAGTTCGGCGCATGCACGGGCCGCCTCCGTGGCCCTGCGCGTGGACGACGGATCACGCGAGTCCAGCAGCACTCCGAGAGTCGTGCCGCTGTGCCCGACAGCCACACCGAGGCCGCCCACCTCGCGGCAGATCTCCAACATCGGCTCCAGCGACCGCTTGTAGCGGAGCGGCTGATTCATCAGCGCGCTGCGGGTCGCGACCCTGCCCACCTCTGCCAGGTCGTGACGCGGGACGGCGTCGGCGAGCCGGTCCAGCAGGCGCGCGTACTCGCAACTCTGCACTGCGGAGAAGGACTTGGGTACGCGGTTGTGGGCGACGGTGTCCACCGCGCCGCCCTCGTCGACCCCCACCACGGTCATGGCCGGAAGGGACCCGAGGACCGCCCGGAGCCGCACTGCCCGGTGGTGGAACGCGACGATCCCCGGGTAGAGCACACCGTCCGTCGGCTCGATCCGGGCCAGCAGCCGCTCGATCCTGCTGGGGGGCATCGGCGTGCCGAGTGCCTTCGCCACGGCCCGGGCGGTGGCGACGAGGTCCGCCGACGAACTGGCCAGCCCTTTGCCCTCGGGGATCGCGCTGTTGAGGGTAAGGACACCCGCGACGGGACGGCGCTCCTCCTCGGCGATCAAGCAGACCAGTCGCAGCGCCTTCTTCTTGTGCGGGGGCCGGACGCTGATGCCTCCCGACCCTGGCTCCTGGCGGAAGGCCGCCATGCTCCACCGGGCGACCGGCAGGGTCACCAGGAAGTCGCCGCCGTCCTCCGGCAGTGCCCCCTGGAGCAGTTCGCCGAAGGTGCCGAAGGCCGTGCCCGTGCCCGTCGGCACCTGTCGCGGTGTCACGTTGCCGGAGCGCTTCACGTGTTCCTCTCTTTTCTTCCTTCGTTGCCTCCTTGCGGCCGTCGGTCACCGCACTGTGCAGGCAGCCTCGGGTCCCGTACTCGGGCAGGGACCGGTTGAACGGCCGAGCAGGGAGCTTCTCGCGTGCGGGCAGGGCCAGGTGACGGCGTGGTGGCGCCGGAGTGGAGGAGCTGATGCGCGGGTATCGATGATGCGGCAGGTGAAAGTGATAATCGTTCTAACCCATCCCGCGCGAGGGGGCAAGTCGCTCCCTCCGTCAGGACCCTTGCGGGTGACCGAGGGATGGCCTGCGCGGTGCCGCCGCGATACCGCTCTTGACAATCATTTCCATCTGATCGATGCTCACTGACGCGGGCGAGGCGGACGTTCGGACGCAGCCGCCCGCATCCGTCGCTCCGCGTACGCCCGGCGACAAATGCGGTGGCATGCCCAGGAGTTGCCCTCCCTCGCGAGGCGTGCCATGACGCAGTGGTGCAGCCGGGACGGACTCGCGGCAACCCCGAGCAGGAGGAGCCAATGGGCGAGCAGACCCGCACGAGGGCGGCGCTGACCGACGACGAGTCCACGGCGTGGGCTCTTCACGGCACGCTTCCGTACACGCTTCCCGTGGACGAGATCGTCGCCCTGAACACTCCCAAGGCCGATCTCCACACACCGCGCACGTACGCCTATCGGGACTGGTCGTTCGAGGTTCCGCCCGGTGTCTTCATGCCAGGAGAGACGAGCCGAATGATCCACGACCGCCTGTACGACGGCACCATCCCCGTCGGCGGCAGGTCGTACGCCGCAATGGGGGTCGGCCTGGGCGTCGAGGCGGTCGTCGCCGGGCTTCGCGGGGCGAGGGAGATCCACGCGATGGACGTCGATCCCGAGAGCGTCCGGGCGACGACGGGAGCCTACGAGCGGATCGTCGGCGAACGGCCCGGAACCCGCTTCCGCCCGAGAGTCTCCGACTTGTTCGGCAGCGTCCCGGACGGGTCGGAGTTCGACGTCGTCACCTTCAACCCGCCCGCCGTGCGGGAAGCGGTGAGTGAAGACCCGGTCGTCGTGCGGAACGTGTGCGCGGGGATCGGTGTGGTCCGGGAGTTCTTCGACCAAGTCGTCCAGCGGAACCTGCTGGCGAGCGACGGCGAGATCTACCTCATCGTCTCCAACACCTCGGAACTGCGGAACATCGTCGCGTACGCGATCGGAGCCGGGTTCGTGCCCGAGGTGGTCCACCATCAGACGTGGGACACCGACAACGCGCAGACCTTCCTGTTCAAGTTGCGACAGAGCGCAACGGTCTGACGGGCCCGGGATGCACTCACACATCGCGGAAGCGATCAAGCAGCCCGACCTGATCCGCGTTCGGCCGGACCTGTTCTGTCTGCGATTCGAATCGATGAAGGTCTACTCGGCCCTGGGGGCGGTTCGCCATCTGCTCGACTCGGGGGCCGTACAGGAGGGCGACACCCTCATCGACAGTTCCAGCGGCATCTACGCGCATGCGTTGGCGCTCGCTTGCCACCGCTTCGGGCTCAGGTGCCACATCGTGGGCTCCGCGACCGTGGACCGAACACTCCGCGTCCAACTGGAGATACTCGGCGCCACATTGGAACAGGTCGAGCCCTCGAAGAACCTCCGCCTCGACCAGGAGCTGCGGGTCCGCCGGGTCTCCGAGATCCTCGCGGGAAATCCGTCGTACCACTGGATGCGGCAGTACCACGACGGAATCCACTATTACGGCTACCGTGAGGTCGCCGAAATCCTGGACAGGGAAATCCCGGCCGGCGCGGTCACGTTGGTCGGCGGCGTCGGCTCGGGGGCGTCGACCGGCGCCCTCGCCACCTACCTGGCAGAGGCCGGCCGGGACGCGTGCGTCGTGGGTGTACAGCCCTTCGGCAGCGTGACGTTCGGTTCTGAGCACGTGCCGGACCCTGACATGATCATCGCCGGTATAGGCAGCGCCATCGAGTTCCGGAACGTCCGGCACGAGCTGTACGACCGAATCCACTGGGTCAACTTCGCATGCGCCCTGTCGGGCTCCGTCGAACTGCTGCGCAGCACGGGCATATTCGCGGGTCTGTCGGCCGGGGCCGCGTACCTGACCACCCTCTGGGAACGCCGCGGGCGCGGCTTCCGCACGTACGTCTTCATCGCGGCCGACACCGGTCACCGCTACGTGGAAGACGCCTACGCGCAGCATCGCGACGCCTGGGACATCGAGTTCTTGAGGCCCCACGAGATCGCCTCTCTCGATGAACTGAAGCCTCCCTGGTCGGCGGCTTCGTGGCGTGACATCCCGCCGCGCACGCACCGCGGTTGACGCTGCTCCCGCACCGGACCCGGCAGTCCTCCGCCTGCTCGCAGCGCCGCACCACCACACCCGCCATTCGACGAGAGAACCGAGAATGCCCTATCCGAAACCGCACACGATCGCGGAACTGACCGAGGGAATACTGGACGGGACCTGCGGTCCCGATCCGAAGGGCGTGACCGTCACCAGCGCCTTCTGGCTCTACCACACCACGCGGCTCGCGGGCGGTGAGGTCACTTACCACAACCACTATCTCCTGCTGCGGGTCGGGGAAGGCTTTGGCGCCTGTTCTTTCGAAGCGGGCGAACTCGGCCCCGATTTCTGCGAGAACGCCTCGGGTTTCACCCTGGACACGCTCCTGCGCAGCGAAATCCCCGCCGTACGTGTCGCCGCACTCGACGCCTATCTCTCCCGCGTGCGGCCGCACCGGGAGGCCGAAGAGGCCGAGCCGGTCACACTCCCCACGGGAACGCCGGAGGTGCGGGCGAGGGCGCGGGACGCCGCCGTGGCCGAACTCCTCGACCTCGAGCCGGATGCGCGGGTCGCCCTGATCGGTGTGGTGAATCCGCTGATCGAAGCGATACATGACCGGGGCGGAGTCTGTCTGCCGTGCGATCTCAACCTGCGCACCACCCAGTGGGGGGAGCCGGTCTCGGACGACATGACGGAAGTGCTGGAGCAGGCCGACGCCGTGGTGGCGACCGGGATGACCCTCGGCAACGGCACCTTCGACCTGATCCTCGAGCACTGCCGACGGCACGACGTCCCGTTGGTGGTCTACGCACAGACCGGCAGCGCCGTCGCCCGCGCGTTCCTCTCCAGCGGCGTCACCGCCCTCTCGGCAGAGACCTTCCCGTTCTCGCAGTTCAGCGCAGATGCGACCGTCCTCTACCGTTATCGGGCCGACGGCTCCACGACGAAGCTCGAGGAAGCGTCGTGAGCGCCGGCACCGGGGCCACGCAGGTGAGGCGGAAAGCCCCCGAGACGGGCGAGCAGCTTCCGGGCGACCTGAAGATGACGCGCACCCTGTGGCCGATCCTGCTCGCCTCGGCGGTCGGGCTGCTGCCTTTCACCATCTTCAGTACGTACCTGGTGCCGATCGCGGAAGGGTCGGGGAGCAGCGTCGCCGCGATGGGCGGACTACGCGGACTCGGTGGCCTCGCGGCCCTGTTGGTCGGTACGGCACTGGCACCGTTGATCGACCGCGTCCGCAAGGAGTGGGCGGCCGCCGGCGGACTCGGGGTGCTGGCGGTCTCAACCGCTCTCGGAGCAAGCGGCGAATACGTCCTCCTTGTGGCGTTCTGCCTGCTCGTCGGTGCGGGGACGGCCGTACTCAACCCGGCTCTGACCGCGGCGGCAGCCGACCGGTTCGGCTCCGGCAAGGCCGCCAGCAGAGCGGCGACGCTGGTGACGGCCACCCAGTCCATGACGGCCATGCTGGCGGCGCCCGTCATCGCGCTGCCCGCCATGTTCTGGGGATGGGAGGGGGACCTCCTCGCCGTGACGGCCGTCTCGCTGCTGCTCGCGGTCGTCCTGCTCTGGCGGCGAACGCCGCCCGGTGCGGAGGAAGAGGCGGACAGCGGAGAGAAGTTGACGTACTTCGCCTCCTTCAAGGCACTCGCCGCGGTGCGGGGCGCCGTGCCGCTGCTGTCGATCTCCCTTCTCCGTACCGCCGTTTTCATGGGGTACCTCGCGTACCTGGCCGCGTACTACGACAGCCGCTTCCAGCTCGACCCCGGACTCTTCTCGTTCGTCTGGACGTTGAGCGGCGCTTCGTTCTTCGTGGCCAACCTCCTCACGGGGCGGCTCACCAACTCGGTTCAGCAGGGCGTTCGTACCGAGTATCTGCTGGTACTCGGCCTCGTCGCCGTCCTCGTCACCGTCGTCGGCTTCTACTTCACGCACTGGCTGCCGCTGGCTCTCGCCCTCACCTCACTCCATGCAGCCAGCCATGCGGTCGTGGCCGCCTGCGCCGTGAGTCTGCTGGTGAGGCGCTGCGGGCCGTTGCGCGGGTCCGCGCTGAGCATCAACGCGGCGGGGATGAGCCTCGGCGTCTTCCTCGGCGCCTCTCTCGGCGGCCTGGGGCTGGGCATCGCCGGCTACGCCGGAGTGGCCGTCGCGTTCGGCGTCCTCACCGCGGCGGCATTGGGCGCCGGCTTCCTGGTCTCCCGTATTCCGGTCGGGCAGGGCGGCAACGGCCGCGAGGAGTACGGGAGCTCGTGAGAGGCGCCTGCGGTCTCGTGACCCGCTTTCCTGACCCGTCCCTCGCGACGACCACGGTCCGCGTCGACCGTTCCGGAAAGGACTGCGTATGCACCCGTCAGCATCCGCCGAGCCGACTGTGAGCACCGACTCCGGTGAGCGGGGCGGGACGGCGGGCGACGCTCCGGGGGTGCCCTTCTCCGGGCGCTCCCCGGGCAGGGGTGCGGTGCCGCTCTGCGCTGCCCTCCTCGCCCTGCTGCTGGTATCCGTTGTGGTGGCGATCGGTCTGGGAACCGCAGTGATCACGCCCGGCGACACCGCCCGGTACTTGTGGGCGGCGCTCAGCGGAGAGGAGATCGGCGCGAGCGAGGCGACGGCGTACCGGATCGTCTGGGAGATCCGCACGCCACGCGTGCTGCTGGCCGCGCTCGTCGGGGCGGGGCTGAGCACCATCGGGGTCGCCATCCAGGCAATGGTGCGCAACGCGCTGGCGGACCCTTACGTCCTGGGCGTCTCCTCCGGAGCGTCCGTCGGCGCCGTCGGCGTCACCGTCACCGGCGGACTCGCCGGGCTCGGTGTCTACGCCGTGTCGGCCGGCGCCTTTCTCGGTGCGCTGACGGCGTCCGCCCTCGTGTACGCCGCTTCCGTCAGCCGGGGGCGGCTGTCGCCGCTGCGGCTCATCCTGACCGGCGTCGCCATGGCGCTCGGCTTCCAGGCCGTGATGAGCGTGATCATCTATCTGATCCCGAACAGTGAGGCCACCAGCACGATCCTGTACTGGACCATGGGCAGCTTCGGTGCCGCGACGTGGGCAGCGCTGCCCGCGGTCGCCGTGGCGGTGCTGGTCGGCACCGCCGTGCTGAACCGCTGCAGCCGCGCCCTGGACGTGATGGCGCTCGGTGACGAGTCGGCGGCGAGCCTGGGCATCGACCCCGATCGGCACCGCAAGGGCCTCCTGGTCCTCGTCTCGCTCGTCACCGGTGCCATGGTCGCCGTCAGCGGGGCCATCAGTTTCGTCGGCCTGGTCATGCCGCACCTGGTGCGCATGGTCGTCGGGTCCACCCACGCGCGTGTGCTCGCGGTCAGTCCGCTCGCCGGAGCGGTCTTCATGGTGTGGGTGGATCTCGTGGCCCGCACGCTCGTGGCCCCACGGGAGTTGCCCCTCGGCGTCATCACCGCCCTGATCGGCGTCCCGGTCTTCGTCACGCTGATGCGCCGCAGGGCCTACATGTTCGGAGCACGCTGAGATGGACCTCACCCTCGACCGGCTCTCCGTCGTCACCGACGGCAAGAAGCTCCTGAGCGACCTGTCCCTGACCGTGGCCGACGGCCGGTGCGTCGGCCTCATCGGGCCCAACGGCAGCGGTAAGTCCACGGCTCTCAAGTGCATCTACCGGGCGCTGCGGCCGAGTTCCGGCACGGTCCGGCTCGGAGAGGAGGAACTTTCGCGGCTGAGCATGCGCCGGAGTGCGCAACTGGTCGCCGCCCTGGTACAGGACGGGGAGATCGACCTCGACTTCACCGTGGAGGAGGTCGTCGCGCTCGGCCGTACGCCCCACGCCCGGGGCAACCAGGCGCCGAGCTCCAGGGAGCGCGGGCTGTGCGAGCAGGCCATGCGGCAGGTGGACATCGGCCACCTGGCCCGGCGCGGCGTGCTGACGCTTTCGGGCGGCGAGCGCCAACGCGTCCTCGTGGCCCGCGCTCTCGTCCAGGAGCCCACGATCCTCGTCCTCGACGAGCCGACCAACCACCTCGACGTACGGCACCAGGTGGAGCTGCTGTCGCTGCTGCGCGGCACCGGCCTGACCACGCTGGTCGTCCTGCACGACCTCAATCTCGCGGCAGCGGCCTGCGACCGGCTCGGCGTCCTCTCCGAAGGACGCCTGGTCGCCACCGGAACCCCCGAGAAGATCCTGACCACGGAACTCGTGCACGACGTCTTCGGCGTCCGCACCACCGTCGTCAGCCACCCGCTCACCGGTGACCCGCAGTTGCTGTACTCCCTCGACCCTCCCGCACCGAACGGAAGTGACACCCCATGTCCCTCGTACGGCGACTGAACTCCGCACGGCGACGCACCGTCGCCGGAACGACCGCGGCCACCGCCCTCCTGCTCAGCGGATGCGGAGCAGACGTCGCAACCGACGGGAAGGAAGCCGAGACGGTCGGCGTCAAGAGGTGCGGTGAGCCGGTCCGTTACACCGTCCCGGAGCGCACGGTCGCTTACGAGGGCGGCAGCGCCGACAAGCTCTTCAGCCTCGGCCTGACCAAGCATGTGTACGGCTACGTCATGCCACCGGCCAACCCTCCCGTGCGGGAATCGCCGTGGGCTTCCGAATACGCCAAGGTGAAGAAGCTCAGCGACGACCTCCTCAACAAGGAACTCGTCGTCGACGCCAAGGCGGACTTGGTGGTGGCCGGCTGGAACTCCGGTTTCAGCGACCAGCGCGGCATCACGCCCGAGATCCTCGACAAGCTCGGAATCCAGAGCTTCATGCACACCGAGAGCTGCTACAACTACCCGAAGTACCCGGAAAAGAAAACGCCTTTCGAGGCCCTCCACGCCGACCTGGAACGTCTGGGGAAGATCTTCAAGGTGGAGGAGCGGGCGAAGAAAGTCGTCGACGAACTCAAGCAGCGAGAGCAGGCCGTGTCCGCGAAGGCGCCCAAGGGCGGCCCCGTGCCCGTCTTCCTCTACGACTCGGGCACGGACCAGCCCTTCACCGCCGGAAACCAGGTCCCGCCCGACGACATCATCAAGAAGGCCGGCGGAAAGAACGTCTTCGCGGACCTCGACGAGCGCTGGACGCAGGTGAATTGGGAGAGCGTCACCGAGGCCGAGCCCGAGGTCGTCATCGTCCTCGACTACGGGGACAAACCCGCCGAGAAGAAGATCGACTTCCTCAGGAAGTCACCGCAGACCAAGGAGATGCCCGCCGTGAAGAAGAACAACTTCTTCGTCCTCGACTACAACGAGGGAATCAGCGGTCCCCGCAACATCGACGGCCTGGAGAAGTTCGGTGAATATCTGCGCGAGCTGGAGGGGTGAGAGTACGGCGCGTCCCCGTCGCCGATTCGTCCAACCACCCCTCAGCGGCCTTCGGTCGAGGTGGCCCGAGACGCATCTCGCGGGACGGCTCGGCTTGTTCCTGGAACGACCCGGGGAACGGGAGGGGCAAGACGGCCTGGCGGCGCTCGTTCCGGCGGGCGGATTCGGCCCGGTAATCGGCGCAGTGTCTTCACACGTGCTTCGAGCCGGCAACCGGCTTGCGGGGCAGTGACCGACCAGGTGCAGCTCATCCGTGCGCGCCTCAGTGCGGAAGCGCATTCGCCGCGCCGAGCCTCGACAGGTTCCGGTGACCGGCGCGGGCCTCGGTCACCGGACGGTCGCCGGTATCGATCCGGTCGTCCGCTCGGTCTGGGCGCCCTCGGCCCAC
>NZ_AJTQ01000242.1 GCF_000262345.1 Streptomyces xiaopingdaonensis | reverse complement strand
CGGGCGCCCGCGCGCCTGTCGCGCCGGTTGCGGCAGGCGAATGTCACAGATCAATACGCAATGCGCCGTCAACTCGACCGGCATGGCATCGTGTTGGGACGCAGGGCGCCGGAACTGTGGCGGCTCTGCGTGTTCGTCAGCCGTCGGGCGGTGCGGTGCTTCCCGCAGGAGATTCTGCGGAGTTTCCGGAGGCGCTTTGCAGGGCCGCAGTCGACGGCCGCCTGCCGACTCTTCCGGCCTTCCTGCCGACCGATCCGAGCGGGGCCCTTGGCCGCACGCATACCGGAGGACAACGTGACACCCTCGTCCCCAAAGTCCACTGCTTCCTCGGGCGGAGCGCAGGGCGGAGCCGAAGGTTCGCCCGAGACCCAGCCCGAGGCCGAGTCCGGCTCGGCGTCGGGCTGCACCTCTGTCGCGTTGA
>NZ_AJTQ01000241.1 GCF_000262345.1 Streptomyces xiaopingdaonensis | reverse complement strand
CTGCCTCGCCTCGTTCGGAGTATGGGTACGACGGCCATTGGCAAGGGCCCGCGTACCACTCCGGTGGGCAGGCCGAACCGGGCGGCGCTCGCCGGTGCCGCGGTGGCGGGGGTTCTGCTGCTGTCGGTGCCGTTGGTGGTGCTCGGCTGGAACTCGGACGAGTCCTCGTCCAAGACGGAACCCACCGCCGGCACGGTCCTCAACGACGACGAAGCGGACAAGGCGGGTCAGTACGAGGCGGACACCGAGCCGAAGCAGGAGAAGCCGAAGGCGGAGAAGTCGGACGCCGCCGAAGAGCAGCAGGCGGAGGCGAAGACCGAGCCGAAGGAGGAGAAGGAGGAGAAGTCGAAGGCGGAGCAGAAGGACGAGGAGAAGAAGTCCTCGAAGCCCGCCAAGAAGAAGCCGGTGCTCGCGGTAGGGGTGCCGGTGGCGTTGCACGGACACAAGTCCGACCGCTGCATCAACGTCGGGGACAAGGAATTCAACGACGGCACCCCGCTCCGGCTGCAGAAGTGCGACGGGACGAAGGGGCAGCAGTGGCGGGCCGCCGAGGACGGGACGCTGCGCATCGGCGGCAAGTGCATGGACGTGCGAGGCGGCAACTTCAACAACGGCACCCAGATCCAGCTCTGGAAGTGCAACGGCGCAGGCGCCCAGAAGTTCAACGTGAACCAGGCGCACAACCTGGTCAACACGTCGGTGGGGATGTGCGTCGGCGGCAAGGACAGCGGCGTCGAACCGGGCACGAGGCTCGTCCTGGCCAAGTGCAACGGCACGGAGAACCAGAAGTGGAACTGAGGGTGCGAGGACGCCCCGCCCTCCGGCAACGCATGGCCGCGCGCGGCCGGTCGGAGACCTCCTGACGATCACCCGAAGTACCCGGGAAAGAAGACACCTTTCTCGGACCCCCACGCCGACCCGGAACGTCCGGGGAAGATCTTCAAGGTGGAGGAGCGGGCGAAGAAGGCCGTCGACGATCCCGAGCGGCGAGAGCAGGCCGTGTCCGCGAAGTCGCCCGAGGGCGGCCCCGTCCCCCGGCCGGCCGGGCTCAGCCGACGGCTCGACCAACGCAGGGGCCGAGTGCGCCAGTTCGGGCCGACGTACCTGTACGGAACCGGACCCCCACCGACTTCCGGTGCGGGCCGATCGACTATCCTGCGGTCGACCCGGATTCGCCTCGTGCGTCGGCCTCTCCGCGGTACGCCCAGGGTGAGCATCCGGGCGACGATGCCGTTCGCGAACTCGGCCCGTCCCGCTGCCGAAAGCGCTCCGCCCCGCGCGGTGACGCGAGCAGGGGTGACAAAAGGGATGGGCCCTGTGTCGGGGAGCGTTGACGATCGATAACCGACCGGGAGCGGTAGGCGAGTGTTACAGATCAATACGGAATGCGCCGTCAACTCGGTGCACATGGCATTGTGTTGGGACGTAGATTCCTTGGCCCCGTGACCGATCCCGCATCCGAGGCAGGTGGAGATGGCGTCCGGCGAAATAGCCGCGGACAAGGGCGCCGAAACCGTGGCGGCTCTGCGTGCTCGTCAGCCGTCGGGCGGCGCAGTGCTTCCCGCAGCGCATTCCTCGGAGTTTCCGGAGGCGCTCCGTAGGGCCGCAGCCGGCGGGCCGTCCGTCGACTCCGCCGCCGGCGTTCCTGCCGACCGATCCGAACGGGGCCCTTGGCCGCACGCATACCGGAGGACAACGTGACACCCTCGTCCCCAAAGTCCACTGCTTCCTCGGCCGGAGCGCAGGGCGGAGCCGACGGTTCGCCCGAGGCCGCCCAGCCCGAGGCCGAGCCCGGCGTCGTGCCGGGCGGCGCCTCCGCGGCGT
>NZ_AJTQ01000240.1 GCF_000262345.1 Streptomyces xiaopingdaonensis | reverse complement strand
CTGCCTCGCCTCGTTCGGAGTATGGGTACGACGGCCATTGGCAAGGGTCCGCGTACCACTCCGGTGGGCAGGCCGAATCGGGCGGCGCTCGCCGGTGCCGCGGTGGCGGGGGTTCTGCTGCTGTCGGTGCCGTTGGTGGTGCTCGGCTGGAACTCGGACAAGTCCTCGTCCAAGACGGAACCCACCGCCGGCACGGTCCTCAACGACGACGAAGCGGACCGCGCAGGCCGGTACGAGGCCGACACCGAGGCGGAGCCGAAGCAGGAGAAGCCGAAGACGGAGAAGTCGGAGGCCGGCGCCGAGGAGAAGCCGGCGGCTGAGACGAAGACCGAGCCGAAGGAGGAGAAGGAGGAGAAGTCGAAGACGGAGAAGAAGGAAGAGAGCGAGAAGGAGAAGAAGCCCGCGAAGTCCAAGGCGAAGCCCGGTGTTGCGCTGGGGGCGCCGATGGCGCTGCGCGGACACAAGTCCGGCCTCTGCATCGACGTGCCGAACAGCAAGTTCAACGACGGCGCCGAGCTCCAGCTGTGGAACTGCAACGGCGGGAACGCGCAGCAGTGGCGGGCCGCCGACGACGGGACGCTGCGCATCGGCGGCAAGTGCATGGACGTACGGGGCAGCAACTTCAGCAATGACACCCAGATCCAGCTCTGGAACTGCAACGGTTCCAACGCCCAGAAGTTCGATTTGAACGCGGCGCGAGACCTGGTCAACACGTCCGTGGGGATGTGCGCAGGCGGCAAGGGCGCCACCACCGGGGCGGGCACGAAGATCATCCTGTTCAAGTGCACCGGCACGGACAACCAGAAGTGGAACTGAGGATGCGAGGACGCCCCGCCCTCCGGCAACGCATGGCCGCGCGCGGCCGGTCGGAGTCCTCCTGACATGATCGGACCGTGGAGATTCCCCGCCGTGGGGCTCCGTCGGGCAACGCGCCGCTCAGGCAAGGAGGTTCGTGCGTGTCGCGTCAGGTACTGACGGTCGGTTCCCGGGACACCGACCGCTACCCCACCATCTCAGCGGCGCTGGCCGCGGCTCGCGTCGGGGCGGTGATCAGCGTCGCGCCGGGAACCTACGTCGAGAACCTGGCGATCCACACCCGGGTCACCATCACCGCGGCGGAGGGCCGCGGTTCGGTCGAGATATGCCCGGACTCGGGGAGCGCACTGTCGCTGCGCACCGACGCGGTGATGCTCACCGAACTGACGCTGCACGGCAAGGACGCCGAGCAGCCCACGGTCGACGTGCGGCGCGGACAGGCGGCGTTGGACGGCTGCGAGGTCACAGGAGCCGCGTGGACGGCGCTGCTGGCCGCAGGCACGGGGGCGTTGGCGCTGCGCGACTGCCGGGTGAGCAACCCGCGCGGCGGCGCCGGGGTCGTCGTGATGTCCGCCTCGGAGAGCTCCGTCGAGTCCTGCACCGTCCAACACGTGGCGACGAGCGGCGTGGTCCTCGCGGAGCAGGGCGACGCCCGCATCAGGGACTGCACGATCAGGGACGCACGGGGCAACGGGCTGCTCGCCAACGGGCAGGCGCGGGGCACGGTGGAGGACTGCGACATCTCCTCCACCGACAAGCCGTCGGTGGCGTTGGAGGACCGCTGCACCACCAAGGTCCTGCGCTCGGTGGTCCACGACACCAGCACCGGGATCCACATCACCAGCGGTGCCCGCACCACCCTGGAGGACGTCCGAGTCACCGGTGCCTCCGCGCTCGGCCTCGTCCTCGCCGAGGGCACCGACCCGGTGCTGCGTCGGTGCCGCACCTCCAGGACCCGTGGCGGCGGCGTGCTCGTCACCGCCAACGCGCGCGGCACGCTGGAGGACTGCTGGGTGGATTCCGCGCAGGGCGCGGGGGTGCGCGTCGCAGGTGCGGCCTCGCCGGCGCTCGTCGGACTCACCGTGCGGGACTGCGAGGGACCTGCGGTGCTCCTGGAGGAGGACTCGGCGGCCGAGTTGGACCGGCTCGAGGTGATCGGCGGCGCTCCGGCCGTCGCGGTGCGGGGCGGCGCGAACCCGATGCTTCGCCGTACGCGGTTGGTCGAGGCGTCGGGCGACGGGATCAGCGCGCTGGACAACGCCCGCGGCCGGGCGGAGGAGTGCGAGATCGTCCGTCCGACGGAAGCGGGGATACGCGTCGGCTCCGGTGCGACGTTCTACCTCGCGGACAGCGGCGTCGCGGAGAGCGGTGCGGCCGGCGTGCTCGTCGAGGAGGGCGGCAACCTCACCGCGCGTGACGTGCGGGTGAAGACGGCGGCGACGGACGGGTTCGTGGTGGCGCAGGGCGGGGAGTGCATCGCCAGCCGCAGTACGGCGCACGCCTGCACCGGGCACGGTTTCCTGCTGCGGGAGGGCAGCCTGGGCTCGTTGAACACCTGCGAGGCGAGCAGCGGTCAGAAGGACGGCTTCCGGGTGGAGTCGACACAGCCGGTCTCGCTGCTGAACTGCACGGCGCGCGAGAACGCCGGCGCCGGCCTGGTGCAGACGGCCGTCGGCGAACGCCTCGCGGTGGAGGGGTTGTCGAGCATCGACAACGGCAAGCGGGACGCCTGGGGCACGGGCGACGCGGAGAACACCGACCCCGCCGGCACAGGCGCCGCCGAGGAGGGCCAGCCCACCAAGGACGCCGGCCCGCTCGCCGAACTCAACGACCTGATCGGGCTGGAGAACGTCAAACAGCAGGTGCGCACCCTGGTGAACCTGACGCAACTCGCCCAGCGCCGCGAGCAGTTGGGCATGTCGGCGCCGCCGATGAGTCGGCACCTGGTCTTCGCGGGCCCGCCCGGCACCGGCAAGACGACCGTGGCGCGGCTCTACGGCGCGATCCTCGCGGAGTTGGGGTCGCTGCGCAGCGGCCACCTCGTCGAGGTCTCGCGCGCGGACCTGGTCGCGCAGGTGGTCGGCGGTACGGCGATCAAAGCGACGGAAACCTTCAACCGGGCGCTCGGCGGCGTCCTGTTCATCGACGAGGCGTACGCGCTCACCTCGGACGGCGGCCACGGCGGCGCGGACTTCGGCAGGGAGGCCGTGGACACGCTGTTGAAGCTGATGGAGGACCACCGGGACGACGTCGTGGTGATCGTCGCCGGCTACTCCGAGGAGATGACGGACTTCCTCGGCTCCAACCCGGGCCTGGCCTCCCGGTTCTCGCGCACGGTGGAGTTCGAGAACTACACCGTCGAGGAGCTCATCCAGATCATGGAGAGCATGTGCGCCGCGCACCAGTACGAGCTCGGCGAGGGCACCAGCGAGGCGTTGGCGACGCACTTCACGCGGATGCCGCGGGACTCGGGCTTCGGCAACGGCCGTGCCGCGCGCGGGGTGTTCGAGGAGATGGTGGACCGGCAGGCGATGCGGCTCGCCTCCCAGGCCAAGGTCGACGAGCACGAACTGCGGCTGCTGCTGCCGGAGGACGTCTCGGCCTCGGCGGCCGTCGAAGCGGAGACGTCCGACCGCCCGGACCCGCTCGCCAGCCTCGCCGACATGGTGGGTCTCGCGGAGGTGAAGCAGGACGTCACCAACCTGGTGAACCTGCTCACCACCTCCCGGCAGCGTGCGAAGGCCGGCCTGCCGGTGCCGTCGATCAGCCACCACCTGGTCTTCACCGGGCCGCCGGGCACCGGCAAGACCACTGTGGCCCGGCTCTACGGGGAGATCCTGGTGCAGCTGGGGGTCCTCAGCACCGGGCAGTTGGTGGAGGTGTCCCGCGCCGACCTCGTCGGGCGGTACGTCGGGCACACCGCGCAGCTCACGACGGAGGTCTTCGACCGCGCGAAAGGCGGAGTGCTCTTCGTCGACGAGGCGTACACGCTCACGCCGTCCGGCGGCGGGAACGACTTCGGCCAGGAGGCCGTGGACACGCTGTTGAAGCTGATGGAGGACCACCGCGACGAGATCGCCGTCATCGTCGCCGGTTACACCGACGAAATGGAGCACTTCCTCTCGTCCAACCCGGGCCTCTCCTCCCGGTTCACACGCCGGATCGCCTTCCCGGACTACTCCTCCGAGGAGTTGGTCACGATCGTGCGGGCCCAGGCGGAGGCCATGGGATACGAATGCGCCGCCGGCACCGGTGCGTTGCTCAAGAGCCACTTCGACGCGCTGCCGCGGGACCGCACCTTCGGGAACGCCCGGCTCGCCCGGCAGATCGTCGAGGCGATGGTCACCCGCCAGGCGGGCAGGCTCAGCGCGCTCGCCTCGCCCACCCTGGACGATCTGCGACTGCTGCTGCCGGAGGACCTGGAGACGACTCCCAGGGCGTCCGCGTGAGCGCTCGTGGACGCCGCTCGGCGACGGTGTCCGGACTCGCCGCAGTGGCGCTCCTCCTGGGTGCCTCCCCCGCGCCGGGCGAGCAACGGGCCGAAGAGGGGCAGAAGTTGCCGGCGATGCCGTCGCGCCTCGACCACGAGGGGAACTCCGAGTGCACGCCCGCTTCCAAGGTGCCGGCGAAGCGGCAGGACTGGGCGCGGCAGCGGCTCGACCTGAACAAGCTCAGGTCCCGCGGCGGGGGCGCGGGCACGACCGTCGCCGTCGTCGACACGGGGATCGCCCCGAACGCCGGGCAGTTCGGCGGTCGGGTGGCGTCCGGAAGCGATGCGGGGGACTGCGTCGGCCACGGGACGTTCGTCGCCGGACTGGTGGCGGGCGGCGCCGCGGGCGATGTCGACCTCGGCGGACTCGCCCCCGAGGCACGGGTGTTGGGCTTGCGGGGCACGGACGCACGGGGGGCGCCGGACGCCGGCAGGGTCGCCGCCGCGCTCGACACGGCCGTGGCGGCGCGTGTCGATGTGGCGGTGGTCTCGGTCGCCTTGAAGCAGCGGGACCAGCGCGTGGCCCAGTCGGTGCGGAAGGCGCGGGCGGCCGGCGTGCTCGTGGTGGCCGCCGCCGCTCCCGATCCGCCGGCGCGCTCCACGGACGAGCCGCCGGAGAGCCGGCGGTACTGGCCGGCGGCGGAGCCCGGCGTGCTCTCCGTCGTCGAGATGGGCCCGGGCGGCGGCCGCTCGGAGAACGCGCTGCGCACTCCGGGAGCCGACCTGGCGGCGCCCGGGGTCGACGTCGTCGCCGACGGGGCCAGGGGGAAGGGGAGTTACCTCGGCGAGGGGGCCTCGCTCGCGGCCGGCTTCGTCGGCGGTGCGGCGGCGCTGGTGCGCGCCGAGCACCCGAAGGAGTCCCCGGACGCCGTCGCCCGACGGCTACTGGCGACCGCCTACCCCGGCAGCGTTCCCCAGCTCGACCCGTACGCCGCGGTCACCGGCGTCGCGGACGACGGGGCGCGCGCGGCGGGCGAGGGCGCGCCGGACCCGGTGACCCTGCGGGACACCTCGGACGCCGACGGCGCAGCGGACCGGGCCCTGCTGCTCGGCCTGGGCGGTGGCGCGGCGCTGCTCGTGGTGGCGTGGGCGGCGTTCGCGGCTTCCCGCGCGCGCGGTGGGGGCCCGCGTCCCGTGCGGCCGCGCCGTCGCTGACCTGTCGCGGTGGCGCCGCCGCACTCCGGACGGCGCCACCGACGGCCGCGAGGCCGCGGACGGCGGACGCGGGAGCCCGCGTGCGCCTCAGCTCTCCTCCGTCGCCTCCTCGGCGGCCATCCCGAGCTGCATCAGGTTCGCCCGGCGGCGGGCGATGTGCAGCGCGCGGCCCGGCGGCAGGTTGCGGGGCTTGATGTTCCCGAACATGTAGCCCTCCGAGGGCGGGCAGGACATCAGCAACGCCGGGTTGTTGTTCTCGTCCAGCCGCCGCAACAGCGCCTCGTTGAGCCCGCGTCCGGCGCCCATCGCGCTGCGTGCGACGACGAGGTGGAGGCCGACCTCGAAGCCGAGCGGCAGGTCCTCGAAGATCTCCTCGAAGGGGCTCTGGAAGGAGTTGCCGGCCACCATGTCGTAGTCGTCGACGAGGATGAACAGCCGGGGCCCCGTCCACCAGTCGCACTGCCGCATCCGGGCCGGTGCGATCTCGGGGCCCGGGCGGCGGGTCTGCATCGCCCGGGCGATGCCGTTCACCGTGTCCTTGAGGGTGTCCAGCGAGACGACGTGCGCGAGGCGGTGTTCCTCGGGCACCGCCTCGACGAGTTCCCTGCGGTAGTCAACGACGATCAACTTCGCCTCGTCGGGGGTGTACTGCGCGGCGATCGCCTCGGCCATCCGCCGCAGCACGTTGGTCTTCCCGCTCTCCGTGTCGCCGACGACCGTCAGGTGGGGCGTGCGGCTGAAGTCGTGCCACACGGGGTTCAGCCCCTCCTGGTCCAGGCCGAGGGCGAGCTTCATCCCGCCGCCCTCGGTGGCCACCGGCTCCGGCAGCTCGGCGACGGGCAGCCGTTGGGGCAGCATGCGGACCTTCGGCGCCGACTCCCCCTGCCAGGCGGCGGCGGCCTTGGCGACGAACTCCCCGACGCCCACGGCGAGGTCGTCCACCCTCCCCTCCCCGTCGACGCGGGGCAGCGCGGCGAGGAAGTGGAGTTTGCTGTCGGCGGTCAGCCCGCGACCGCCGGCGTGCGGCACGTCCCTGGCCTTGCGGGTGTTGATCTCCGAGTCGAGCGGGTCGCCCATGCGCAACTCCAGCCGCGTCGCGGCCTGGTCGCGGATCGCGGCGGAGAGCTCCACCCAGCGGGTGGTGGCGATCACCAGGTGGATGCCGTAGTTGAGGCCGCGTGCCGCGAGTTCGTTGAACTTCGGCAGCAGTCCGTCGTAGTCCTGCCGCACCGTGGCCCAGCCGTCCACGACGAGGAACACGTCGCCGTGCTTGTCCTCGGGGAACTCCCCGGCGGCGCGGCGTCGACGGTAGGAGGACATGGATTCGACGGTGTGGTCCACGAAGAACTGCTCCCGCCAGGCGAGCAGCCCCATCACCTCGGAGACGGTCCGGTTGACGCGCTCGGGGTCGAGCCGGGCGGCGACGCCGCTGACGTGCGGCAGTCCGTTGAACTGGGAGAGCCCGCCGCCGCCGAAGTCCAGGCAGTAGAACTGGACTTCGCTCGGGGTGTGGGTGAGCGCGAGTGAGGAGATCAGCGTACGGGTCAGGGTGGACTTGCCGCTCTGCGAGCCGCCCGCGATGGCCACGTGGCCGCCGCTCCCGGACAGATCCACGACGAGCGGATCGCGCCGCTGCTCGAACGGCTTGTCCACGATGCCCACCGGCACTCGCAGGGTCCCGGCGGACCAGCCGACGCCGGTCAGTCCGCGTTCGGGATCGGTGCGCACCCCGCCCAACAGCTCGTCCAGCGGCGACGGTGCGTCCAGCGGCGGCAGCCACACCTGGTGTGCGGGCGGCCCCGCGTCATGCAGACGGTCGACCGCCACGTCGAGCAGCGTCTGTTCGGTGCCCTCCGCCTCCTCCTCCGGCTGCGGCTCCGGAGCGGTCTGCGGCAGGCTGCGGGGCACCACCCAACTGCTGGTCCAGGGCACCACCTGGCTGGCGACCCGGGCACGGACGGCGTTGCCGGCGCGCCGCTTGTAGGTGCCGGAGGAGTAGGCGGCGCGGAACCGCAGCAGCGACTCCACACCGGACTTGAGGAACCCGCTGCCCGGCTGGGCAGGCAACTGGTAGGCGTCCGGGACCCCGAGGACGCCGCGCGACTCCATGGCGGAGAAGGTCCGCAGCCCCACCCGGTAGGACAGGTGGCTCTCCAACTGGTGCATACGGCCCTCGTCGAGGCGCTGGGAGGCGAGCAGCAGATGCACCCCGAGGGAGCGGCCGAGCCGTCCGATCATCACGAAGAGGTCCATGAACTCGCGGTGCGCGGCGAGGAGTTCGCTGAACTCGTCCACCACGACGAAGAGGCTGGGCAGCGGGTCCAGGTCGGCCCCCTGCGCGCGTGCCCGCTCGTACTCGAGCGCCGAGGTGTAGTTGCCGGCGGCGCGCAGCAGTTCCTGGCGCCGCAGCAGTTCACCGTGGATGGCGTCCTGCATCCGCTCGACCAGGGCGACTTCGTCCGCGAGGTTGGTGATGACGGCGGAGGTGTGCGGCAGGGAGTCCAGCCCGAGGAAGGTGGCGCCGCCCTTGAAGTCGACGAGGACGAAGTTGAGCGCCTCCGAGGAGTTGGTGAGAGCGAGCCCGAGCACCAGGGTGCGCAGCAGCTCGCTCTTGCCGGACCCGGTCGCGCCGATCAGCATCCCGTGCGGCCCCATGCCGCCCTGCGCGGACTCCTTGATGTCCAGCTCGACGGGGCGGCCGTCGGCGCCGACCGCGATCGGTACCCGTAGCCGCGCGGCGCCCGTGTGCTTCTCCCACAGCGTCTGCGGTACGTGTCGGCGCAGGTCGGATATGCCGAGCAGGGTCGTCAACTCGGTGTCGCTGTCGAGCGGTTGGGCGATGTCGGCGCCGACGTTGATCCGCGAGGCCGAGATCAGCCTGGCGAGCGACTCGGCCGCGACGGCGCCCACCCGGTCCGGCACGCCCAGGGCGGTGGTGCGCTCCTTGCGGCTGCGGTCGGTGCGTACGAGGCCGACCTCCTCGGCGTCGACCGAGAGGCGCAGCGTGTTGCGCCCCGGACGCCATTCCAGGCTCTCCGCCAGGTCGACGAGGACGGCGTTCCGGAAGCCCGGGCCGCCCCAGCGGTGGTCCGGCGGCATCGGCACGCCGTCCAGGATCACCACGACGTACGGCTCCTCCCGGCCGGGCACCGCGTCCTGCTCGAACGACGGGCGTTCGGCGAACTCGGGGCCGAGCAGGTCGTCCAACTCCGCCACGTCGGAGGTGAGTCGGCGTACGGGGCCCGCGCCGTCCTCCTCGTGCGGATGCAGCGCGTGCGGAAGCCACTTGACCCACTCCCACGCACCGCGCCGCTCGTCCGCCGCGCAGACCGCGATCCACAGGTCCTCCGGGGCGTGGAAGACGGCGAGTTGGCAGAGCATCGCACGCACCAGGTCCCGCAGGCTCTCGTCCTCGCCGCGCAGCATCACCCGTGCCGAGGACCGCAGGTAGAGCCCGATGGGTTGCTCGGGGACGGTGGAGTACGCGCGGATGAACCGGCGCAACGCGTGTGCGCACAGCGGCTCCAGGTCCTCCACGGGACGGGTGGAGACGGGCGTGAGCGTGACGGCGAGCTGCTGTTCGCCGACTGCGAGCCGCACCTCGCCGAAGTCCTCGTGGTCCGGGCGGCGTTCCCACAGCCGGGTGGTGCCGACCAGGGAGCGCAGCGAGGCGGGCTCCGGGTGCCGCCAGGCGAGCGCGCGCTGCTGTTCGGCGACGGTCTGCTTGACCTGCTTGCGCATCTGCGTGAGGTAGCGCAGGTAGTCCCTGCGCTCGCCCTTGAGGCGCTGCTTGCGTTCGCTCGACTTCCGCATGAACTGGCCGACGAGCATGGCGGATGCGGCGAGCATCATCATCCCCATGGCCAGGTACATGAACGTGCCGCCGCTGCCGCCGCCCATGCGGAGCATCATCATCATCATCGACAGCGACATCAGCGCCATCGGCAGGTAGGTCCAGAACGACGACGTGTCGGGGACGCTCTCGGCGAGGGCCGGTGGCTCCTGGAGGCTCAACTGCCCCTCGGGCATTTCCGGCCCGCGACGACGGGCGGGCCGGCGAAAAAGAACCACGCTCAAGGGAAGGTCCTCCTGCTGTGTGCGTAATTTTTCAGCGTCGTCCGATTCGCCGGTATCGACGGTGCGGCCAATGGCCGGCAGAGTTTCAGGTCTGCGGCCGGCCTGTGAATTTCCCGTGAAAAGTCCGGAGCATCCCTGCGGGGAACGGGCAGCGCCATACGCCCATCTTGAGGCCCCGCGACAACCACGTGACGGCGGGGGGTACTCTGCAATAGGACGGCTCGAACAGAGTGCCCGGGATTCAGGGGGAACCCGTCACGATACTCGTCGTCCACCCGCGGCGCGCGTCCGTGGGAACACCGACCGCAAAGCCTCTGACCACAATACAAATTGTTGGACAGCGATTCCCCATGCCCCGTCCGTCCGTGTCGCCACACCCCGCCCGGTGCCGAGAGGGCCGGAGGCGTCGTGAGCCGACAGAACCGGCGCCCGTGCGCACCGGCCAACTCCGCGCCCGAGAGCGTCGACCACCTCGGCGCCAGGAGTAACGGGCGGCTGCGCCCTCGCCTTTGCACCCCACCACCGGGAGACGAGAGTTCAGAACATGACCGACAGCGTCGCGGCCGACCTGTGCCGCCTCACCGTCCGTGCGCCGACCGTGTCGATCGACCTGGCCGTCCCCTCCGACGTCCCGGTGGCGGATCTGCTCCCGACGCTGCTGCGTTTCGTGGGCGAGGAGGCCGCCGAAGCCGGACTCGACCACGCGGGCTGGACTCTCCAACGCCTCGGTGAGGCACCGCTGGACGAGGAGACGACACTGGCGCAGGCCGGACTCGTCGACGGCTCGGTGCTCTATCTGCGGCCGCACACCGAGGCGTTGCCGGAGCCGCGCCTGGACGACCTGGTGGACGGCATCGCCGACACCGCAGGCAAGCGCCTGCACGACTGGAGCCCGACGGCCGCCCGTGCCTTCCTCGTCGGTATGGTGGTGCTTGCCGTCCTCGGTGCCCTGGTGCTGATATCCCTCCCGGGGACGCCGAACGGGACCCGGGCGCTCTGCGCCGGCGTCGCCGGTGTGCTGCTCCTCGCCGGCGCGGGCACGGCGAGCCGCGCCGTCGGCGACCGACTGACCGCCGAGACCCTCGGGTTCATGGTGGCCCCGTGCTTCGCGTTCGCCGGCTGGATGCTGCCCGGCGGCGAGCTCTTCGGGCCGGACGCCACAAAGGTGCTGGGCGCGCGGTTGCTCGCCGCCGGCGCGGCCGGCGCGGGCGGTGCCGTCTTCGCCCTTGCCGCCACGGCAGTTGGCGCTCCGGCGCTGCTGGCGACCGCCGTCGTCTCGGTGGTGAGCGCCGTCGCCGGAGCCCTGATGGCGTACGGCGGGTTCGACGCGCAGGCGGCGTCGGCGCTCGTCGCCTCCGTGGTCGCGTTGAGTGCCGGCTTCGTGCCGGCGATGGCGTTCAAGCTCGCCGGGATGCGGATGCCGCCGCTCCCCGCCGACGCGCAGCAGCTGCAGGAAGGGATCGAACCCTTCAACGGCGACGAGGTGGCCGCACGCACGGAGTTGGCGGGGCAGTGGGTCACCGCGCTCTTCGCGGCGACAGGGGTCGTCATCACGGCGGCGCTGGTGCCGCTCACCCGGCAACCCGGAGTGGCCGAGACCCTCTTCGCCACGGTGCTCTCGCTCCTGATGCTGTTGCACGCGAACGGCCTGGGACACGTGGTCCAGCGGCTGACGCTGGTGCTGCCGGCGGCCGTCGGTCTGTTGCTGCTCGCGGTGGCCTGGGCCGAGGGTGGCCCGGTACCGATCGTCTTCGCCGTACTCCTCGCCGTGGCCGCGGTGCTGGCGCTCGCGGCCTGGACGATTCCGGGCCGCCGGGTGCTGCCGTACTGGGGGCGGGCGGCGGAGCTCGCGCACACCCTGACCGCCGTGGCGCTGTTGCCGCTGGGGCTGTGGGTCGTGGGTCTGTTCGGCTGGCTGCGGGGGTTGTTCGGCTGAGCCGTGCCGTCGGAACAGGTGACGAGTAGCGACGAGAAGAACAGGACAGGCAGTGCAGTCGAAACGGGACCAGGTCCAGGCCCACAGCTTCGTCATGGGTCGCCTCAGCACGGGGCTGCTGCTCGCTTCCCCCGACGCCCCCGAGAGCCCGCACGGACGCACCACGCGGGGAGTGTTGTTCGGTCTGCTGGCGACGTTGCTGGTCGCCGCCGGCGCCACCGTCTTCGGCCTGCTCCGCCCCGGTGGCAACGACTCCTGGCGCTCCGGTGAGAACCTCGTCGTCAACCACGACACCGGCGCCCGCTACCTCTACACGGGGGGCGCCCTGCACCCCGTACGCAACTACGCCTCCGCCCGGCTGATCGGCGGCTCCGACCTCGACACCACGGACGTCGGCACCAATTCACTGCGCGGCACCCCGGTCGGCTCGCCGGTCGGCATCCCCGGTGCGCCCGACAGCGTGCCCGGAAGCGGCGAACTCGACGACGATCCCTGGCATCTCTGCGTCACCGGGCCGAGCGGGGCGCTGCCGCGCACCTCGTCCGGTGGGGAGAGCGTCGTCGACAAGCCGGGTGCCACGACCGTGGTCGCCGGGGCGCCGGTCGCGACGAAGGCGGTCGGGGAGAACAGCGCCGTCCTCGTGCGCGGCCCGGACAAGCAGGAGTACCTGGTGTGGCGGGGCAGCAGACTGCCGCTGGACCGGGACGCGCAGGCGCGGAACGCCCTTGGCTACGGCTCGCACACACCCGTGCGCGTCTCCGCGGCCTTCCTCAACGCCCTGGCCCCGGGGACCGCGTTGGCGCCGCCCGAGGTGCCCGGCCGCGGCGCGAGCGGGCCGGAGCTGGGCGGCGCCGCCACCCGAATCGGCCAGGTGTTCAAGGTGGCCGTCCCCGGCAGCAGCACCAGCGGTTACTACCTGCTCCGCGACGACGGCCTCGCCGAACTGACGCGTACCGGCGCGGCGTTGGTACTGGGCGATCCCGCCACCCAGCGGCGTGCCTACGCCGGCGAATCCCCGAGGGCGCGCACCGTCGGAGCGGACGCTCTGCGCCAACACCGCGCGAAGGGCCCCGCCGCCATGGCCGGTTCGGACGAGCTGCCCACCGCGCCCCCCGAACTGCGCACGGTCCCGCGTGGGAACGCGGTCTGCGCCGAAGTGGAGGGCGGCACCAAGGGAGTGCGGATCAGCAGCACCCTCGTGCGCCTCACCGAGCTGCACCCGGTGGCCGTGCCGAAGCTTCCCGCCGGCACGTTGGCCACGCCGTGCGTGCGTGCGGAGGCGAGTGTGCTGCGGCCGGGACACGGGGCGCTCGTCCGGGCGCTGAACGCGAGCGGCAGTGCGCACGGCGGCGCCGTCTACCTGGTGACCGAGAACGGGGTGAAGTACCAGATCCGATCGAAGGCGGAGCTCCAGTCGTTGGGCTACCGACCCGGGGACGTCAGTTCCGTCCCGACGCCGCTGCTCGCCACCTTGCCGACCGGCTCCGATCTGGACGAGCGGGCGGCGAAGGGAGCCGCCGAACCGCGGGTCAGTACGCCCTCGTGCGAAGCGCAGAAAAAGGACATCAAGCAGGCTGTCGGGCCGAATTCGCATAGTTCCTTTACTGGCCGGAAGGGTGTTGGATGATGCTCGGCGAGGGCGCGGCAAAGGGCGCCGGAATCCGTGGCGGCGGACCTGGCGGCATCGTGTCCGGCGGCGTCGGCGAGGCAATGCGACGTGCACGTGACGTTGTTGCCGCGAAAATGTAGCCAAGTTGGTGCAATGCATCAGATCTGATGCGGCGTTGCATATTGGCCCAATGCCTCTCTAGCATCAGTAGTTGTACAGAACCTTGACTTTGACGAACTGAGGAGGCTCCGTGTCCGGCGGTCGCTTGATGGGAGACCAGGCAGTACGCAGCGGCGTGATGGCGCTCGGTGCTGCCGGTGACGGTGTGCAGAAGATTCGGAACAACGTCCAGTCCGTTGCCCTCGGCGTCAACGGTGACGAAGGCCAGGCCTTTCGGAACCTTTTCAACGCCTGGGACAGGCAGGCGCAGGAGATCATCAAGCAGATCAACACGATGACGCAGGAACTCGAGAAGAACCACGCGGCGGCCAGGAACCTTTCGCAGGACCACCAGGCCCGAATCCAGCAGCACACGAACCTGACGTCGGAGAACATTTTCAGCTCCCTCACCTAGTAACAGCCCCCCGCTCTGTGTTCCGCGTCACGGAAGGGAGCCGGCTCGTCGTGCACGGCTCTCCCTCCGACGCTCAGGTACGAGAAAGGTGTCCAGCATGCCGCTGACCAATGCTCCGGGTTCCGATGCCGGCAACCTGACCGACGGAATCATCGACGTCCACTACTCCGAGGTGGAGAACGCCGCGATGGACATCGTGGCGCAGACCAAGGCCATCAAGGACACGCTGCACTCCCTCGACGAGGAGCTCAAGGCGCTCAGGGAGGGATGGAACGGTGACGACCGGACGGCGTACGAGCAGGCCCAGGCGAAGTGGAACGGCGCCGTCGAACAGATGCAGATGCTGCTGACGAAGAACCAGGACCTGCTGCAGGAGGTCGCGCAGAACCACCAGCGGGACGAGCGGTCCGGTGCCCAGGGTTGGTCCGAGGTCACCCCGCGCTGAGTCGCTCCGCACACCGCGTCCGTACGGCGGCCCTCGGCCGGCTCCGCTGCCCTCGGCCCCGTGGGTCCCGTACCGGCGCCGCCCGACTTTTCCGGGCGGCGCCGACTCGGGGCGCTCGGGGCCGTGTTTTCGTGACGACCGCTAGCGAGAGAAGGACTCCGTGGCCGACCTCACCCATATCAATCTCCAGCAGCTGCGCAACTTCCGTGACCACGACGTCGAAGAGGTGCTGAAGGCCATCCGCAAGTGCCGCGAGGAGGACGACGACAGCGGCGTGCCGCCGCTGGGCAAGCTCGTGGACGGCAAGCACAACACGGCGGACAACCTCGACAAGGAGCACCAGGCGCTCCAACTCGGGCCCATGGTCATGGAGAGCGATCTGGTCAACGGGCAGACGCTGGAGAAGGCAATGAAGAAGACGGGCGGTGCCATGGCCCAACTCCTCAAGGAGCAGGAGCAGTTCTTCGAGGAGCTGAAGGACGGCCTGGACGAGACGATCGAGAAGATGGAGAAGACCAACCAGAACAATATGGACTCCATCGACGCGCAAACACTCCTGCAGAACTTCTCAGGGCTGGACGGCACCTTCTCCTCGGGAAGTGAAGACGACGACTGAGACCGCGGGCAGGCTCCCACGCCTGTGCTCCGGTTGACGGACCCGACGCGAAAGGCAAGCGGTGGCCGACGGCAAGAACCCTTCCTACTCCGAGGATCTCCACGAGGATTCGAAGGACTACGGCAAGGACTGGAAGAACTTCAAGGCCGACGCCGACGAGGACGATGTCTGGGCGAAGTTCCTGCACCACATCTCCGGCTACCCCATGCCGTCGCGGTCCAAGCTGTTCGAGGACCTCACCTCGCCCGAGGGGGGACCGCTGTTCCGGATGGACTTCCAGGACCGCGACGTGTCCTCCGTCCTGGACACCGGCCTCGACACCAACAAGAACCAGGACTACGACATCTGGTTCTTCACCAAGGACGGAAAGAAGCTGAGGCAGGCCCGTATCGTCTTCGAGGGCTCCAATCAGGACGACGACGGGAAGACCCAGTTCACGGACAACTCGGGGGCCGACTCCGCCGCGGACATTGCGGTGAGCAAGGGCTCCGAATTCACCGACTACAACGACGACAAGTTCAGCCACAAGACGCTGCGCGAGTACATGAACGGGCCGCGCGACGTGCTGCTGGCTTTGAGCAACAGCGGCAACACCGCCGACGTGACGTTCGGGGACTCCCAGGTGAAGGACCAGTCGGTCAACCTCGGCTCCCTGGACGACACCGCGCAGGCCTTCGACCGTGTCTCCCGGTTCTTCGAGAACCACTCGGAGGTCATCAAGGGCTGGGAGGACGCGCTCACGAAGGATGAGGCGGTCTGGAAGGGCGAGTCCGCCGACGTCTTCGTCAACCTGCTGAAGAAGGCGCGCAAGAACTACGAGGGGTACGTCGACACCTTCACCACCTCGGGCTCCGGCGAGGGCTCGGGCAACACGGTGTACGCCAAGGCGCTCCAGCAGGCGAAGAAGGACGTCAAGGAGACCGCGAGCGACCTTCTCGGCCACTGGAAGAAGTGGGCCCAGTCCGAGTACTACGACCCGTTGCGGGTGCTCGCCAACGTGCTGCACCAGTTGGCCGTGTGGGTGGACGAGAACAACGTCTCGAAGGTGACGCTGCACACGACGACGTCCTGGGGCGGGTACGGACCGGCGGTCACCACCACGCGCGCGGAGACGAGCGGCGGCTTCACCACCAACCACCCCGAGTACGGCGACCTGGAGGACAAGGAGAGCTGGAAGAAGGTGGGCCAGGAGGCCGTGCGCCTGTGGAACGCGGCGGTCGACGAATACCTCGGGGAGCCCTCCCGGGAACTGCAGTCGGAGCTCAACAACAGCTTCGCCGATCTGAGCGACGACTTCTCCGACAACCAGCCAACGCCGAAGACCACGAGCAGTGCGGCCGAGGACTACAACAACTACGGCGGCGGCTCGGACGACAAGGCGCAGGACGAAATCGACAAGATGAAGGAGGACTACGAAAAAGAGCTCGACAAGCTGAAGGACGGCTACGAGGAACAGTTGGACAAGCAGGAGGATGCCTACAAGGAGCAGATCGACGACCTCAAGAACGACATGAAGGACCAACAGAACGAGTTCAAGGATCAGTTGAACGAACAGGAGGAGAATTTCGACAAAGAGCGGGACAAGTATGAAGAGCACATGGACAAGATGCAGGAGGAGTTCGACGAGCAGCTCAACGAGGGCCTCGGCAACCTGAACGGCAACAACGCGGGCCCCGGCACGCTCGACCTCGGCGGGTTGAACGGCGGGGACGGCCTCAACAGCCTGCTGGGCGGCGACGACGCGCAGAGCTCCAACCGAACGGTCCTGGATGGTTCGGACGTCTTCGGCAACGGCGGCGGGCCGAACCAGGAGTCGGGCGCCCACGTCATGGGCGGGCTCAACGGCCTCGGCGGCACCGGCCAGTCGCCCAACCAGAACCAACGCAACAACAACGTCGACCAACAGCTGAGGAAGCTCGAGGGCCTGAACGGCGGCGGCCCGGGCGGCGGCACCGGCCTGGAGACGCCGACGGGCGGGCAGACCTCGCTGACGGGGGACGGAAGCTTCGAGACGTCTTTCCCGGACGGCAGCAAGTCGGTCTTCGACCCGGACACGGGCGAGTTGACGGTGTCGGGTCCCGACGGGGAGTCGACGGCGGATCTGAAGCACGGGGCGAGCGTGCTGAATCCGGACGGCTCCACGACGTCCCTCAAGGACGGTCAGTTGACGACGGAGTGGCCCGACGGCACCACGCAGTCCATCGACCCGGACACCGGTGAGGCGACGACGAAGGACCCCGAGGGCCGGACGACGACGGAGAACCTCCGCAGCCTCAACGGCGGGCAGCAGAACGGCGGTCTCGGCGATCTCGGGAACAACTTCGACCAGCCGCTCACCGAGTCGGTGAGCAACCTCGGCGGCCTGAACAGCGGGGGCCTCGGCGGCGACGGGCTGGAGACGCCGACGGGCGGCCAGACGTCGCTGACGGAGGACGGGGACCTCGCGACCTCGTTCCCGGACGGCAGCCAGACGGTCTTCGATCCGGACACGGGCGAGTTGACGTCGTCGGGTCCTGGCGGGGAGTCGACGACGGACCTGAAGCACGGGGCGGACGTGCTGAATCCGGACGGCTCCACGACGTCCCTCGAGGACGGTCAGTTGACGACGGAGTGGCCCGACGGCACCACCCAGCGGATCAACCCGGACACCAACATCGCCACCACCACCGACCCCGAGGGAAACACCACGACCACGGACCTCGCGGGGCTCAACTCCGGAAACAACGGGGGACTCGACGGCCTCGGGAACAGGAACACGGGGAACCTCGGCGACATCGAGACGCAGGTCCCCGACCTCAACGGCGTCGGTGGCGGCGGAGGAGGCGGCTCAGTGTCGTCGCTCGACTCCGACCTCCCGGGGAACACCGCGTCGACCAGCGGTGGGAACGGGCTCTTCGACGGCATCGGCGCGGACGGCGGGGGCGCCGGCTCGGACACCCCGGGCGGTGGCGGTACGTCCGTCCAGGGCGGCGGGCCACAGCAGGCGGGTGCCGGCGGCGCGCCGATGATGCCCCCCATGGGCGGCATGGGCGGCATGGGCGGCGGCGGTGCGGGCGACAAGGGGAACAGCGAGCGGATCCGCGCCGTCCTGCACGACGCCGCGGAGGAGAGCAAGCGGCGGCAACGCCGGCGGCGCGGCGGTTGGGGCCGCGGCGAGGACGAGGACACCTTCCTGACGCAGCGTCCGTCGACGACCGGCGGACGCACGGAGAACGAGGGGTCCGAGGGCTCCGCCGAGGCACCGCGCACCTCCACCTCCTCGGCCGACTACCTGGAGGAGGACGAGGACGTCTGGGGCACCGACGACGGCGGCGCGCCCGCGGTGATCGGACGATGACCTGACGTACGCCGTGCGGCGGTACGCGGCCCGGTGCTGGTGTCCCAACGTTCGGGCCGCACAGGGAAGTCGGTGGAACAGCCGCGCACAGGGTGCGGCGGTGAGAGAGGAGAGCACCGTGCCGGATTCGTTGGAGCAGCGGCTCGCGCAGGCGCAGGCCGAGCTCGAGGCCACGGAGAAAGCGGTCGCGCGTACCGAACAGGAGCTGCGGGACAGCTCGTTCGACGCCTACTCCTCGGACCGCTCGGTGCGCGCCACCGTCGGCCCGCAGGGCGAGCTGACCGATCTGACGTTCCTCGACGGCAAGTACCGTGGCATGGGAGCACAGGAGTTGGCGGCGAGTGTGCTGGAGGCGGCCCAGGAGGCGCGCACCCGTATGCACCGCCATGTCATGGCGCTCATGGCGCCGCTCACCGAAGCAAGCTCGAGCACACCGGAGTTGCCGGGGCTCGAGGTGGACTGGGCCAAGCTCTTCGGCCCCGAGGTGCTGGAGCAGCCGGCGGAGAAGGAGCCGGCCGAGAAGCGCGCGCCCTGGCAGGACGCGCTCAGGGACGACGAGGAGTAGACGTGTCAGACCGCTACTACGGCGACCCGAACCGGATGCAGAACGGCGTCGACGAGCTGACCGAGATCGCGGAGTTCACCAAGGGCATCACGGCCGAGTTCCTCGACCAGATCATCGGGACCTCCTCCTGGCCCGGCGAGGACGACGAGTACGCGAAGAAGATGAAGCCGCAGGAGCGCAAGGAGCGGCAGAACGCGAAGGAGACCCTCCAGGCCATCCGGGATTCGATCGTCGGCATCACCGAGGGAACCCAGCAGAACGTCGACGCCATGGAGCGCATCCGGGACGACTCGATCGAGGAGGTCAGCAAGGCGGCCCAGGTGACGCAAGGGAGAGATGTTCTCCGTACCCCCTGACCCCGCCCGTGTCATGCCCCGCCGCCGGACGTTGCGTCGCCGCGGGGCCATGGCGCGCTGCGCGCGCCGCCCCGCCGTCCGGAACGCCGGGCGTGCCCTCTCGGCAGGGAGGAGGGGAGCGCCGTGAGCATCATGCCGTCGCCCGAGGTGAACGCGATGCTCTTCATCCTGACCGGCGAACGTCTGCTCCAGGCCGACGAGGACCTCGCGTACGAGAGCCGCACTCCGTACGCCCAACTCGGGCAGCAGATGCAGCGGTTGTCGGAGCTCGTCGAGAACTCGGTGAAGCAGACGGCCAAGGCGATGCCGGAGGACGTCGGCCGTGCGTACGTCGGCGCAATGAACCTGCTCATCGACGACGGCGGGACCAACCACCTACGGGAGTTCGGCGAGCAGCTTGAGCAGATAGCGGAGGGCCGCCGAAAAGCCTCCATGGACATCATGGAGTCCAAGTGGCAGGTCATCGCCGAGGTGATCCGACTGCTCGTCGAGATCGCCATCTACATGGCGCTCTCCTACTTCACGGGCGGCGCCTCGCTCACCCAGATCGCGCTGGCGAAGGCGCGCAGCCGCTTCGCGATCCTGACGCTCCTCAGCCACCTGTTGCAGCGGACGCATCTGCTCCCGACGCTGACCGAGGCGTTCCAGGAGGCCTTCCTCTCCTTCGTCGTCCGCCTCGGCATGATGACGTCCGGACCGGAAGGGCGTCGTCCTGACGGGTTCGACTGGAAGAAGATCCTTCAGGACGGCGCGTTCGGCGCCATGGCCGGCTTCTTCACCAGCGTCTTCCACCAGATGGCGTCGAACATCGTCCGCGGTTACGACAATAACTTCCTGAAGAACAACGACGAGATCGACTTCCGTCCGCCGCCGCGGACGAGCCACACCCCGGACCCGTCGTCCCACTCGCCCGGCAGCGGCAAGCCGGACCCGCAGGTGGGGAAGGGCGGTTCGGGCCCCGGCCCGAAGGGGACCGACGGCCCTGGTCCGAAGGAGACCGGCCCGAACGCGCACGGCTCGCCGGACGGCTCCGGCACGCATACGCCCCCGCCGCGCACCAGCTCTCCGCCCCCGCCCTACACCCCCTCACCTCCGCCCTACACGCCCAAGCCCCCGTCCACCGGGGCACTCATCGGGCACCACCTGGTGAACGAGAGCAGCCTGTTCATCGCCTCCGGATCGGGTCAGACGCTCGCCGAGTACCTCCACAACGGCCTCTTCTACGGGAACTGGTCGGTGAACCCACTGACCTTCGTCGGCGCGGGGATCAGCAACCGCGTCAACAGCCTCCTGATCGACGGCGCGGTGAACACCGGCGCGAACCTGCGGAGCGCAGTGGACGGCCTGCGCGGCGGCGGCAATCCGCCTGATGCCTCTTCCGCATCGAACCCGCCGAGCAGCAGCGGGAGTTCGGACGAGACCGGCGGTGGCCCGGAGACGGTGGGGACGGGTGGTTCCACCGGAGCCGGCCCCGGCGCGGGGGCTTCCCGAAGCGGACCGCACGGGGAGGCCCCGCCGCCGGAGGCCCAGGGCCCGCTCCCCGAGTCGTCGCCGGACGCCCCGGACAGTCGGAGCGAAGCGGGTTCCGCAGACGTCGGCCACCACGGCGTCGATACGGACGCGTCGTCGGGGCGCGGCGACGGTGCGCGCCCTTCTCCCGAGCGGGATCTCTGGCGGCAGGTGCACACGGGCTCGCCGGAGGCGCGGGCGGCAGCCCTGCACGAACTCACGGAGCTCCGCGGCGGGTTGCCGCCCTCGTCGGCCGAGACCATCCTCCGCGCCGACCTGCACCGGGGCCTCGGCGATCCGGACGGGATACGAGTGGTGCCCGACGGGGACAGCCCGACCGTCGTGGACGACGCCCGCCGGGTGCAGGACGTCGTCTCCAGCCTCGGGCCCGAAGCCCCTGCCCAACCTCCGCCGCGGCCGGACGCGTTGGGCGACGACGCCCGGACGTCGGGCGTCGCCACCAGGACCGACGGAGCCGGCGCCGACGGGTCCACCTCGGGGCCGGAACCGGCGGCTCCGAACGTCGCGCCGAACGAGGCGGACTCCGGGCGGCCGGTGCCGGGCCCCTCGTCGGAGACGTTCGCGGGCCCGCAGGCCGAGAACCACGGCGGCCCGACCCACGGCCCGGCGAACGATCCCGCGAGCGGCCCGGCACGCGACTCCGCGAACGCCCCGACCAACGAGGCGCCCGCTGACCGCGGTTCGCTTCCCGCGGCCGAGGGCGGGCCCGTCCCGACGGCGGAGTCTCCCCGCACGGGGCCGCTCACCGTCGTGGTCTCCGAGGGGCCGCTGCCGTACGACGCGCCCGACGAGGCGGCGCGCTTGCTGGACAACGCCGGGAGCGACAGCGCCGTCGTACTCGGGCCGCCGGTCCCGTCACCGTCGGCCGGACCCACCGGCGCGTCCCCGACCGCACCCGCCGCCTCGCCGACCGGACCGCCTGCCGCCTCCTCACCCACCGCACGGCCCGGCGCCTCCCCCGCTCCGGCCCCGCGCGAGGCGGCGCTGCTGACCCGGGACGGTCCCGGAGGCGAGGTGCGCGTCCAACCGCTGGGCGACAACGGACAGTTGGCTGCCGTGACGGAGTCCGCCCACTTCCCGGACGCCGACGTGCTGTTGCCGCTCTCCGAGGCGTTCGGCCCCTCGGGCTCCCCCGGACCGCATGCCCCCGGGCCGGAGAGCAGCAGCCCGCCGTCCCGTCCCGCCACCGAGAGCACCAACACGGTGGGGACGCACGCTGAGCGTTCGACGCCGGCCGCTCCGGCGGACACGTCGGCAACGGCTCCGCCTCCCGTTGCGCCGCCTGTGACGGAGTCGGGTGCGCGGGGCGAGGCGGGTCCGGGGCCGCGAGGCAACGGTGCGGTGTCGGATGTGGATGCCATTGAGCCCGTCCAGGGGCCTGCGGTCACCGAGCATGGGAGCAGTCTGGGTCGGCCGGATCTGGATCCGGTGGTGTCTGAGGTGGGTCGGGAGTTGGACCGGTTGCGCGGTCCTGACCGGTCGGAGGTCACTCGTGACGAAGTGGTGCGGGTGCACGAGGATTTGCCTGCTTGGCGGCGGGCTCAGCCGTTGCGGGCGCGTGTTGAGGCGATCACGGAGATTCTTCTGGCGGGTGAGCCCGGGGGTCTGCGGGGTGGTGGGCCCACGCCGCCGAGCGGACGCCCGCAGGAATCGTCGTCGGGTCTCCCCGGGACGTCGCCTCGGGGCGAGACGGTCACCCAGATCCCCTTTGCCGAAGGGTCGCAGGAGCTGAGCGATGCGGCTCGTGCGGAGATCGACAGGGTGGCTGCCGACGCCGTGCGCCGTGGCGTGGAGAACGCGCGCGCCCAGTTGCCGTTGCCCGTCGTCGAGGTGACCGGGCGGGGCAACGGCAGCCTGTTGTCCGGCCGGGAGAGAGCGGAGCGGGCGCGCGTTATCGGACGGGAGCGGGCGGCGGTCGTGGCCGACGCCTTCCGTGCGGCTGTCGCGGAGCACGTTTCGGGGCTGCCGCGGGATGTGGCGCGGCATGTCGGGCCGAAGCTGTTCACCGTCAACGAGCACTCCAGGGGCAGAGATCCGGAGGTGGGGACGGCCGGCGAGCGCCGCACGGCGGACCTGACCCTTCGTGACCCTGGGCAGGTTGTGGTGGGGCAGGAGGCCGGTGGTACCGCACCCGTACCCCGTACGGTCCATGCGGTGTGGTTCGGCGGTGAGTTGGGGGCGGCGGCTCGGGAGAACCTGTTGGCCTGGCGGGATCGTGCGGCCGATGCCGGCTGGCAGGTGGTGTTGTGGGGTGATGCGGGGGCGCTGAGTGCCAACTCGCAGTTCATCAATGAGCTGACCGCTTCGGGCGCGGCGAGTTTCGCTACGGTCGATCGCAGTGTCTTTCCCTCCGACGGTGGGGATGCGGCGACCGGGGGTCGTGCCCACGATTTGATGAACTGGGCGTTGGGCAAGGGCGGCTACGCCATGGCCTCGGACATCGCCCGTTACGGCATTCTGCACCGCGATGGTGGTGTGTATGTGGATGTGGATATTCATCCGGGTGAGGTGACGCTGCCCACCGAGGACCTGACGACGCACCAGGATGGTTTGCCGTTCCTCGCGCCTCAGTTGCGCGATTCGGAGCAGTTCCAGCATGTGTTGAGCGAGCTCAACAGGGAGCGCGCCGCGGAGGGACAGCCGCCGCTGCGTGCGGACGATGCGAGCGCGATGCCCGCCGTCATCGAGCGGCAGTACGCGGAAGGTCAGTTCAACAACAACTTCATCGTCACTCCGGCCGGCAGCCCCTTCATGCACGGGTTGCTCACCGGGCTCCGCGACCCCGGCGATCCGTCCCTTCTGATGCGCGACGTGCACCAGGACGCAGCCGAGCTGACCGGCCCCAACTACATCCGCCGAGCTATCACCACGGCGCTCGACCAGAGCGGCAATTGGCCGGTCGGTGCTCGCTGGGCGCACCAGTTCCGGTCCTGGCAGGTGCGTTTCGCGCCGGAGGCGCAGCAGCGCTGGGCCGGACTCGGATGGCTGACCGCCGAGAGCGACGCGCAAGAAGGGGGCGGCCGAGCGCCGGCCGGCAGCCCGTCGGCGCCGGGGACGCCGCGCTCCCTGCCGAGTACGGAGTCTTCTCCGGCGATGTCGGAGTCGTCGGTCCCTGAGGCGTCCCGCGCGCCCGAGAGCACTCACGAGGCCGACGGCCACGGCCGTCCCGCCGGCCTGCGCGGCGGTTCCCCCGACACCGGTGTGGACCCGATTGCGGCGCACTGGCCCATCGGACGCGAGACGACCGTGGCCGAGCCCCGGTTCGGGGACGTGCGAGAGGTCCCCGCCGATCAGGCGCGCAGCGGCACGCAGGGCATCCGCGCTGATCAGTCCTTCACCTACGAGCACCCGTCCCCGTCCCGTTCGACGCCGCTCACATACGGCGTGACCGGCGACGGCCGGGTACGGCTTCCCTCGGGCGAGACGCTGGAGTCCGGGGGCTGGCGGAGGTTGGGCGACGACTTCGTGCACGAGCCCAGCGGTGCGTTGCTGCGCGGCGACAACGGGTGGATCGGCCGCGTCTCCAACCTGGACGCGGTGCTCGGCGCCGAGCACCTCTTCGACCCGCGCGCAGCGGAGCACACGCTCGCTGTGAATGACGCTGGGCTGTACCTGATCCCGCGAGGTACAGCGGCGGGTGCCGGCCCCGCGGTGCACATCCCCTTCCCGGGCTCGGCACCGCGGCAGGTCGGCACCGAGACGGTGGGGACGCACGCGGAGCCGTCGACGCTCCCCGTCTCGGCGGATACGTCGGCGACGGCTCCGCCTCCCGTTGCGCCGCCTGCGACGGAGGCAGGTGCGCGGGGTGAGGCGGGTCCGGGGCCGCGAGGCAACGGTGTGGTGTCGGATGTGGATGCCATTGAGCCTGTGTCGGGGCCGGTGTCGTCCGAGCATGGGAGCAGTTTCAGTCGGCCTGATTTGGATCTGGTGGTGTCTGGGGTGGGTCGGGAGTTGGATCGGTTGCGCGGTCCTGACCGGGCCGAGGTCACTGGTGACGAAGTGGTGCGGGTGCATGAGGGGTTGCCTGCTTGGCGGCGGGCTCAGCCTGTGCGGGCGCGTGTTGAGGCGATCACGGAGATTCTTCTGGCGGGCGAGCCCGGCGGTCTGCGGGGTGGTGGGCCGACGCCGGCATCGCACGGATACCCGAACGCGGAGGAACTGCTCAGCGATCTGCGGGAGTCCGCGCGTGTGCCGGATGTCCGCCGGGCGCCGGGGGAGCGGACGTTGGGTCCGAACTTGTTCGGTGGTTTGGATGCGCCGCAGCCGGGTCCGTATGTGGGCAGTAGCACCGGTCTTGGGCCGGATGGTGTGGTGCCGTTCCTTGATGGTGCGGATATGGTGCCGGGTCGCCCGGAGTCGTCCGGGCTGCCGAGGTTCAGCCACCACGGGATGCCGCAGGTCGTCCATGCGATCTGGTTGGGCGGTCCGCTTCGCCCTGACGGGCCGACGTCCGGCTTCTGGCGACGGTTCGGCGACGCGGGGCAACGGCACGGGCAGGAAGCGTTGTTCACGTTGTGGACGGACCTGCCGCGCGGGTTGGTCGAGGAAGCTGCCGCGTCCGGGGGTAGGTCGAGTGAT
>NZ_AJTQ01000239.1 GCF_000262345.1 Streptomyces xiaopingdaonensis | reverse complement strand
CCTCATCCGCCACGCCAACACCCAACGCACCGGACCCCGACCCAGCGCCGAGGCAACGGAGTTGCTGCGTCGCCGCACCGCCGAGCTCGACACCCTCACCAGCGTCGACTTCCGCGAGAGCGCCGACGAGATAGAGCGGATGCTCCACCAGTCCAAGCCGGACACCGACCGTGCCCAGCACGTCGAGGCCGCGACGGACGCCTGGCACGAGGCGTACTGGGCGTCGCTGCCCGAGTGGGAGCACCAGATCGTCACCGGGCCCCGCCCCGGCCTCTACTCGTGCTTCAACGAAGCGGACCTGCTCGTCTCCGACGTCTCCAGCGTCGTCTCCGACTACCTGGCGAGCGAGAAGCCGTACGCGGTCGCCAACACCACGGGAATGCCGGAGGACCACTACCGCGAGCAGTTCCCCACGGTGCGCGCGGCGACCG
>NZ_AJTQ01000238.1 GCF_000262345.1 Streptomyces xiaopingdaonensis | reverse complement strand
CCGGCGTCCCCGCGCTGCTGGAGAGCATCCGCAACCCGGAACAGGACACGCTCGTCGAGGCGCGCGCCGAGTTGAAGAAGCACCTTCTCGGTCCGAGCGACCCGCCGTCGATGGTCCGCTTCAACGAAGCGGCGCAGCGCCTGGCTTCCGACGCCGAGGCCCGCAACCTCCGTGTGGCGCGCAGGACTTCGGAGCTTCCTACGCCCCGTGAGGCGGAGCTGGCGGAGGCAGCCGAGTCGGAGGACCCGGTGACCGCCTGACGATCCGCACCGGCGAGCGGCCGGGTGGAGCCCCTGGGGGTTCTGCCCGGCCGCTCGTCGCGTTCCGGGGTGCGGTGGCGTCCGTGCAGGCGACGGCCGGGTTCACCGCAGCTCTCCGTGCGTCTGGGGCGGGCGTGCGGCATTCGGTGCGTCAGCCCTTTGTGCCGTTGGTTTTCCGTGCGTCCTCGGAGAATTCGCGATTCCTCGCTCCCGTCCCGCCGTCGTCGTCGTGCGCAGAATTTCCCTGGGCGGCGACAAAGTGCAGGAAGTCTTCGATGATTTCGCGAGGTGGCGGGTGCGGCAGAGAGCGCGCGCCGTCTACCGGCTCCCCGACGGTGAGTGCCGGAACGTCGTCTTCGCCTCCTCCGGCAGCGTTCCGGAGCGGGGTGGTTTCTCGCCGCTGAGCCGGGCAGGAGCATCCCCCAATGGTTTTGGGAGCTACGGAATTCGGCGGTCCCTGCGGTTCTCGTCCGTGTGCGACAGAACGGGCGACCAAACGGCCTCGGAATTCCCGAGGGCGGCGACGAGTCGGCCCAGGGCCCATCGGATTCGGCCTGTCGCGAGCAGCCCCGTCGCTCTCGTCCAGGCGGGGAGTTCCCGGACGAGCCGGACGCGACACGGCGGCGGCAGACCGCAAAGCCCACAGCCTGTGCCCGGTATTTGTCACAGCAATGCGTGCTCGGTGAACCGTCCGCACGTGTGGAAACCGAGCCGGCGGTAGACGGGCTCGCCGTCCTCCGAGGCCTGGAGCACCGCGACCCGGGCGCCGGCCTCGCGCGCCGCGTACAGCGCCGCGACGGTGAGCGCCCCGCCGAACCCGCGCCTGCGCTCCCCTGCAAGGGTGGAGATGTTGTAGACGCCCGCGACGCCGGCGGAAAGGAAGACCTCGGCCGAGGCGACGGGCCGCTCCCCCGCGTACCCGACGAGGTAGCGGGCTTCGCGTGCGAGCGCGGCGGGGGCCGCCGCGGAGAGTACCTGCGGGACGGTCCGCGACGGCGGGTCCCAGTTGGCGGAGAGCACCGCCGCGTAGTCGGCGAAGCGCCTCTCGTCGGTGACGGGGCGCACGTCGAGACCGAACGGGCGCGGCTGCGGGGGCAGTTCGTCGAGCAGGCGCCACATCGCCGTCTCCTCCTCCGCCACGGGCAGGCCGGCGCCGGCGAGCCGGAGCGCCAGGTCCGCCGGCGTCGACGTGGGGCCGACCCACCAGGAGAAGGAGCGCCCGCTCGCCCGGAGACGGCGGACGGTCTCGTCGACGCGCTGCCCCGCCGTGGCCGGTGTGAAGCGGGCGAGGGCAACGATGTTGAAGGTGTCGTCGTCGAGCCCGCTGTCCGCGACGAGCAGGTCGCCGCGGTCCTCCACCGTCGCGCCCGGCAGGTCGCGGTGGAGGTGGCGGGCGTGGTCGGCGAGGTTGCGCTCCATCGCGTCGAGGAGCCCCGCGCTCTCCGGGTTCACTGCTCGAACGGGTCGAACTCCCGGTATGCACCGAGCGTTTCGTCCCGCTCCGCCTCCCGTTCCAGGCGGCGTTGCGCTGCCGGCCGCTGCTCCTCCATGCGGTGGTCCTCGCCGCGGCGCCCGAGCATCTCGGCGCCTGCCGAGAGCGTCGGCTCCCAGTCGAAGACGACGGCGTTCTCCTCGTCCCCGATCGCGACGCCGTCCCCTTCGCGGGCGCCGGCCTTGAGCAGCTCGTCCTCGACCCCGAGGCGGTTGAGACGGTCGGCGAGGTAGCCGACGGCCTCGTCGTTGTTGAAGTCCGTCTGGTGGACCCAGCGTTCGGGCTTCTCCCCCCGGACACGGAAGAGAGCACCCTCACGAGTGACGGTGAAGCCGGTGTCGTCGACGGCCTTCGGACGAATGACGACGCGCGTCGCCTCCTGCACCGGAGCGGCGGCGCGCGCCTCGTCGACGATGCCGGCGAGCGCGTACGCGAGCGCGTCGAGGCCCCGGTGCGCGACGGCGGAGACCTCGAAGACGCGGAAGCCGCGCTCCTCCAGGTCCGGGCGGACCATCTCGGCGAGCTCCCTGCCGTCGGGGATGTCGACCTTGTTGAGGACGACGAGGCGCGGACGGTCCTCCAGGCCGCCGTAGCGGGCGAGTTCGGCCTCGATCACGTCGAGGTCGGAGACCGGGTCGCGATCCGATTCCAACGTCGCGCAGTCGAGCACGTGGACGAGGACGGAGCAGCGCTCGACGTGCCGCAGGAAGTCCAGGCCGAGGCCCCGGCCCTCGCTGGCGCCCTCGATGAGTCCCGGCACGTCGGCGACGGTGAAGACGCTGCGTCCCGCCGTCACCACACCCAGGTTGGGCACGAGCGTCGTGAACGGATAGTCCGCGATCTTCGGCTTCGCCGCCGAGAGCACCGAGATCAACGAGGACTTCCCCGCGCTCGGATAACCGACGAGCGCCACGTCGGCGACCGTCTTCAACTCCAGGACGACGTCCCGCGTCTCGCCCGGCTCGCCGAGCAGCGCGAAGCCGGGCGCCTTGCGGCGGGCCGACGCGAGCGCGGCGTTGCCGAGCCCGCCGCGACCGCCCTGCCCCGCGACGAAGGTGGTGCCCTTGCCGACCATGTCCGCGAGGACGCCGCCGTTCCGGTCGAGCACGACCGTGCCGTCGGGTACGGGCAGCACCAGGTCGCCGCCGTCGGCTCCGCTGCGGTTGCCGCCCTCGCCCGGCCTGCCGTTGGTGGCCTTGCGGTGCGGGCTGTGGTGGTAGTCGAGGAGCGTCGTCACGTCGGGGTCGACGACGAGGACGACGTCGCCCCCGCGTCCGCCGTTGCCGCCGTCCGGGCCGCCGAGCGGCTTGAACTTCTCACGGTGGACGGAGGCGCAGCCGTGGCCTCCGTTACCCGCGGCGACATGGAGCTCGACGCGGTCCACGAAGGTGGTCATCAGGGGCCTCCAGAGCGGGGGTCAGGTGGACGGGATCGGTGCCCGTCCTGCGCGATACGCACCGAGGGCGGCCCCGCTTCCCTTACCGCGGGAAGCGGAGGTCCGCCCTCGGAGGAGGTCCGGCGCCGAGCGCCGGACCCGTGGCTAAGCAGCCGGTGTCACTCGCCGGCCGGGACGATGTTCACGACCTTGCGGCCGCGCGCCTTGCCGAACTCCACCGCGCCGGCGTCGAGCGCGAAGAGAGTGTCGTCACCGCCGCGGCCGACGCCCTTGCCCGGGTGGAAGTGGGTGCCGCGCTGGCGGACGAGGATCTCACCCGCGTTGACGACCTGGCCGCCGAAGCGCTTGACGCCCAGGAACTGCGGATTGGAATCGCGACCGTTCCGAGTGGACGATGCGCCCTTCTTGTGTGCCATGTGTTCTCAGTCCCTTACTTCGCAGCCGGGGCGGGGATGCCGGTGATCTTCAGAGCGGTGTGGAGCTGGCGGTGGCCGATCCGCTTCTTGTAGCCCGTCTTGTTCTTGTACTTCTGGATCCGGATCTTGTCGCCCTTGTGGTGGTCGACAACCTCGGTCTGGACCTTCACGCCCGCCAGCACCCACGGGTCGCTGGTGACGGCCTCGCCGTCGACGACGAGCAGGGTCGAGAGCTCGACGGTGTCGCCGACCTTGCTCTCGGAAAGACGGTCAACCTCAATGACGTCGCCCACGGACACCTTCTGCTGGCGGCCGCCGGTGCGCACGATCGCGTACACGCTTAGCTCTCTCTCGCTCGGCTCGGAACCCCTGACGCCAGCCGCTCCCACCGGGCACGGTGTCCCGGAAACCTCGAGGAGTGAGCGGCCTCTTCCGGGACGAGCCGGGCCGTTGCCGGCGGCTCTCCGAAAGGGAGTTGCTCAAGGGTGCGGCGCATCTCTGACACGCCGAAGGGCAAGGCTACGGCGCCTCGACCTCGCTGGTCAAACGGACGGCCGGCGGTCGCCCCCGCGAGGAGGGCGACCGCCGGCACAGACTCACTCCGCGGCCGTCGGCTCGTCGCCGGCCTGGACCGTCACCGAGGAGGGCGACTGCTCGTCGGCCGCCGCCGTCTTCTTCGCGGTCGTCTTCTTCGCGGCGGTCTTCTTGGCCGTCGTCTTCTTCGCCGCCGACTTCTTGGCCGCCGCCTTCCGCGCCGACTTCTTCGCCGCCGCCTCCGACTCCGCTTCCGGCTTCTCCGGGGAGACGGAGGCCGACTTCGCGGTCTTCTTCGCCGCCGCCTTCTTGGCCGTGGCCTTCTTCGCCGCCGTCTTCCGCGCCGTCTTCTTCGCCGGCGCCTCCGGCTCAGCCGCCGACTCGGACGCCGGCTGCTCCTCGGGCGCGGAGAACTCCCTGACGACCCGACGGCGCCTGCGCGCGGGCGCCGCGTCCGAGACCGGCTGCTGCACCGGCTCGGGGGGCTGCGGCTCGGCGGCCGACTCCGACTCCCCGGCCGGGATCACCGTGACCGCGGCCTCGTCCGCGGCGTGCGGCGACCCCACGGGCGCACTGGCCTTGCGCGCTGCCCGACGCCGCGGACGCGGCTCGTGCTCCGGCACCGGCGTCGCCTCGACCGGCAGCGCCGGTTCCGGTTCCGGTACGGCCGGGGCCTCGGACGGCTCCGACTCGGCGCCCTCCACCCGGCTCGCCTGCTCCGGCGCACCGGCGGGAGCCGTCGCACGGCGCACCGCGCGGCGCCGGGTGCGGGCCTTCGCCGTGCTCTGCTCGCGCGGCTCGGCGGCCGCCGACTCCGGTTCCGCCTGCGGCTGTTCCGGCTCCGGCTGCTGCTCGGCCTGCTCGCCCTCGCCCGCGGGCGCGCCCTGCGGGGCCGAGGCCCGGCGTCCGCCGCGCCTACGGGTGCGCTGGCGTCCGGACGCCGCTGCCTCCGCCTCGGCGGCGCTGCCGTAGAGCTCCTCGTCCGGCACGAACGGGACGGGCTCCTCGACCTGCCGACCGCCCTGGGGCTGCTGCGGTTCGGCCTCGGGCTGCTGCTTCGACTCGGGCTTCTGGCCGGCGGCCTCCTCGTGGACGTGGTCGTGGTGGTGGCCGCCGCCCTTCTTCTTCTTGCCCTTCTTGCCGCCCGCCGGCTGCCCGAGCTCCATGTGGACGAGGACGCCACGGCCGTTGCACTGCGGGCAGGTCTCGGAGAACGACTCCAACAGGCCCTGCCCGACCCGCTTCCGCGTCATCTGCACGAGCCCGAGCGAGGTCACCTCGGCGACCTGGTGCTTGGTCCGGTCCCTGCCCAGGCACTCCAGGAGCCGCCGCAGGACCAGGTCCCGGTTGGACTCCAGCACCATGTCGATGAAGTCGATGACGATGATGCCGCCGAGGTCGCGCAGCCTGAGCTGGCGCACGATCTCCTCGGCCGCCTCCAGGTTGTTCCTGGTGACCGTCTCCTCCAGGTTGCCGCCCTGGCCGGTGAACTTCCCCGTGTTGACGTCGACGACGATCATCGCCTCGGTCCTGTCGATCACGAGGGAGCCGCCGCTGGGCAGCCACACCTTCCGGTCGAGCGCCTTCGTCAGCTGCTCGTCGACCCGGTACGTGGCGAAGACGTCGACGTCCGACGTCCACTTCTGGAGCCGGTCGACGAGGTCGGGCGCGACCTGCTCGACGTAGCCGTGGACCGTCTGCCACGCCTCCTCGCCGCTGACGATCACCTTGGAGAAGTCCTCGTTGAAGATGTCGCGGACGACGCGGACCGTCATGTCCGGCTCTCCGTAGAGCAGCGTCGGCGCGGTGCCCTTCCCGGACTTCTTCTTGATCTCCTCCCACTGCCCCTGGAGCCGCTCGACGTCCCGGCGCAGCTCGTCCTCGCTCGCGCCCTCGGCCGCCGTGCGCACGATCACGCCCGCGTCCTCGGGGACGACCTTCTTGAGGATCTGCTTCAACCGCGACCGCTCGGTGTCGGGGAGCTTCCGGCTGATGCCCGTCATCGACCCTTCGGGGACGTAGACGAGGTAGCGGCCCGGCAGCGAGACCTGGCTGGTGAGGCGCGCGCCCTTGTGCCCGATCGGGTCCTTGGTGACCTGCACCAGCACCGACTGGCCCGACTTGAGCGCCGCTTCGATCCGCCGCGGACCGCCGCCCATGCCGAGCGCCTCGAAGTTGACCTCGCCCGCGTAGAGCACCGCGTTGCGGCCCTTGCCGATGTCGACGAAGGCCGCCTCCATCGACGGCAGGACGTTCTGCACCTTGCCCAGGTAGACGTTGCCGACGTAGGAGGTCGCCTGCTCCTTGTTGACGAAGTGCTCGACGAGGATGTCGTCCTCGAGGATGCCGATCTGCGTCCGCTCCCCGCTCTGCCGGACGATCATCTCCCGCTTCACCGCCTCGCGACGCGCGAGGAACTCGGCCTCCGTGATGATCGGCACACGCCTGCGGCCCTGCTCGCGGCCCTCACGCCGGCGCTGCTTCTTCGCCTCCAGGCGGGTCGAGCCCTTGATCGCCTGGACCTCGTCGCTCGGCTCACCCTCCTTGCCGTTCTTCTTCCGCGGTTCACGCACCTTGACGACGGTGCGCTCCGGGTCGCCGTCGGTCGACGGCTGCTGCTCGGCCGCGGGCTCCTGCTCGCCCGTGCGGCGCCTGCGCCTGCGCCGCCGGCGGGAGCTGCTCGACGAAGAGCTGGAGAGCGGCTGCTCGTCGCCCTCGTCGGACTCACCGGCCTCCGCTTCCTCGGGAGCCTCCTGCTCGTCCTCGCCATGCGGCGACTCGTCCTCGGCCGCGCCCTCGCCGCCGTCACCCTTGCGACGCCGACGGCCGCCCCTGCGGCGACGCCTCGCCGGACGCTCCGACGACTCCTGCGCCGAATCCTCGGACTCGTCGGTCTCCTCCGGCTCCTCCTCGGCCACGACCTCGGCGTTCCCCGCGTCCGCCGAACCCCCGGGGGACTCCACCCGGCGACGGCGCCGCGTACCGGCCTGCGGTTCCTCTTCCTCCGCGTCGCCCTGCTCGGCAGCCGCGGCAGCCGCAGCCGCCGCACGCTGCGGCGTCTGGAACGCGGGCTCGGTGAAGACCGGCGCCTGGAACATCGCGACGGGCGGGGTACCCGCGCGGCCCCGCTTCGGCGCCTCGGCCTCCTTCTTCTCCGAGCCCGACTCCGCGGACGCCTTCGCACGCTTCTCGGCCTTCGGCTTCCGCGCGGTACGCGCCGACTCCTCCGGCTGCTCCGGCTGCTCCGCGGCAGCCTCGGCCGCCGGCTCCGCCGCGCTCTTCGCCGTACGCCGCCGGGTGCGCTTCGGGGCGGGCTCCTCCTCGGCGGCCGGCTGCTCGGGCTCGGACGGCTCGGACTGCGCCTGCTTGCTCCTGGCCGGCTTGCGCTTCGACTGGTCGCTCTTCGACTGGTCGCTCTTGGCCTGGTCGCTCTTGGCCGACTCGGGCTGGTCGGTCTCCGGCTGCTCGCTCTTCGCCGGCTCGCGCTTCGGCTTCCTGGCCTTCGCCGGCGCGCTCTTCGGCTGGTCGTCCACTGCCGGCTCGGGCTGCTGCTCAGGCTCGCCCCGGGGAGCGCCGGCCGGTGCCGAAGCCTTCCGGCTCGCCCTGCGCCGCTGGCGCGCGGGGGCCTGCTCGGCCTCGGCGTCGGGCTCGGCCTGCGCGGCCGCTGCGGGCTTCTCGGCGGGCTCGGCCTGCGCGGCGGCTGCGGGCCCCTGCTGGTCGGGCTCCGGCGCGGCGGCCGACGGTTCTGCCTCGTTGGTCTGCGGTGCGCCGGCCGGTGCCGAGGCCCTGCGCGTCGCCCTGCGGCGTGAGCGCGCGGGCTTCTCCTCCGGCTGCGGCGCCTGCTCGGCGGCCGGTGCTTCGGCGGGCGAGGGTTCCGCGGGCGATGCCTCGGCCGTCGGCTTCGGCTCGACGACGGCGGCCGGCTCCGTGGCGGCGGCGTCGGAGCCGGGCGGACCGGCGGGCCGGGAGGCGGCACGGCGCCTGCGGCGCGGGGGCAGGGTGTCGCTCGGTGTGGTCTCGGCGGCCGGTTCGGGCGCAGAGCCTCCTTCGAGAGGGTCTCCTGCGGTGGATTCAGTTGGTTCGAGCATGCGGGCGGTTCTCCCGTCACGCTCCCTGCGCGCCTCGTCCTCTCCGGGGCCGTCCGCTGATGGGGCGGACCGCGACCCGGCGCGGGCGCCGCGCGGGAGCTGTTGTCGCTCGCCGGTTCCGCTTCGCTGCGAGGCGGCTACGGCGAAAGTCTTGTGGTCAGTGCGCTCGCCTGCCGTCCTGCGTACCCGGGTGGCTTCCCTGGCGTCGTCGGCGGCGGCGCTGGCGTCGGCGGCGCTCCTACGCGGTGCCGCCGGGCGCCGACGCGACGCTGGGTGTCCCGAGAGCCTCGGCCCCGGAAGGTGCGTCGCGGTCAGGCGCGAACGGATCGGTCACCGTGCCGCTCTCCTCATCGAGCAGCCCCTGCGCCAGCCTTGTCACCGTTGCCGGGACCGGCGGCGCCAGGTCGGCCGCAGCGCGAAGACCGGACAGGACGTCGTCGGGTCGCACGGCGGGTGTCACATGCCGTACTACCAGGCGCAGTATCGCACAGGGCGCGCCGGCCGTCCCATCCAGGCCGGGAGGCTCGGACGCCTGCCCCACGTCGAGGGAGGTGACGGCGGCCCTGGCGTCGAAGGTGCGGAGGCCCTTCTTGGTCTGCCGCTGCACCTCGACGGAGTCGGCGGCGAGGAAGTCCCGCACCGCCTGTTCGGCAGCCGCGGGCGTGACGCCGTCGAGTGCGAGCTGCCACGCCGACGCCTGGAGACGTTCGGTGAACTCCGTGGTGCGGGCCTCGACGGCGTCGACGAGATCGAGTCCTTCGGGCATCGAGGCGTCCAGCACCGTGCGGAGCGCCTCCGGGTCGCGTCGGTCGGAAAGGGCGATCTCCAGGTACTCGGCCTCGCTGCCGGTGCCGGTCGGTGCCGCGTTGGCGTAGGACACCTTCGGATGCGGCGTGAACCCGGCCGAGTAGGCCATGGGCACCTCGGCACGGCGGAGGGCGCGCTCGAAGGCGCGCTGGAAATCGCGGTGGCTGGTGAATCGGAGGCGGCCGCGCTTGGTGTAGCGCAGTCGGATGCGCTGCACCGCGGGTGCCGGCGGCGGGCCTTCGGGCTGTCGCTTGCCCAGTGGTTCTCTCCTCGCTGCCCGGCGGCACGCGGTCGGCGGCCGCCTGTATGTCTGTTGTCACGAAGGCGGATCTGCGTCGCCGTCGGCGCGCGGCGCGCGACGGTCCGACGAGCGATCCTGCGACCCAGGGTACGTCGCATGCCCGGGGCACTCACCGGCGCTGCCCCCCCGAGCGGGCACCACGGGTCCCGACGGCGGGCCCGTCGGGCCGCGCGCCGGGGCTGCCGGAACGCCGACGTCAGGGCAGACGCGGGGGCGCGGGCGCGGGGCCGGTGTGCGGTCGGACGGCAGGGGCCGTCGGTTCGTCGGTGGTCGTCAGCCAGTACCGCAGCTTGCTGCCCCTGCGGTCCTCGCAGACGGCGCCGCTCTTCTCGATCAGGCGCCGCTTCTCGGGGTCCGACCAACGGCCGCCGTAGCCGTACGGATCGCGCCCGGTCATCGAGGCGGCCTCCGCGGTGCCGCGCCCTTCGGTGCGGAGCTCGGCCATCGCGGCGAGGAAGGAACGGTGCACCCGCATCACCGGCGGGATCAGCTCCGGCATGCGCCCAGCGTGGCAGCCGACGGCGGGCCGGGCCGCGGAATCGGCAGCCGGCAACGCACGGACGGGCGGCGGGACTTCAGGGGCGGCGCGGACGCCCGTCGGGGTGGTGACCGGCGCGCCGTGCCGAGCCGGTCGACGAGCCGTCGTACGAGCCACCCGCCGAAGACGTCCGCACGCCAGGTGCATGCCGACACGGAGGCCCAGGGACGGCCGAGGCGCCACGGCGCGAGGAAGGCCGAACGAGCCGCTGGTCTTCCTGCGCCAAACCTCGGGCGCCGCGAAGAGCACCGCCCGCCGGTGCGAAGAGGATCCGACCACTCCGGCCGGTGGGCGGAAACGCGCTCGGCCGGGACGTGTCCGAGGCACCCGCCGACCGCGGACCGACTCGCAGACCCGTCAGCCCCACTCACGCAACCCGCCGCGCGACGAGCGGCCCCGCACACCGGCTACTTGTTGACGACGGAGAGCGGCAGCAGCTTCTGCCCCGTCGGGCCGATCTGGATCTCGGTGTCCATCTGCGGGCACACGCCGCAGTCGTAGCAGGGTGTCCAGCGGCAGTCCTCGACCTCCGTCTCGTCGAGGGCGTCCTGCCAGTCCTCCCAGAGCCAGTCCTTGTCGAGGCCGGAGTCGAGGTGGTCCCAGGGGAGGACCTCCTCGTAGGTGCGCTCGCGGGTGGTGTACCAGTCGACGTCGACGCCGTACGCGGGGAGCGCCTTGGCGGCCGACTCCATCCACAGGTCGTAGGAGAAGTACTCGCGCCAGCCGTCGAAGCGGCCGCCGCGCTCGTAGACCTCGCGGATCACGGCGCCGACGCGGCGGTCGCCGCGGGAGAGGAGGCCCTCGACGATGCCGGGCTTGCCGTCGTGGTAGCGGAAGCCGATCGAGCGGCCGTACTTCTTGTCGCCGCGGATCTTGTCGCGGAGCTTGCCGAGCCGCGCGTCCGTCGCCTCGGCGCTGAGTTGGGGCGCCCACTGGAAGGGTGTGTGCGGCTTCGGCACGAAACCGCCGATGGAGACCGTGCAGCGGATGTCGTTGGAGCCGGCGACCTCGCGTCCCTTGGCGATGACGTTGACGGCCATGTCGCCGATCTGGAGCACGTCCTCATCGGTCTCGGTGGGCAGGCCGCACATGAAGTAGAGCTTCACCTGGCGCCAGCCGTTGCCGTAGGCGGTGGCGACGGTGCGGGTCAGGTCCTCCTCCGAGACCATCTTGTTGATCACCTTGCGGATGCGCTCGCTCCCGCCCTCGGGCGCGAAGGTGAGCCCCGAGCGCCTGCCGTTCCGGGTCAGCTCGTTGGCGAGGTCGATGTTGAACGCGTCGACGCGGGTGGAGGGGAGGGAGAGGCCGACCTTGTCCTCCTCGTAGCGGTCGGCGAGGCCCTTGGCGACGTCGCCGATCTCGCTGTGGTCGGCGGAGGAGAGGGAGAGGAGCCCGACCTCCTCGAAGCCGGTGTTCTTCAGCCCCTTGTCGACCATGTCGCCGATGCCGGTGATCGACCGCTCCCGCACCGGACGGGTGATCATGCCGGCCTGGCAGAAGCGGCAACCGCGGGTGCAGCCGCGGAAGATCTCCACCGACATCCGCTCGTGGACCGTCTCGGCGAGCGGGACGAGCGGCTGCTTCGGGTAGGGCCACTCGTCGAGGTCCATGACGGTGTGCTTGGAGACGCGCCAGGGAACGCCGGAGCGGTTGGGGACGGTGCGGGAGATCCGGCCGTCCGGCAGGTACTCGACGTCGTAGAAGCGGGGCACGTAGACGCCGCCGGTCTTGGCGAGGCGGAGCAGCAGCTCGTCCCTGCCGCCGGGGCGGCCCTCGCGCTTCCACGCGCGGATGATCTCGCTGACCTCCAGGACCGCCTGCTCGCCGTCGCCGATGACCGCCACGTCGAGGTAGTCGGCGATCGGCTCGGGGTTGAAGGCGGCGTGACCGCCGGCCATCACGATCGGGTGGTCCTCGGTGCGGTCCTTGGACTCCAGCGGGATGCCGGAGAGTTCGAGCGCGGTGAGGAGGTTGGTGTACCCCAACTCGGTGGAGAAGGAGACGCCGAGGACGTCGAAGGCGCCGACGGGGCGGTGCGCGTCGACCGTGAACTGCGGGACGGAGTGCTCCCGCATCAGCTTCTCCAGGTCCGGCCAGACGCTGTAGGTGCGCTCGGCGAGGACGCCCTCGCGCTCGTTGAGCACCTCGTAGAGGATCATGACGCCCTGGTTGGGGAGCCCGACCTCGTAGGCGTCCGGATACATCAGCGCCCAGCGGACCTCGGTCTCGTCCCACGGCTTGACCGTGGAGTTGAGCTCGCCGCCGACGTACTGGATCGGCTTCTGTACGTGCGGCAGGAGGGCCTCGAGCTGCGGGAAGACCGACTCGACAGTCATCTAGGCGTTCTTTCGAGCGAGTGGGCAGGGTCAGCCCTCAAGACTAACGCGGGTGCCAACGGCCTTCCGCCGCCGGGCGGAAGGGCCGTACGTCCCGGTCCTGCGGACGCCTCAGACGAGCGGGCAGCGCCCGTCCGGCGCGACGGCCCGCCACGCCTCCGGCACCCGCGCCTCGTACCCGCGGGCGAGCTCCCGCTCGCGTTCGTGGAGCACGCCGTACGTGAACGACGGCTCGCCCGACGCGGCTGCCTCGGCGGCGAGTTCGAGCAGGGCTTCGCGGGCGAGGACGCTGTCCTGGTGGTCCCCGAGCAGCTGCTGGAGCTCCGCGACGAGGGCGGCGTACTCCTTCGCCGGGGCGCCGAGCACGGGGCGGGCAGCCTCCGCCGCGTACCGGAGGCGCTTCGCCGCCTTGCGTGCGTCGTGGAGCGCACGGTCCCGCTCGTCGCCCTCGTCGGCGGCGAGCGCCTCGCCGACGTGTGCCGCGACGCGGTCGAAGTCGCGGGCGAGCGCTCTGCGGAACGGCCTTTCGGGGGCGCGCACGGCCCGCTCCAGGAACGGGGGTTGGTCGAGCAGGGCCGCCAGGCTCTCCAGCAGGCCGAGGTAGCGGTCGCTGTCGAGGACGTCGCCGAGACGGGCGCGGGAGCCGGTGCGGCGGTGCGCCGAGAAGGTGTCGAGGCGCTCGGCGACGGGGCCGAGGAGCTGCTGGGGCGGGAGCGCCGAGAGTCCGTCCGCGAGTCTGGCGGTGAGCACCTCGCGGTCCCGGTCGACCCCCAACTCGGCGGCGAGCCACTTGAGTTCGTCGCGCAGCGGGTCTGTGGCGGCGCGGTCGAGGAGGCGGTCGCAGGTGCGGAAGCAGCTACGGAGCCGGCGGGTGGCGACGCGCATGCGGTGGACCGAGTCGTGGACGTCGCAGCGGACCTGGGGGTCGAGGCGGACGAGCGCCTCGACCTGGCGGCGGACGTAGCGGAGGGCGACGTCGCCTGCGGTGCGGGGCCGGGGCGGGTCCGCGGGCTCGGGTGCGGGGGTTCCGGTCTCCGCGAGGGCGCGGTGGAGCTTCGAGCGGGCCGCGGAGCGGTGGGCGCCGGCCGCGCGGAGGGCGTCGTCGACGGCGTCGAGGAGCGCAAGGTCTCCGAACTCGCCGAGTTCCGCTTCGAGTTCGGTCCAGTCGGCCGGGGTGCCCGTGCCGTCGTCCGGCAGCCGCGCGGCGTGGACGCGGTCGAGGCCGACCTCGGCGAGGGGGCGTCCGTCGACGTCGAAGAGGGCGACGGCGGTCCGCTCCTGGACCAGGCGGAGTCGCGGGAGCAGCGGGCGATGGCGGGTACGGGAGCGGACGAGGGCGGCGAGGGGCTCGGGCGGCGCCGCCGGTTCTTCGCCCAGCGGGTGGTGGTGCTCGTCGCGCACGGTGGTGCCGGGCGTCGACTGCGGTGTGGCGACGGGGAGTTTGAGGTGCCAGCCCTCGTCGCTGCCGCCGGTGCGGCGGCGCAGGGTGATGCCTTCGGCGGCGAGGCGCAGGTCGGCCGTGTCCCAGTAGACGGCGCTGAGCGTGCGGGGCCCGGTGGGCGCGGCGGTGTGCACGCCGGGGAGCGCGTGCAGGTCGGGGAGGCCGGTGTCGGCCGCTGCGTCGTACTTCCGCTCGATCTCCCGTATGACATCCGGCATATCCGGAAAGTAACCGCGGTCCCCGGCGCCCGCAATGGGTCGCGCGGGAACCGCGGCCGACGGTTCAGGCGGCGACCGGTCTCTGCGTCCGGATCGACTGGAGGAGACCGATCCCGATCCAGACGGCGAACATCGCGGTGCCGCCGTAGGAGACGAACGGCAGCGGCAGTCCGGCGACCGGCATGATGCCGAGGGTCATCCCGATGTTCTCGAAGGACTGGAACGCGAACCAGGCGACGATCCCGGCGGCGACGACGGTGCCGTACAGCTCCGTCGACTCGTGCGCGATGCGGCAGGCGCGCCAGATGACGATGCCGAGGAGCACGATGATGAGCCCGGCGCCGACGAACCCCAACTCCTCCCCCGCGACGGTGAAGACGAAGTCGGTCTGCTGCTCGGGGACGAACTGCCCGGTCGTCTGCGAGCCTTCGAAGAGCCCCTTGCCCGTGAGCCCCCCGGAGCCGATGGCGATCCGGGCCTGGTTGGTGTTGTAGCCGACGCCGGACGGGTCGAGCGCGGGGTTGGCGAAGGCGGCGAAGCGGTTGATCTGGTACTCGTCGAGGAGTCCGAGCGCCCAGACGAGCACGGAGCCCACGACGCCGACGAGGCCGAGCCCGATGATCCACCGGTTCGAGGCTCCCGAGGCGAGGAGCACCCCGAGCACGATCACCACGAGGACCATCGCCGAGCCGAGGTCCGGCATCATCATGATCACCAGGATCGGCAGCGCCGCGACGCCGAGCGCGTGGAGCACCGTGCGGTGGTCGGGGTGGGCGTGGTCGCCGGCGTCGACCTTGGCGGCGAGGAGCATCGCCATGCCGAGGATCATGGTGATCTTGATGAACTCCGCCGGCTGGACGGTGAATCCCCCGCCGAGGTTGAGCCAGGCGCGGGAGCCGTTGATGGTCGCGCCGAGCGGCGTGAGGACGAGCACCGCGAGGAAGACGGTGATGCCGTAGAGGATCGGCACCGCGCCGCGCAGCTTGCGGTGGCCGAGCCAGACGATGCCGACCATGAGCGCGAGCCCGACGAGGATGCCGATGACCTGGCGGACGACGAAATAGTACGGGTCGCCCTGGTTGAGGTCGCTGTGGCTGCGGGTCGCGGAGTACACGAGCAGCGTGCCGACGACGGAGAGGGCGAGCGCCGCGAGGAGCATGATCCAGTCGAGGCGCCAGAGCGCGGAGTCGCGTGCGGTGAGCTTCGCCCACGTCGTCCGGGGCCTCGGGCCGTAGCCCGTGAGGGGGTAGGAACGGGTGCTCATCGCTGGTCACCGCCCGTTCCGCCGGTTTCCGGTTCCCTCGCGGGCTGCTCTTCGGTCTGGCCCGTCTGCTGCTGCGGAGGCTGGGGCTGCTCACCGGACTGGTCCGTCTCGCTGCCGGGCGGCGGGGCGTCGGCGTCCTTCTTCGGCTCGTCCTCCTCCTTGTCGCGCCGGGCCTGGATGCTGCCGTCCTTGGAGATCTTGGGGAGGGCCTTCTCCGGCTTGGGGAGGAGCGCCTTCTGGCCGACGCCGTAGAGGGCGTCGTAGATCCGGCGGACCGCGGGCCCCGAGGCGCCGGAGCCGGTACCGCCCTGGGAGATCGTCATCACGACCGTGTACTCGTCGGTGTAGGTGGCGAACCAGGAGGTGGTCTGCTTCCCCGCGACCTCGGCCGTGCCGGTCTTGGCGCGCATCGGGATCTTCTCCTGGGGCCAACCGGAGCCGAAGTTGGTCGCGGCCGTACCGCGGGTGGCGACGCCCTGGAGGGCACCGTCGATGTCCTTCAACGTGGCCTTCTTGGCGGGGAGTTTGCCGTGCGACTTCGGCTTGATCTCCTTGACGTGCTTCCCGTCGGCGCTGACGATCGCCTTGCCGAGGGTGGGGTCGTAGAGGGTGCCGCCGTTGCCGAGCGCGGCGTAGGCGGTCGCCATCTGGATCGGCGTGACGAGGGTGTCGCCCTGGCCGATCGAGTAGTTGACGCTGTCACCGGCGCGCATCTTCATGCCGGAGACGCAGTTCTCCTTGGCGATCTTGTCGGCGTAGCTCTGCGGGTCGTCGCCCTGCTGGCACCAGACGTCCTTGTTGGCCTCGTAGTAGTCCTTCTTCCACTGGCGGTCGGGGACGCGGCCCTCGACCTCGTTGGGGAGGTCGATACCGGTCTTGTCACCGAGGCCGAACTGGTGGGCCGTCTTGTAGAACCAGTCCTTCGCGTTCTTCTTCGGCGTGTGGCCGCCGTCCTTGCGCCACTGCTTGTAGGCGAGGTCGTAGAAGACGGTGTCGCAGGAGACCTCGAGCGCGCGTCCGAGGTCGATGGTGCCGTAGCTCTCCGACTCCATGTTGGTGAAGGTCTGGCCGCCGATGCTGTACGAGCCGGGGCAGTCGTAGTTGCCGTCGAACGGGTAGCCGGCGTTGACGGCCGCCGTGGTCGGGATGACCTTGAAGATGGATCCGGGTGCCGCGAGCGCCTGGATTCCCCGGTTGAGCAGCGGATAGTTGGACTTCTTGCTCGTCAGGGACTTGTACTCCTTCCCCGAGATGCCGCCGACCCAGGAGTTGGGGTCGTACTCGGGGTTGGAGACCATCGAGACGACGCGGCCCGTGTCGTTCTCCATGACGATGACCGAGCCGGCGTCGGCCTCGTAGTTGCGCCCCGTGTTCTTGTCGAACTCGGTGCGCGCATCCTTCATCGCGCGCTCCAGCTCCTTCTCCGCGACTGCCTGTACGCGCGAGTCGATGCTGGTGACGAGGTTGGCCCCGGGGGTGGACGCGTCGCTCTCCGCACGCCCCATCACCCGGCCGAGGTTGTCGACCTCGTAGCGCGTGACGCCCGCGCTGCCGCGCAGCTTGCTGTCGTAGGCACGCTCCAGGCCCGAGCGTCCGATCTCGTCGGCGGGGAGGAAGGGCGAGTCGCTGTCCTTCGCCTCCTCGATCTCCTCGTCGGTGACGGGCGAGAGGTAGCCGAGGACCTGCGACGTGTTGGCGTCGTTGGGGGCGGGGTAGCGGCGTACGGCGGTGGGTTCGGCGGTCACGCCGGGGAAGTCCTCGCCGCGCTCGCGGATCTGGAGGACCTGCTGGGACGTCGCCTCGTCGGAGACGGGGATGGGCTGGTACGGGGAGCCGTTCCAGCAGGGTTGCGGGGTCTCGGCGTCGCAGAGGCGTACTTTCTGGGCGAGCTCCTTCGAGCTGGTGCCGAGCACCTTGGCGAGCCGGTCGAGTACCGACTTGCCCTCGTCGTCCATCTTCATCAGCTCGGTGCGCGAGACGGAGACGACGAGCCGCGTCTCGTTGTCGGCGATCGGCACCCCGCGCGAGTCGAGGATGGAGCCGCGGACGGCCGGGTCGACGACCTGCTGGACGTGGTTGCCCGCCGCCTCCTTCTCGTACTCGTCGCCGTTGCGCACCTGGAGGTACCACAGCCGCCCGCCGAGCGTGAGCAGCAGCGAGAGCACGAGGATCTGGATGGCGATGAGCCGGACGGTGACGCGCGAAGTGCGCCCCGTCTCCGGAATGTTGGACACTGCCTACCCCCTGCCGTGGCGCTTGCGGGCCTGCTGGCCGACCGAGGCGTCGCTCACAGCTTCTTGACCCCCTTGATCTTTCCGACCTTGCCGCGCGAGGACCGCCGGATGACGCTCTTGCCGCCGCCCACGCCCGACCTGCCGGACCGCCCTCTGCCGAGCAGGCCCGTCCCTCCGCCGAGCCCGAGCCCCGTACCCCCGGAGAGACCGAAGAGCCGGTCGCTCAGGCCCGACGTCTCCGCCATGGGGTCCTTCTTCTCGGTGCGCCGGGCGAGCCACATGATCCACGGAACGGTGAACGGCGCGAGGAGCAGGTCGTAGACGGTCGCGGTGAGCACCAGCGCGCCGAGCCCGGCCGAGCGTGCCGCGGTGTCGCCGACGAGCGCGCCGACGCCCGCGTAGAGGAGCGTCGAGGCGGCCGCCGTGCACGCCACGACGAGCATGGGCACCGTCGCCGAGCGGTGGCCGCCCTTCTCGGGGCGGGTGAGCCCGGCGGCGTAGCCGATGAGGCAGAGGACGAGGGCGTACCGCCCGACGGCGTGGTCGGCGGGGGGCGCCAGGTCGGCGAGGAGGCCGGCGAAGAAGCCGATCGCGGCGCCGGCCGTGTGACCGTAGACCATGGCGAGGCCGAGGACGGTGAGGAGGAGCAAGTCGGGTACGGCGCCCGGGAGTTGGAGTCGGGCGAGGACGCTGACCTGGACGATGAGGGCGACCACCACGAGGAAGGCCGACAGGAGGACTCGGTTCACGTACATCGTCACTGGCCTTCCGGTGGGGGCGTCGTGCCTGGCTCCTCGGCGGGCGGTGCGGCGTCGCCCGGCGGGCTGCCGGACTCGGGCGCCTCGCCCGCGTCCTCCTCGCCCTCCTCCGGTGCGCCGGGGGTCGCCGTGACGGTGACGGTGGGCGTCGGCTTCTCCGGCTTCTTCGCCTCCAGGACGGCATCGCGCGGGTCGCTGCGCGGTGGCTTGACGACGACGCCGACGATGTCGAGCTTGCTGAAGCCGACGTACGGGCGGACGCTGACGGCCCGCGTCAGGTCGCCCCTGTGCCGGTCCACCTTGGTGACCTCGCCGACGGGGACGCCGGGCACGAAGGGCTTGTCGGCGTTGGAGCCGAAGGTGACGAGTCGGTCGCCCTTCTTCACCTTCGCCTTGCCGTTGAGGAGCTGGACGCTGAGGGCGCGGTCCCCGCCCCCGGTCGCGAAGCCGAGTTCGCTGCTCTTCTCCATGCGGGTGCCGACGGTGAAGTCGGGGTCGTTGGCGAGGAGCACGGTCGAGGTGGAGGAGCCGACCGTGGTGATGCGGCCGACCAGCCCGTCGCCGTTGAGCACCGTCATGTCCTTGGCGAGGCCGTCCTTGCTGCCTGCGTCGATCGTGACCGTCCAGGAGAAGCCCTGGGCCGGGCCGATCGCGATGACCTGGGCACCCTTGACGCCGTAGCTGCCGGCGCCCGCCGTCTTGAGGAGCCTGTCGAGTTCGCGGGCGCGGGAGCGGTTGCGGTCGTCGGAACCGAGCTTCTGGCGCAGCGCGGCGTTCTCCTGCTCCAGCCGGCTGATCCGGTCGTGCCGGGCCCCGGAGTCGCGTACCGCTCCGATGGCGTTGCCGACCGGGTCGACTGCGGAGGCCACCCCCTTCTCCACCGGGCCGAGCGCTGACGCGGCCGCCCCCCTTGCGCCGTCGAGCGGAGACTGCTCGCCGCCTCTGAGGTCCACCGTGATCAGCGCGAACGCGATGGCGACCAGCAGGACGAGCAGCAGCCGGCTTTCTCGGGAATCCCTCACGTGCGGCGGCCGTGCCTTTCTCAGTCGGACCGGGTCTTCTTTTGGTCGTGCTGTTTCAGGACATGCTCGGGTCGTACTCAGCTATGTTCATTTGGCTGTCGAAGACCGTTTCTCCGACGGGCAGTTCGGCGGCGCCCGCCCCAACTGCAACGATCCGCCGCGCGGTTGGTTCCTCGTCCGTGCGGCGGATCGTCCCCGCGCTGCGGGCCGGTCCGTGGCCGGGTCAGCGCCTCGGCTGGGCGTCGAGCACCTGCTGGAGCGCCTCGAACTCCTCGACGCACTTGCCGGAGCCGAGCGCGACCGAGTCGAGCGGGTCCTCCGCGATGTGGATGGGCATGCCCGTCTCGCTTCTGAGGCGCTCGTCGAGGCCGCGGAGCAGGGCGCCGCCGCCGGTGAGGACGATGCCGCGGTCCATGACGTCGCCCGAGAGCTCGGGCGGGCACTTGTCGAGGGTGGTCTTGACCGCGTCGACGATGGCGTTGACCGGCTCCTCGATCGCTCTGCGCACTTCACCCGCCGAGATGACGACCGTCTTGGGGAGGCCGCTGACGAGGTCGCGGCCGCGGATCTCGGTGTGCTCGTCCTTCTCCAGGTGGTGCGCGGAGCCGATGGTGATCTTGATGCTCTCGGCGGTGCGCTCACCAAGGAGGAGGTTGTACTCCTTCTTGATGTGCTGAATGATCGCGTTGTCCAACTCGTCGCCCGCGACGCGGATCGACTGCGCCGTCACGATCCCGCCGAGGGAGATCACGGCGACCTCCGTGGTGCCGCCGCCGATGTCGACGACCATGTTGCCCGTGGCCTCGTGGACCGGCAGCCCCGAGCCGATCGCCGCCGCCATCGGCTCCTCGATGATGTGCACCTGGCGCGCGCCCGCCTGCGTCGACGCCTCGATGACGGCGCGGCGTTCGACCCCCGTGATACCCGAGGGCACGCAGACCACCACGCGCGGCCTGGCCAGGTAGCGGCGCTTGTGGATCTTGAGGATGAAGTAGCGGAGCATCCGCTCCGTGATCTCGAAGTCGGCGATGACGCCGTCCTTCAGCGGCCTGACGGCCACGATGTTGCCGGGGGTCCGGCCGATCATCTTCTTCGCCTCGGCTCCGACCGCGAGGATGCCACCGGTGTTGGTGTTGATGGCGACGACGGACGGCTCGTTGAGGACGATCCCGCGACCCCTGACGTACACCAGCGTGTTGGCGGTCCCGAGGTCGACAGCCATATCACGGCCGATGAACGACATGTTGTTCGCCATAGGATGCGTCTGGCCTTCCGGAAGTGGAGGGTTGTGTGTGGGACGACGGCAGGGAGTGAAAGCGCCCGCTTGGCGTCGCGCTGCGCAAGGATTCCATCGTAGACGCGGTTTCCCGAACGCGTAGAGACGGTTCCTCCGTCATTGTGAGTGGAACCGCGAGCGTCCCTCGTAATGAGGACGTCGTGTCGGCGAGACGGGTTCCACCGCGGGCGCTCGGCCAGTTGGCGTGCCGCAGGCCGCGGGAGCGGCAGGCCGACGGCTCAACTCACCTCGGGAAAGAAGAGCTTGATCTCCCGCTCGGCCGACTCCTCGGAGTCCGAAGCGTGGATGAGGTTCTCCCTGACGATGGTGGCATGGTCACCGCGGATCGAGCCGGGGGCGGCGGCGATCGGGTCGGTCGGTCCGGCGAGCGCACGGACGCCCTCGATCACCCGTTCCCCCTCGACGATCATCGCGACGGAAGGGCCGGAGGCCATGAACTCCACGAGCGGCTCGTAGAACGGACGGCCCTCGTGCTCCGCGTAGTGCTGCTCCAGCACGGGGCGTTCGATGGTGCGCAGGTCCATCTCGACGATCCGCCAGCCGGCCTTCGCCTCGATACGGCCGATGACCTCACCGACGAGGCCGCGGCGGACGGTGTCGGGCTTGAGCAGGACGAGGGTTCGCTGGCTCGGCTGGCTCACAGTGGACTCCTTGGCTTCCTTGGCTGACGCCGACGTCCGGCGAGTGGCACCGGCCCGCCGCGCGAGGGGCTACGGGCCCCGCTTGGCCCGCTCCGCGAGACGCCGGCTACCGGGGAAGGCGAGGGGGCGTCCGCACCCGGGCGCGGCCGGACAGCGGACCGCGGCCCGTGCAGGCGGTACGCAAGGGGGGTTGGAGAGAGGCTACACGGCGCGGGCGCGGCGGCTTCACGCAGCACCTGGCTCCCGCCACCACGCGGCGCACGCCCCGTACGCCGGGGCGCGTCCGCGCCCCTCGCACGCCGTACCTCGCCCGAACCACGCCAAGTCGCCGCCGGCGCACGGCCGGACGCCTGCCGGCCGGCGGCTACGCCGCGTCAGGTTCCGCCGCGAACCGCGCCTTCGCCTCGTCGATCTTCTGCCCGAAGTGGACGGACGCCCACCAGAGCCCCGCGAAGCACGCACCGAGGAAGAACATCGTCGGGAGGACGAAGCCGCCGGCCACGAGCACGGCTTGGAGCACCCAGCCCGCGGGGACCGCAGCCGGCCGCCCGAGCATGCCGCAGAGCACGACGCAGAACGCCATGGCGACCCCGGAGACGAGCCAGACCGTGCCCGTCGAGGCAGCGCCGAGCTGCATCGCCACGAGCCCGGCGAAGCCGATGACGAAGAACTCACCGATCAGGGTCGAGGCACACAGGGTGCGCATCAGCGGCTCCTTCCACCGAGCAGGAGTCTCGCCTCACCGACCGTGATCACCGAGCCGGTGACGAGCACCCCGGCGCCCGCGTACTCGTCCTCGGACTCGGCGAGGGTGATCGCTTCCTCCAGGGCGCTGTCCAACTGCGGCTCCACCTGCACCCGCTCCTCGCCGAAGACCTCGACGGCGAGCGCGGCGAGCGCGTCCACGTCCATCGAGCGCGGCGTGGAGTTCCGGGTGAGGACGACCTCGGCGAAGATCGGCTCGAAGGCTTCGAGGAGGCCGCGCACGTCCTTGTCCCCGCTGGGCGCCACGACGCCGACGAGCTTGCTGAACCCGAACGCCTCGCTCACCGCCTCCGCGGTGGCACGCGCGCCCGCGGGGTTGTGCGCCGCGTCGAGCACCACCGAGGGGCTCGATCTGACGAGTTCGAGGCGCCCCGGTGAGGTCACACCGGCGAACGCCTGCTTGACGGCCTCGACATCGAGCGTGCGTGCTTCCTGGCCCGCGCCGCCGGCGCCGATCCCGAAGAACGCCTCCACGGCGGCGAGCGCGACCGACGCGTTGTGCGCCATGTGCGCGCCGTGCAGCGGCAGGAAGACGTCCGCGTACTCGCCGCCGAGGCCGCGCAGCGTCAAAAGCTGCCCGCCGACGGCGAGTTCACGGGAAACCACGCCGAACTCCATGCCCTCCCTGGCGACCGTCGCATCGACCTCGACGGCGCGCTTGAGGACCACGCTCGCCGCGTCGACCGGCTGCTGGGCGAGGACCACCGTGGCGTCCTGCTTGACGATGCCGGACTTCTCCCCCGCGATCTCGGCCGTGGTGCCGCCGAGGCGGTCGGTGTGGTCGAGCGCTATCGGCGTGACGACGGCGACGTCCGCGTCGATGACGTTGGTGGCGTCCCAGGTGCCGCCCATGCCCACCTCGACGACCCCGACGTCGACGGGGGCGTCGGCGAAGGCGGCGTACGCCATCGCCGTCAGCACCTCGAAGAAGGAGAGGCGGTACTCGCCGCGCGCGTCCACGAGGTCGACGTACGGCTGGACGTCGCGGTAGGTCTCGATGAACCGCTCGGCGCTCAGCGGCGCGCCGTCCACGCTGATCCGCTCGGTGATCGACTGGACGTGCGGGGAGCTGTAGCGGCCCGGGCGGAGGTCGAAGGCGAGGAGGAGCGCCTCGATCATGCGTGCCGTGCTCGTCTTGCCGTTGGTGCCCGTCACGTGGATCGATGGGAAGGCGCGCTGGGGGTCGCCGAGGACGTCCATCAGTGCCTGGATGCGCGTGACCGACGGGTCGAGCTTGGTCTCGCCCCAGCGGGTGGCGAGTTCGGCCTCCACCTCCTGGAGCTGCCGGTCCACCTCGGGGTCCTCGGGGCGGGCCGGAACCTCCGCGCTCTGCTGGCCGGCCTGGGCCCGCAGGGTGCGGCTGCCGGCCTCGATCACGGCGAGGTCGGGATCACGGTCGGCGGCCTCGCCGACGATCTCCTCGAAGGAGCCCGGCTCGGGCGGCGCAGTCTCCTCGCCTGACTCGCCGGCCTCGTCGGGGTCGGTCGGGGGCAGGAGTTCGTCGGGGCGGGTGTTCCGCTCGTCCGGCTCGTCCGGGTCCGGGTCGGGGCGCTCGTCACTCACGGCGCCCAGTCTACGGAAGCCGCCGCGGACCGGTGCCGCGGGCGGGGGCCGGACGTGCGGACGTCCGGGCGGCCCGTGGGAAGGGGCCGCCCCGGACGCCCGCAGGTCAGGCCGAAGGGAGGCGGTCGAGCTGCTCCTTGAGGCGCGCGATGTCCTCCTCGGCCTTCGCCTTGCGCACGCGGATCTTCTCCACGACCGGCTCGGGTGCCTTGGCGAGGAAGGCGTCGTTGCCGAGCTTGCCCGTCGTCTGCTGGAGCTCCTTCTCGGCCGCGGCGAGGTCCTTGGCAAGCCGCTTGCGCTCGGCCTCGACGTCGATCGCGCCCGAGAGGTCGAGGGCGACGACCGCGCCCTCGACCGGGAGCGACGCCGTCTCGCGGAAGCCGTCGTCGGGCCGCTGGAGGCGCAGGAGTTGGCGGATCGCCTCCTCGTGCGCGGCGAGCGGGGAGCCCTCGGCGTCCGGTACGAGCCGGGCCGGGACCCGCTGGCCCGGCTGGAGCCCCTGGTCGGCGCGGAAGCGGCGGACCTCGGTGACCGCCCGCTGGACCGCGGCGATCTCCGCCTCCGCCGCGGCGTCCCGGAAGCCGGGGTCCTTCGGCCACTCCGCGACGACGAGGGACTCGCCGCCGGTGAGCGTCGTCCAGAGCGCCTCGGTGACGAAGGGGACCACGGGATGGAGCAGCCGCAGGGTGGTGTCGAGGACCTCGCCGAGGACGCGGCGCGAGACCTCGGCCGGACGTCCGCCCGCGGCGAAGGTGGACTTCGAGAGCTCGACGTACCAGTCGAAGACCTCGTCCCAGGCGAAGTGGCGCAGGGTGTCCGAGAGGCGCGCGAACTCGAAGCCGTCGTAGTGCGCGTCGACTTCGGCGACGACGGCGCCGAGGCGGGAGAGAATCCAGCGGTCGGCCGCCGACATCTCGGCGGACTCGGGGAGCGGCCCCTCCACGGTGGCGCCGTTGAGAAGCGCGAAGCGGGTGGCGTTCCAGATCTTGTTGGCGAAGTTCCGGGACGCCTTGACCCAGTCCTCGCCGATCGGGACGTCGGTGCCGGGGTTGGCGCCGCTGGCGAGGGTGAAGCGGAGGGCGTCGGAACCGTAGGCGTCCATCCAGTCGAGCGGGTCGACGACGTTGCCGAAGGACTTCGACATCTTCTTGCCGTGCTCGTCCCGGACGAGGCCGGTGAGGACGACGGTGCGGAACGGCGGGACGCCGTCCCTGGCATAGAGGCCGAACATCATCATCCTCGCCACCCAGAAGAAGATGATGTCGTAGCCGGTGAGCAGGACGTCGGTGGAGTAGAACTTCTCGAGGTCCGGGGTCTCCTCGGGCCAGCCGAGGGTGGAGAAGGGCCACAGGCCGGAGGAGAACCAGGTGTCGAGGACGTCCGGGTCCTGGTGCCAGCCTTCGCCGCTCGGGGGCTCCTCGTCGGGGCCGAGGCAGCGGGTCTCGCCGTCCGGGCCGTACCAGACGGGGATGCGGTGGCCCCACCAGAGCTGGCGCGAGATGCACCAGTCGTGCATGTTGTCGACCCAGTCGAAGTACCGCGAGGACAGCTCGGGCGGGTGGATGGCGACCCGGCCGTCGCGCACCGCGTCGCCCGAAGCCTGCGCCAGCGGGCCGACCTTGACCCACCACTGCATGGAGAGCCGCGGCTCGATCGTGGTCTTGCACCGCGAGCAGTGCCCGACGCTGTGGACGTAGGGCCGCTTCTCCGAGACGATCCGACCCTGTTCGCGCAGGGCGGCGACGATGGCGGAACGCGCCTCGAAGCGGTCGAGGCCCTCGAAGGGACCGTGGACCGTGAGGGTGCCGCGCTCGTCCATCATCTGGAGCGCGGGGAGGTCGTGGCGGCGGCCGATCTCGAAGTCGTTCGGGTCGTGCGCGGGGGTGACCTTGACGGCGCCGGTGCCGAACTCCGGGTCGACGTGCTCGTCGGCGACGACGGGGATGGAGCGGTCGGTGAGCGGCAGCTTGATCTCGCGGCCGACGAGGTGCGCGTACCGCTCGTCCTCGGGATGGACGGCGATGGCGGTGTCGCCGAGCATCGTCTCGGCACGGGTGGTGGCGACGACGACCGACTCCTCGCCCTCGCCGTAGCGGACGGAGACGAGTTCGCCGTCGTCGTCCTGGTACTCGACCTCGATGTCGGAGATGGCGGTGAGGCAGCGCGGGCACCAGTTGATGATGCGCTCGGCGCGGTAGATGAGGCCGTCGTCGTACATCCGCTTGAAGACGGTCTGCACGGCGCGCGAGAGGCCCTCGTCCATGGTGAAGCGCTCGCGGGACCAGTCGACGCCGTCGCCGAGGCGGCGCATCTGGCCGAGGATCTTGCCGCCGTACTCCTCCTTCCACTGCCAGACGCGGTCGACGAACTCCTCACGCCCCAGGTCCTGGCGGGACTTGCCCTCCTCGGCGAGCTGCTGCTCGACCTTGTTCTGGGTGGCGATACCCGCGTGGTCCATGCCGGGGAGCCAGAGCGACTCGTACCCCTGCATGCGCTTGCGGCGGGTGAGGGCGTCCATGAGCGTGTGCTGGAAGGCGTGGCCCAGGTGGAGGGAGCCCGTGACGTTCGGCGGGGGGATGACGATCGTGTAGGGAGGCTTCTCGCTCTTGGCGTGGGCCTCGAAGTAGCCCCGCTCTACCCAGCGCTCGTACAGCTCCTCCTCTACCTCGGCCGGCACGTACTGCGTCGGCAGGTCTGCAGGGGCTGCTGAGTGGGGGCCGCGGTGCTCCGGGGCCTGCTGGGTGTTCTCGGTCACGGGCGCCAGTGTACGGGCGGGGATGTCGCAGTCTCGAATCGGTTTCCCTCCCGGGGAAGCACTTGTCAGTGCCGTCGTAGAAGATGTTCTCCAGCGCGTTCGAGGCGAGCCAAGCGGAGGGGAAGCGCCGTATGAGCAGCAACCAGCCCGGTCCCTACGGGCAGCAGCCGGGACAGCCCGGCGGCCAGGGGCCGTACCAGCCGGGACCGTACGGCCAGCCGCAGCCGGGGCCCAACCCCTATGCGCAGGGCGACGGTTCGGTCCAGCCCGGTTACGGCCAGCAGCCTCCGCAGCCGCCGGGCCGGCCCGGGGTGCCGCCCCAGCAGGGATACGGGTATCCGGGGCAGCCGGGTCCGTACGGGCAGCAGCCGCCCGGCCAGCCGCCGTACGGTCCGCCGCAGCAGCCGGGGATGCCCGTCCCGCCGCAGGGCGGGAAGAAGAAGGGGAAGATGATCGCGATCGTCGTCGGCGCGCTCGCCGTCGTCGGTGCGGTGGTCGCCGGGTTCCTCGTCGTCAACGGGGGCACGGGCGACGGGGACGAAATCGCGGACGACGGCAAGCAGTACAAGCTCACGACACCGCAGACCGTCGCGGACGACTACCAGCGGAGCCCCAACTCCTCGGGCGACGGCGGCGTGAAGCCGAAGGACGCCGACAAGTTCGAGGAGTTCGGCGTCAAGGACCCGGAGTCGGTCGGCGCCGAGTACGCGACCGGCACGGAACAGACCGCGACGCAGCTCCAGTTCGGCGGCGTCTGGGGCGAGATCGAAGACCCGCAGCGGGTGCTCGACCTCGCCTTCGGGCTGATGGCGCAGGAGTCGGCGAAGCAGGCGGACCGTGCGGGGGGCGACGCCAAGGTCGACCTGGAGGGCGAACCGGAGAAGCAGCAGCCCGAAAGCCTCGGTGACGACGCGGTGATGCAGTGCCAGAGCATCAAGGTCACCGCGCCCGAGGGCGCCGGCGCCAAGGTGGACAGCGTAAGCGTTCCGCTCTGCATGTGGGCCGACCACAGCACCGTCGCGCTCGTCACCACCATCGATCCGGCTGCCGCGCTCACCGGCCAGGCGACGCCGCTCGACGAGGCGGCGGAGACGGCCGCGAAGGTGCGCAAGGACACCCGCGTCGAGGTGGGCTGACCGGCCGACCTGCGGGCGCGTGGCGTGAGTTGTCCTGGCCCAGGACAAAGGGACAGCGTTCCGGGGGGGGCGGGCCGCCGCCCGCGGGCGGTGTGCGCACGAGTGCTGACGGCTCCGCCAAGTGTTGCGGTACGCGGCTCACTTCGGGTGTACTGCCCGAACGCCCCCGGGGGATCTCGGCTTTCGAGCGAGAGGGCGGCTCGGACCGCAGGCAGCAGCTTTGTCAGCGGAGTGTCTCCGTCCGGGAACGGAGTCGGTGCTCGGGGGTGCGGTCGGGAGCCGGTCCGCCAGGATGGCCCCGCCTGTTCACGTACACGCCTGCAAGGGGGAGCACCCGATCATGAGCACCAACCAGCCCGGCCCGTACGGCGGCCAGCCGCAGCAGCCCGGATACGGATACCCGCAGCAGCCGGGGCAACCGGGCGGAGTGCCGCCCCAGCAGGGGTACGGATACCCGCAGCAGCCGGGGCAGCCCGGGCAGCCGGGGCATTACGGGGAGCAGGGTCAGCCCGGGCAGCCGGGTCCCTACGGGCAGCCGGGCCAGCCCGGTCCCTACGGTCAGCAGGGACAGCCCGGTCCCTACGGTCAACAGCCGCCCGGACAGCCGCCGTACGGCCCGCCGCAGCAGCCGGGGATGCCCGTCCCGCCGCAGGGCGGGGGCGGCAAGGGGAAGACGATCGGCATCGTCGTCGGCGCCGTGGTCGTCGTCGCCGCGGTCGTGGGCGGGCTCTTCGCCACCGGTGTCGTCGGCGGCGACGGCGCCTCGTACAAGCTGGAGCCGCCGCAGAAGCTCGCCGGCGAGTACGACCGCCAGGGCGACGTGAAGCGCGGCGAGACGGGCGAGTTGAAGAGCGGCAGCGGCAAGACCAAGAAGATCCCCGACCTCGACGCGGACGGCGACGTCTCGGCGCAGTACTCCTCGGGGCAGAAGAAGGTGCAGCTCGCCGGCGCGTTCGGCGCGCTCTCCGACCCGGAGACGTCCCTCGACTTCCTCATCGAGGAGCAGACGAAGTCCGTCTCCAAGCTCGGCGTCAAGCCCGAGGACTCGGAGTGGAAGGAGAAGAGCCCCTCCGGTTTCGACGGGGATCTCCTCAAGTGCACCAAGTTCACCGGTGCGAGCGGCAGGATGCAGATGTCCGTGTGCGCCTGGGCCGACTCCAGCACCATCGGAACGGTCTTGTACACGGAGCAGAAGGGCATGTCCGCCGACGCGCTCTCCGAGGACGAGATGGCCGACCTCGCCGCCAAGGCGTGGCAGGAGTCGCGCGTCGAGAAGTGACGCGCAGCAGGAGCGGTCCGCCGCGACCGAACCGCCTTCCGGGGTGGGGAGGTCGCGGCGGGCCGCTCCGCCGCGAGGAAGCGGGCGCCGGTCAGCCGCCGGCCCGGGCGCCCGGACGGCGCTCGGTCCGCGGGACGTCCTTGGCCGGGAGCGCCTGCGTGGCGATCACCGCGGCCTGCACCCGGCGCTCCACGCCGAGCTTGGCGAGGAGCCGCGAGATGTGGTTCTTGACCGTCTTCTCCGCCAGGTAGAGGCGGGCGCCTATCTCCCGGTTGGTGAGACCGTCGCCGATGAGCTGGAGGATCTCCCGCTCGCGCTCGGTGAGTCCGGGCAGCGTCTCCTCCTCGGCGGTCCCGCCGCCCCTGAGCCGCTCCATCAGCCGCGTCGTCGCCCCCGGGTCGAGCATCGACTGCCCCGAGGCGAGCGTGCGGACGGCGGTGACGAGGTCGGTGCCGCTGATCTGCTTGAGCACGTAGCCGGATGCGCCGGCCATGATGGCGTCGAGGAGCGCCTCCTCCTCGTCGAACGAGGTGAGCATCAGACAGGCCAACTGGGGGCAGCGCGAACGGAGTTGACGGCAGACCTGGACGCCGTCGCCGTCGGGCAGCCGCACGTCGAGGACGGCGACGTCGGGGCGGAGCGCGGGGACGCGGACGAGGGCCTCGTCGGCAGTGGCCGCCTCACCGACGACGGTGAGTCCGTCCTCGGCCTCCAGCAGGTCGCGGACGCCGCGGCGCACCACCTCGTGGTCGTCGAGGAGGAAGACGCCGACGGACCCTTCCCCGTCCGGCCGCTGCCGGGGCTGCTCGTGCTGGGCCGACATCGCTGGCCTCCTGCCTGGTACGTCGAGTGCGTACCGCCATTCTCCTCGCGCGTTCCGGAGGTCGACAGGGCCGTTGGGCCCGGTCGAGGAGGCCGGGTGGCAGGTCAGCCGAAGCGGAGCCCGGTGAGGTAGTCGATGCTGATGCGGACGACCTGGTCCATCCGGCCGCCGACCCACGGGTGCAGCATCTCGCGGTAGCGCCGCTGCGCCGCGCGGTCCCCCACCAGCTTCGCGACGCCCGTGACCGTCACGCTCCAGCCGCGGCGACGCACCAGGTCGACCTCGTCGGCCTGGTAGGCGACGACCGCGCCGTCCTGTGCCGAGCCGAGGAGCGCGGCGCCGGCGTGGGTGCGGATCACCACGTCCTCGTCGACGACGACGTGGTTCACCAACCGGACGGCGGGCAGGGCCTGGTGGCTGAAGAGGACGCGCCCGATCGGCACGCTGTCCAGCAGCGCGAGGGCCTCGGGCCGGGGCAGCTCGCTGGGGGACGGCTTCCGTACGAGGCCGGACTGCGGGGCTTTCCACCGGCCGGTGGTCTCGGTCATCGGTCTCACTCCCCATCGACGCCGCTGCGTGCGGCCGCTCGCGTGGCAGGTGCGCAGGACGCGGACCTTCGGTACGGCGGGCCCGGAGGCCGTGCGAGGGCGGTGGCGGCGCCACGGCGCCTGCCCGGCGGTCGTCCTCCCTCCAGTCAATGCCGGGCGCCGTGGTGCGGCCAGGGCCCAAGGTCCCGAGCCGACGTCCTCCCGACGCCGCACGCGCCGGGGACGTGCCGCCGGGCCGGCGGACGGGTGGAGCACGGGGGCTCGCGGCGTGGGCCGTCTCGGTCGCGGACTCGGGGGACGGTCCCGGTCCGGGTTCGGGAGAGTCGCCGCAATCGCGAACCGGGGAAGCCGCCTGAGCCACGAGCCCGGAGGAACCGCCTCAGTCACGGCGCAAGGAAAGCCGTCTCAGCCGCGAACCCGGACCGCCGTCTCAGTCGCGTACCCCGGGAAGCGAAACCGCGCGGCGTGCGTACCGCGGCCAGTGGACGTCGACGCGCACCCTGTGCGCCCGTGCGTAGGCGACGAGGTGCGCCGTGGCGTCCCGCCCGTCGCTGTGGGAGCCGTCCCAGACGGCCACGAGCCGGGCGCAGTTGCGGACGAGGCCCTCGTCGGCCGCGATGCACTCGGCGCGGTCGTGCGGGTCGTAGGAGAGGGGACGGGCGAAGGCCGCGAGCATCAGCAACTCGCCGGCGGCGACGGCGTCCTGGCCGGCGAGCCCCGCCGGACGGCCGCCGAGCCACGGCAGCGCGACGACGACGGGCAGCCCCACCCGCCGCGCCGCCCGCGCCGCGAGCAGCGGCAACCCCGCACCCGCCCGCACGACGGCCCCCGCGCACTCCCCCGCCGATTCCCTGAGCAGCACCGGCAGCTCCCGCGCGAGCCGCCGCAGCGTCCGCGCGGTGAGGTCCGTGTGCCCGACGACACCGATCACCCTGCGCCTCCTCGTACCGCCACGCGAGCGCCTCCGTCCCCGGGCCGTGTCGAGTACAGGCCACGGAAAGCCGTGCGAAAGGGCCGTTGGGCCCGGAGGGGCGGCCCGGAGGCGACGGTACCCAACCGGGGCCGCATCACCGTTCCACGGGCATCGGCCGACGGAGTTCAGCGGCCCCGCGGACGCCTGCCCGACGCCGGTGCGCCGGCCCCGGCGGTGGCGGGGGACGGCGTGCCGGGCCGTTCGGCACGGGCGATCCGGGCGACGGCACGGGCCGCACACCTGCGCGAGACCAGGTACGGCCGCACCAGGACCTCACTCGCACTCATCGGTCTCCCTCCGCTTCCTCGCTCCCGGACGGCGTCCGTACGCGCCCGGCCCCCGTCTCGACGCGCACGACCGTAACCCGCTTCGGCAGCCCGGACGTTGGGCCTCCCGGCCCGTTTCCTCGGCTGATGCGCCCGCCTCCCCCGCCACAGGCGTGGCGCCGCATGGCCGAGCCCTCGCGGCCCAACGGCTGAGCCACCTCTGCCGGTTCACCCGTCGGCCGACCGGTCCCGCAATCCGACGCACGCGTCCAGCGCCACGCGGCCAGGCGCAGGGACGGAAAGGCGCCGCAGCCGTGGACGTACACCCGACATTCGTGAGAACGGCTCCGTCCGCGAAGAGCCCGCACCTTCCCGGCCCTCCGGCCAACCGCCCCTCGCACCCCGCGCGTTGCCCCCGAGCCGACGCACCGCCCCACAAGCACGCGCCCGACCAGTGCCACGGAACGGGAGACGCACCCCTCCACCAGGGCATCCGTCCTCCCGGCGCCGGCGCCCCCGTCGGCCTAATCGCCTTCCGCGGACGGCCCGGCGCCTGCGCCCGGGCACGGAACGCACCATGGCCACCGCACGGACAGCTCCGTCACCGGCACGCACCCTCACGGCCCCGGATCTCGACGCAGCTGACCAACCACGCCCACCGGCCCACGAGTTGCCCGGGCACGACGGCCGACGCACCGTCCCAGCCACGCACCCGACCAAGGCACCGCTGCCCAGGACCCGCCGGCAGCCCCTCAGTCGGGCAGCAACCGTTCCGCGAACACCCGGGCGCGCGGAGGCGGTTCGGCCACGGCTCCCTCGACGGCCGTGACGAGCACCGGAGACCCGCAGACGCAGAGGCCGGGGGACGGTGCCGGAGTGCGCGAGTGCCGCTTCGACGCCGTCGGCCCGGATGGTGGCCGGGCAGGCGCAGCGGCCTCTTCCCCGCGCTGCACGTCGCGTTTCCCGAGCACGTCGACGGGCTCGTCGGCGAGCACCGGCGGATCGAGGCCGTGCGCGACGAGGCACGTAACGGCACCCGCACGGACCCGGGTCGGCCCCGCCGCGTACTCGCGCGCTGCCCCGCGAGCACGCCCTCAACGGCAGGACGGTCTCTCTCCCGCCGCCCTCACCACCCTCGACGCCGCGGACCGGGAGGGCGCCGAGGCCGTACGCGCCGACGTCGGCTCCGCCGTCACCGGACGGCGCCTCGCCGGCTGACCCGCGCCCTCCCCCGCCGGGGCCCCTCCGTACCCCGGTCGACGCGCCCGCTACGGTGATGCCGGTGGCTCTCGGAGCCCGGTGCAGCGCCCCGGCGGACGGAGGAGGACGGGTGACGACGGTCGGCGGGGAGGAGCCTCGATTGCAGGCGCCGCACCTGCGGCAGCTACGCATGGACCAGCTCCTCGACGAACTCCAGACGCGCATCGACTCGGCGCGCGGCACCCGTGACCGGGTCCACAGCCTGTTGGAGGCGGTGCTGAGCGTCGGCCGCCAACTCGATCTCGCGCAGGTGCTGCGCGAGATCACCGAGGCCGCCGCGCACCTCGTCGACGCGCGGTACGCGGCCCTCGGCGTGATAGGCCCGGACGGCGAGAGGCTCTCCCAGTTCCTCACCTTCGGCCTCGACGACGAGCAGACGGCGCGGATCGGCCACCCCCCGGAGGGCCACGGCATCCTCGGCGAACTCATCCGCCACCCCGAGCCGTTGCGCCTCACCGAGCTGGGCGACCACCCGTCGAGCTACGGCTTCCCGCCCGACCACCCGCCGATGCACACCTTCCTCGGCGTCCCGATCAGGGTGCGCGACGAGGTCTTCGGCAACCTCTACCTCACCGACAAAAAGGAGGGCGCCGACTTCGACGAGGACGACGAGGCGGTCCTCACGACGCTCTCCGTCGCCGCCGGCGTCGCCGTCGACAACGCCCGCCTCTACGAGGCGTCCCAGCGCCAGCAGCGGTGGACACAGGCGAGCGCCGAGATCACCCGCAGCCTGCTCTCCGGCAGCACCCGTGCCCAGGTCCTCGAACTCATCGCGGACCGGGCACGGGAGATCCTCGGCGCCGACCTCGCCGACGTCTCCGTCCGGGTACCGGAGCGCGAGGAACTCGTCGTCGAACTCGCCACGGGCGCGGGCGCCGACGAGCGGCACGGGAGCGCCGTCCCGCTCGACGGGACGCTCCCCGGGCACGCCTACCGCACGGGCGAGCCTTCGACCTGCGTCGACCTCGCGCGTGACGCGACCCCGTACGCCGCCGAGGGGTTCGGGCCCGCCGTCGCCGTGCCGCTCGGCATCGAGTCGGGCGAGACGCCCGGGTCGGTCAAGGGAGTGCTGCTCCTCGCACGCCGCTCGGGCGCGCCCGCGCTCACGCGGGAGGAGACGAGCCCGCTCGGCGGCTTCGCCGGGCAGGCGGCGCTCGCCCTGGAACTCGCCGAACGCCGCAGGGACGCCGAGCAGTTGGCGCTTCTCGAGGACCGCGACCGGATCGCGCGGGACCTCCACGACCTCGCGATCCAGCGCCTCTTCGCCACGGGCATGACCCTCCAGGGTGCCTCGCGCACGATCGAGGAGCCCGCAGCCGCCGAACGCGTCCTGCGGGCCGTCGGGGACCTCGACGAGACCATCAAGATCATCCGGTCCACGATCTTCGGGCTCCGCGCCGCCGAGCAGGAGGCGGGCCCTGGCCTGCGCTCGCGTGTGGTCCGCGCCGTCGAGGAGAGCGCCGCCGTGCTCGGCTTCCCGCCGCGGCTCAGCATGGAGGGCCTCCTCGACACCGACGTGCCGGCCGACGTGGCGCAGCACGTACTCGCCGCGCTCGGCGAGGCGTTGAGCAACGCGGCACGCCACGCGAAGGCGGGCCGGGTGGAGGTGGCCCTCCAGGCAGCCGCCGGCCGTGTGGTGCTCACGGTCAGCGACGACGGCGTGGGGATACCGGAGGACGGCCGGCGCAGCGGGTTGGAGAACCTGGCGGCTCGGGCCCGGAAGCTGGGCGGCTCCCTGGAGCTGGGACGGCCGGAGGGCGGCGGCAGCACCCTCGTGTGGACGGCGCGGACCGGCTGACGGGGGGCCGGCTTCACGTCCGCGCAGCTGGAGTTGACCGCGCCCGGCTGCCGTCGAAGCAGGGGTCCGGTGTGCCGCGCCGGGGACGACGAAGGCCCGGCCCCGCGACCGGGACCGGGCCTCGCGGGCCGAACTCGGCGCCGTTCAGGCGCTCTTCTCGTGCCGCTGCTGCTCACCGCCGCGCGCCCGGGGGACGAGCGTCGGGTTGACGTTGGAGTGGACGACCTCTTCGGTGATCACCACGCGCTCGACGTCCTTGCGCGAGGGGACCTCGTACATCACCGACTGGAGGACCTCCTCCAGGATCGCCCGGAGGCCGCGGGCGCCGGTGCCGCGGAGGATCGCCTGGTCGGCGATGGCCTCCAGTGCGGGCCTGTCGAAGTCCAGCTCCACTCCGTCGAGTTCGAAGAGGCGCTGGTACTGCTTGACGAGCGCGTTCCGCGGCTCCAGAAGGATCTGGAGGAGCGCCTCGCGGTCGAGGTTGTGGACGCTGGTGAGGACCGGGAGGCGGCCGATGAACTCCGGGATCATGCCGAACTTCACCAGGTCCTCCGGCATGACCTCCTCGAACTGGTTGGTGTCCTGGAGCTCGCGCTTCGAGCGGATGTCGGCACCGAAGCCGATGCCCTTCGCGCCCGCGCGCGACTCGATGATCTTCTCCAGACCGGCGAACGCCCCGCCCACGATGAACAGGACGTTGGTGGTGTCGATCTGGATGAACTCCTGGTGCGGGTGCTTCCGCCCGCCCTGGGGCGGCACCGAGGCGGTGGTCCCCTCCAGGATCTTCAGCAGGGCCTGCTGGACGCCCTCGCCCGAGACGTCACGCGTGATCGACGGGTTCTCGCTCTTCCGCGCGACCTTGTCGATCTCGTCGATGTAGATGATCCCCGTCTCGGCCTTCTTGACGTCGTAGTCGGCGGCCTGGATCAGCTTGAGCAGGATGTTCTCGACGTCCTCGCCGACGTATCCGGCCTCGGTGAGGGCGGTCGCGTCGGCGATGGCGAACGGGACGTTGAGCATCCGCGCGAGCGTCTGCGCGAGGAGGGTCTTGCCCGAGCCGGTGGGGCCGAGGAGCAGGATGTTGGACTTGGCGAGTTCGATGCCGTCGTCCTTGCCCTGCGGGCCGCCGTTCTCTCCGGCCTGCACGCGCTTGTAGTGGTTGTAGACGGCGACCGACAGCGCCTTCTTCGCCGCCTCCTGACCGACGACGTAGCCCTCGAGGAACTCGGAGATCTCACGGGGCTTGGGGAGTTCGTCCCAACCCGACTCGGAGGACTCGGCGAGCTCCTCCTCGATGATCTCGTTGCAGAGATCGATGCACTCGTCGCAGATGTACACACCTGGTCCCGCGATGAGCTTCTTCACCTGCTTCTGGCTCTTTCCGCAGAACGAGCACTTGAGCAGATCGCCGCCGTCACCGATGCGTGCCACGAGGAGCTTCCCCTTCGCCTGTAATCCGTCGCAGACGGACCGAGGTACATGCTCTTCGACGGTACCTTGCCGCACCGCCGTCATGGGCCCCCCTTGGCGACCTCGGTCCGGTTCAAACCGCTCGAATCGGCGCGATACGCAGGGTATCGAGACCGGATCGAAAGCCGCCTGGGCCGAACCGGGGCCGCCGCGGGGCGGACCCGACTGCTGTCTCAGACGCCCACCGAGGACTTGCGACTGGAGGTGATCTGATCCACCAGCCCGTACTCCAGGGCCTCCTCGGCGGTGAGGATCTTGTCCCGCTCGATGTCGTCCCTGATCGTCTCGATGTCCTTGGTGGAGTGCTGTGCCAGCATCTCCTCCAACTGCTCGCGCATCCGCTGGATCTCCTTCGCCGCGATCTCCAGGTCGGAGACCTGGCCGCGGCCGGTCTCGCTGTACGGCTGGTGGATCAGGATGCGGGCGTTGGGCAGCGCCATCCGCTTGCCGGGGGCGCCGGCCGCGAGCAGCACCGCGGCGGCCGAGGCCGCCTGGCCCATGCACACCGTCTGGATGTCCGGCTTCACGAACTGCATGGTGTCGTAGATCGCGGTGAGCGCGGTGAACGAGCCGCCGGGGCTGTTGATGTAGATCGAGATGTCCCGGTCGGGGTCGATCGACTCGAGGCAGAGGAGTTGCGCCATGACGTCGTTCGCCGAGGCGTCGTCGATCTGCACGCCGAGGAAGATCACGCGCTCCTCGAAGAGCTTCGCGTACGGGTCGTACTCGCGCACGCCCTGCGAGGTGCGCTCGACGAAGCGCGGGACGATGTAGCGGGACTCGGGGGCGATGCCCTCGAACTCGCCTGAGGGCCGGGTGTAGAGGCCGGAGCCCGGGAAGCCGGCGGGCGACGGGCCGGAGGTGTTGGTCATCGGGGCGTTCTCCTGGTGATGAGGTGGCTGCGGTCTTCGAACGGGGCCGATCGGTTCGACGGGCTCAGGCGCCCGTGCCGCCGCCACCGGGCAGCTGGGCGGCCGAACCGTAGACCTCATCGATGAGGCCGTACTCCTTGGCCTCCTGCGCCGTGAACCAGCGGTCCCGGTCGGCGTCGCGCGTCCACTGCTCCATGGTCTGGCCGGAGTGCTGGGCGGAGAGCTCGGCCATCTTCCGCTTGGTGCGCAGCAGTTGCTCGGCGTGGATCTTGATGTCCGTGGCCGAGCCCGCGAGTCCGGCCGACGGCTGGTGGATCAGGATGTCGGCGTTCGGGAGCGCGAAGCGCTTGCCCGGGGTGCCGGCCGTCAGCAGGAACTGGCCCATCGAGGCGGCGAGGCCCATCGCGATGGTCACCACGTCGTTCTTGATGTACTGCATGGTGTCGTAGATCGCCATGCCGGCCTGGATCGAGCCGCCGGGGCTGTTGATGTAAAGGAAGATGTCCTTGTCCGGGTCGGCGGCGAGCAGCAGAAGCTGCGCGGTGATCCGGTTGGCGATCTCATCGTCGACCGGCTGACCGAGGAAGATGATCCGCTCGTTGAGCAGTCGGTTGTAGACCTGGTCGCCGAGGCCACCACCGAAGTTGGGCTCAGCGGCGGCGGAAGGCATCGGAAGCGTCACGTGTCCACCTGCTCGTGTCCGGACGGCCGCCGACAGCGGTCCGTCACTGGGGTCTTCGTCTACTTGGGACCCTAACGCGCCGGTCGGGCAGCGCCATCCCGGTCCGCGAACTGTTCGCTGTGAGCGCAGGTCATAGGGGGCGGCGGGCGGTGCGGCCGCAGCGCTCCGCACCCGCTCGCCCTGCGCTCTCGCAGCGCACGGCGGACAGGGCCGCCGGCGACGCAGGGTCGCGATGCGGCAGACCGCCGGGAGCGCACGTACGCTCGCCGGCGGTCTGCCTGCGCGGCGCCCTCCGCGAGGGCGCCCGGGTCACTCGGACTTCTTCTCGGCCTGCTCGCCCTCGGACTTGGCGTCCTCGGCGGCCTCGACCGGGGTCTCCGCCTCGGTCGTCTCGGCGGCGACCGTCTCGGCGGTCTCGTCCTCGTCGTCGCTGAGGTCGACGACCTCGCCGTTGGTGTCCTTGACCGTGACGCCCTCGACGACCGACGCGAGCGCCTTGCCGCGGGCGACCTCGCCGACGAGCATCGGCACCTGGCCGCCCTCGACGACCGCCTGCGCGAACTGGTCGGGACTCATGCCGGAGGACTGCGCGCGGCGCATGAGGTGCTCGGTGAGCTCCTCCTGGCTGACGTTGAGCTTCTCGGTGCTGACGAGCTGGTCGAGGACGAACTGGGTCCGGATGCCCTTCTCCGCCTGCTCCTTGAGCTCTTCCTCGAACTCCTCCTCGGACTTGTCCTGCATCTTGAGGTAGCCCTCGAGGTCCAGACCGAGCTGTCCGAGCTGGTGGTTGACGAGCTGGTGCTTGCGCGACTCGATCTCGTCGGCGAGCAGCTTCTCCGGGATCGGCACCTCGACGAGCTCCAGCAGCGCGTCGAGGACCTTCTCCTGCGCCGCGGTGGCCTGGTCGTACTTCTTCTGCTGCTCCAGGCGCTTGCGGCTGTCCTCGCGGACCTCGTCCAGCGTGTCGAACTCGCTCGCCATCTGAGCGAACTCGTCGTCGAGCTCGGGGAGTTCGCGCTCGGAGACGGTCTCGACCCGGACCTCGATCTCCGCCTCGCGCCCGGCGGCCGAACCGCCCTTGAGCTCGGAGGTGAAGGTGGCGGTCTCGCCCGCGCTCAGGCCCGTGACGGCGTCGTCGATGCCGTCGAGCAGCTCGCCGGAGCCGATGGTGTAGTCGACGCCGTTGGCGACGCCGTCCTCCAGGGTCTCGCCGTCGACCTTCGCCGTGAGGTCGACCTTGACGACGTCGCCCTCGCCGGCGGCCCGCTCCACGACGGTGGTGGAGGCGAAGCGCTCACGGAGCTGCTCGACAGCCTGGTCGACGTCCTCGTCGGAGACCTCGACGGCGTCCACCTCGACCTCGACGGCCGAGTAGTCCGGGATCTCGATCTCGGGGCGGACGTCCACCTCGGCGGTGAAGGTGAGCTGCTCGTTGTCCTTCAGGTCGGTGATGTCGACCTCGGGCTGGCCCAGTACGTTGAGCTCGCCCTCCTCGACGGCGTCCTGGTAGAGCTTCGGGAGCGCCTCGTTGACCGCCTCTTCGAGGACGGCGCCGCGACCGAACCGCTGGTCGATGAGGCGCGCAGGGATCTTGCCCTTGCGGAAGCCAGGCACCGTGACCTGCTGGTTGATCTTCTTGTACGCCGCGTCGAGGCTGTCCTTGAGCTCCTCGAAGGGCACCTCGACAGTGAGCCGAACCCGGGTCGGGTTCAGGGTCTCCACGGCGCTCTTCACGGTCGGTCTCCTTGGGGCTGACTTCTGGGATTGATCTTGATGTTGCCCCGTGTGCCCGGGGCGACGTCGTTCCTCCCCGTGTGCACGGGGGATTCGACTGCTCCGTGTGCACGGGGCCCGTATGCGGGGCGCCCCCACAGTTCCGGGAGCGGGCCCGGGAGCCGCGGACACATCACAGGCATGCGCGTAGCCCATAGTACGTGGTCGGGGTGGCCGGATTCGAACCGACGACCTTCCGCTCCCAAAGCGGACGCGCTACCAAGCTGCGCCACACCCCGTTGGTGCGACACGTAGAGTACATGCCGTACGATGCAGTCCGTGTCGTATCCGGCGGGACCATCGGGCGCACGGCGCCGTCGACGTCCTGTGGCAGCAGTCGGCAGCACCGGTTGACCTCCCGGGCCGCCGCGGGGGCCACCCGCACCGGTCCCTGAAGATCCGGTAGTCTTCCGGCTGTTGCACACGGCACACGCACCACGTCGGTGAGCAGTCCCGAGGGGCGTCACCGACAACTGCCGTACCTGCGGGCGTAGCTCAATGGTAGAGCCCTGGTCTTCCAAACCAGCTACGCGGGTTCGATTCCCGTCGCCCGCTCTCGCAAGGCCCCGACCGTCCGCGGTCGGGGCCTTCGTCGTACGTGGGGGTCAGGGCGGCGCTCGGCCCGGACACCGGTGCGCGCAGCACGTGTTGTCCGTGCGCACCGGCGACCGACCATCAGAAGGAGATCTGATTGATGGTCTCCGCAATGGAGTTGAGGAAGCGGTTGATCGACGGGGCCATCCCCGTCGAGGCGAGGAAGAAGCCGAAGAGTATCGCCACGATCGCCGGCCCCGGCTTGATCGATTTCCCCCGGATCAGCACGACCAGGACTACCGCCAACAACACCACTACAGACAGTGAAATGGCCACAATTGCTCACACCCTCATGGTCGGCTCATGTCCGAAACACTTCTCCGGCCCGGGGGTCCGCCTGCGCCGCCACACCCCCGCGGCCCCCATCGTGCCACCAACCCGCTGCGTACAGCAGCCGGGTGACAGCCACTCAAGCCGACGCACGGCCCCCTGGACACCGAGCGGCTCGTGTGCACCACGCGCCACCCCCGACCGCGCACGCCGCGTAGTCGGCCCGCGCACCGGCGTCCGCACGCAACGCAACTCCTCGAACACGCACGGGATTCGGCTTGATCGTTCCGGTCGGACCGCACCGCGGAAAGCACGCCCCTCCTGTCCCTCTCCTCTCTCACCTGTCCCACACGCGGTCATCACACCGTCCGTGCACCGAATGCATCTCGCCGACACCCGGTGCCTTTAATGAAGTTCTCATCCGGCCGGGCCCGCGGCGCCGCCAAATCCGTACCGACGGACAGCGGTTGCCCGACGCGCGCGCCGGGACGGACGGGGCGCACCCCGTCAACACCCTGCACTTCCACGTGATTTGAGGCGGTACCTTCCCTCCGTGGAGCGCTCGGGAGCGCCCTCCGCAGAGGAATGTCATGATCGCTTACGACTCGGTTAAGAGGGGGAATACCCGGCGCAGAGGCGGGCAGGAGCCCGGGGACGAGAATTTACGTGCCCCAGGTTTGAGCGCTATGGTGCGGCAGATGTTGCACGCTGGTTATGAGCGGGCGCCGCTCCCCCCGGTCCGGCAGGACTCGTCGTCGACGACGCCCCCCGCGTCGGCCGAGGTGCCTGCGACGAAGAAGAAGCCAGCTGCCAAGCAGCGGGACCCCTTCCTCGACAACGCCAAGTACCTCACGATCGTGCTCGTCGGTATCGGGCACATCTGGGAACCGCTGCGTGCCGACAGCCGTGCGGCCGAGGGCCTCTACTTCGTGCTCTACGCCTTCCACATGCCGGCGTTCATCATCGTCTCCGGCTACCTCTCGCGGAGCTTCAACGGCTCGGCACGGCACATCAAGCGCCTCATCACGGGCGTCGCGGTGCCGTACCTCGCCATCCAGGTCATCTACACCTACTTCCAGCGCTGGGCCGGATCCAACCCGGACCGCGAATTCCACCTCCAGGAGCCGGGGTTCGCGCTCTGGTTCCTGATGGCGCTCTTCGTCTGGCGGATCACGACGCCGATCTGGAACAACCTGCGGTGGCCGCTCCCGGTCGCGCTGGCGATCGCCGTCGCCGCCTCGGCCACGCCGTCGATCGGCAACGACCTCAACCTGATGCGGGTCTTCCAGTACCTGCCGTTCTTCGTGCTCGGCCTCCAGCTCAAGCCGGAGCACTTCGAGTTGGTGAAGCGCCGGTCGCTGCGGCTCGCGGCGCTGCCGATCTGGGCCTGCGTCCTGGTCTTCGCCTACTGGGCCGTGCCGCGGATGTCGAAGACCTGGTTCCTCCACAACAAGGCAGCCGCAGACATGGGCGTCCCCTCCTGGGTCGGCGCCGTGATGTATCTCGCACTCTTCGGCTGTGCCCTCGTCCTCACGGTCTGCTTCCTCGCCCTGGTGCCGCAGCGGCACACCTGGTTCACCGCGCTCGGCGCCGGCACCCTCTACGCGTACCTGCTGCACATCTTCCCGATCCAGCTCTCGCGCCAGTTCGACTGGTACGACATGGCCTGGGTCGACCACCCGCTGAGCCGGGTGGCGATCACGGTGATGGCCGCCGTGATGATGACGGTGCTGTGCACACCGCCCGTGGTGAAGTGCTTCAAGTGGCTCATCGAGCCGAAGATGGAGTGGTTCTTCAAGCACGACGCGGCAGCCGAAGCCCGCAAGCGCCAGGCCCAGGCCGCGCCGCAGCAGGCGCCCCAGCCCGCCCCCGTCGGCCGGCAGGCCGGGGGCGACGCGGGCGGCCGGCCCGCCGAGTCCGGTGCGGCAGGAGGCTCCTCGTCCGCGAGCGGGCGCGGCGCGCACGGGGGCTGAGGCACCG
>NZ_AJTQ01000237.1 GCF_000262345.1 Streptomyces xiaopingdaonensis | reverse complement strand
CGTAAGAACGGACGTGAGGGGCCCGCCGGGATCGGCGGGCCCCTCACGCGTCGTGCCCGGCGTCAGATGCCGAGGACCACGCGCGCGGTGAGGAAGTAGATCACCAGCCCCGTGGCGTCGACGAGCGTGGTGACCATCGGGGCCGAGACGACCGCGGGGTCGATCCGCAGGCGCTTGGCGAGCAGCGGCATCGTGCCGCCGACCGTCGCCGCCCAGGCGCAGATGATCACCAGCGCGAGCGCCACGACGGAGGCGATCCGCGGCCCGACGAAGAGGGCGCCCAGGCCGAGCGCCAGCACCGCGAGGAGCAGCCCGAGGAGCAGCCCGACCCGGCACTCCCGCCAGATCACCGCGAAGAGGTCGCTGCCGCGCACCTCGCCGACCGCGAGCGCCCGGACCGCGGTCGTCGCCGCCTGCGCGCCCGCGTTCCCGCCGGTCCCGATGAGCAGCGGGATGAACATCGCGAGCTGGGTGACCTGCTCGAGCGTCCCCTCGAAGATCTGCGTCACCCCGACGGTGAACGTCGCGGCGACGAGCAGGAGCAGCAGCCACACCACGCGGTACCGCGCGAGCTGCCAGACCGACGCCGCCATGTAGTGGCCCGACCACGGCGCCGAGCCGGACTGCCGGGCGACGTCCTCGGTGTCCGCCGCCTCGATCACCTCGACGGCGTCGTCGATGGTGAGGAGGCCGACGAGACGGTCCTCGCTGTCGACGACGGGGAGGTCGAGGACGTTGGTCTCGCGCATCAGGCGGGCCGCGTCCTCGGCCGGGTCGGTGGCGTACGCGCGGGGAGCCTCGGTGCGCACGAGGTCGGCGACCTCCCGCTCCGGCGAGGTGAGCACCAGTTCGCGGAGTTCGACGACGCCGGTGAGCCGCCTGCCCGAGTCGACGACCGGCAGTGTGTAGACGGTCTCGGCCTCGCCGCCGCGCGACCGGACGCGCTCCAGCGCCTGGCCGACGGTGAGGTGCTGGTTGAGCGCGACGGTCTGCGGCGTCATGTACCGGCCGACCGAGCCCTCGGGGTAGCCGAGGAGCGCGGCCGTGACCCGGCGGTCGCGCGGGCTCAGTCCGGCGAGTACGCGTTGGACGACCTTCGCCGGGGCTTCGCGGAGCATGCGGACCCGGTCGTCCGGGTCCATTCCGTCGACGACGTCGCGGAAGGCGGTGTCGCGGAGCCCCATGAGGATGGCCTGCTGGTCGACGGGCTCCAGCTCCTCGAAGACGGAGACGGCCTTGTCCTTGTCGAGGAGGCGGAAGGCGACGACGGCGTCGACGTCGTCCATCCGCGCGAGCTCGTCGGCGATGAGGTGCGGGGGGCGGTCGTCGAGCCAGTACTGGGCGCCGCGCAGGTCGTGGTTCTCCAGGGCGTCCTGGAGGTCGGTGGGGAGTTCATCGGGCAGCTGGGAGTGCGTCATGGCAGGGCTGACCTCGGTCCGGTGGTGAGAAAGCTGGCGCGCGGACACCGCACTGCGTCGCGCACACCCTGCCCCGCGCGCGGCGCACTGAGTACGGCCGGAAGGCTTACGGGACGACGGGGCTCGCGACGGCGGTGCCGGGTGGTCGACTGGGAGGCTCACCGCGCATGGCGTGACCACCTCCTCACCTGACAGGACCGTTCGGGACGGCGCGTTCCGCGCGGAAGCCGCTTCGCGTAGCGCCCTTGGGCCGCACCGGGCCGCAGCCCAGGATACGCGCCCCGGGCGGCCGGCACCGCTGCGGGCACCGCTCGCCTGCGGCGACGGCTCAGTCGCGGCAGAGCAGCAGGAGCGCGCGGTCGTCGTTGACGTCCCGGGCGACGGTCTCGATGAGGTGCCAGGCGGCGCCGTGGAAGCTGGAGGCGACGTAGCGGTCGGCCTCGCCCATGAGGCGGTCGAGGCCGTCGTCGAGTTCTCGCTCGGGCGCTTCGACGAGGCCGTCGGTGAAGAGCATCAGGACGTCCCCCGCGCGCAGCCGCCCCTTGATCGGGTCGAAGTGTGCGCCGCCGTAGACGCCGAGGAGCGGTCCCTGCGCTGCCTGCTCCTCCCACTTCCCCGAGCCGGCGTGGAGCTGGAGCGCGGGGACGTGTCCTGCCGAGAAGAGTTCGTAGTCGCCGCTGTCGAGGTCGAGGACGAGGTGGACGGAGGTGGCGAACCCCTCCTGCCAGTCCTGACGGAGGAGGTAGGCGTTGGCCGCCGGCAGGAAGGCGTGCGGCGGGAGGGAGCCGAGGAGGCCGCCGAAGGCGCCGGAGAGGAGGAGCGCACGCGAGGCGGCGTCCATCCCCTTGCCCGAGACGTCGGTGAGGACGACCTCGAGCGTGCGGTTGCGGCGTCCGGTGCGGGCGGCGACGACGAAGTCGCCGGAGAACGACTGCCCGCCCGCGGGCCGCAGCGCCATCTCGCGGTGCCAACCGGCGGGCAGCTTCGGCAACTTGCTCTGCACCCTGAGCCGCTCGCGCAGGTCGAAGAGCATCGTGCCGCCGCGCCGCCAGGGCACCCCGACGCGGCTCCGGAACTGCGCGACGATGAGCCCGGAGAGACCGGCGATGGCCACGACGAGCACGGTGCCCGGCGTGACTCTGCCCGCGCCGCTCTCGTACGGGCCGAGCGTCGCCGACTCGACGATCATCGCGGTCGCCGAACCCGCGTAGAGCAGGAGCAGCGAGGCGGGCCGCAGCAGCAACCCGCCCGCGATGATGGGGAGTACGAGCGCCTCGGGCGCGAACCAGACGGGGACGAGGAGCGTGCCGACGGCGAGCGCGGGCACGGTCGAGAGCAGGGCGACGAGCGGCAGCCAGTCGGAGCCGCCGCCGCGGAAGTAGTCGACGGCGGAGCGGCGCAGGCCGATGCGGGCCCGGTGCAGGGCCTTGCGCGCCCTGTTCGCCCGGGCCGTCGGAGGGTTGATGCCCGCGCGGCCTGCCGCCATGTTCCGGGACCCTATCCACCCGTTCGGCGGCGCGTCGATTCCCGGCGCGCCGCTGCCGGCCAACTCGGGTCAGCAGGCCGTGCATCGGCACGTGCAGGCCGCTGCGCGGCGCCCGGAACTCATTGGTCGCACCGCGAACTGCCTGGTATGCAGGGGGACATGACGCACGAGCCGGAAGCTCTTCAAGCAGCCGGGTCCGCGCCGCAGGCGTCACCTCGGTCTACACCGCGCCCACGCACCGCAGGCGGGGCGTCCTCCGCTCCCTGATGCGGCGGCAGTTGGACGACCTCCACGAGGCGGGCGAGGAACCGCTCGCCGTGCTCACCGCCACGGAGCCCGCGATCTACGGCCGGTTCGGGTACGGCACGGCGTCGCGCAAGGTGGACGCACGGCTCGATGCGGGCGGGGTACGGCTGCAACTCCCCCCGTCCGCCGAGAAGGTGCGGCTGCGTCTCGTCGACGAGCCGGCCCTCGTACGCGAGGAGTGCGAGGAGGTCTACGCCGCCTGCGTGCCGCGCCGCGCGGGGATGCTGGAGCGGCTCCCCGGCTGGGAGAACGTCGCCTCCTCGGCACGGCGGAGCGGCGCCACGGCGCGACGGCGCCCGCATGCGTCCTCGCCGAGGGCCGCACCACGGGCTACGCCCCCAAGCGGGGCGCCGACGAGCGCGGCGTCCACCGGGGCACCGTCGTCGTGCGGGACTTGACGGCGCTCGACCCCGGCTCGGCCGGCGCCCTGCGGCAGTACCTCCTCGACCTCGACCTGATGCCGACGGTGCGGACGGGCAGCCTGCCCGTCGACGACCCGCTCCTGGAGATGGCCGACGACCTCCGCCGCTGCTCCCCCGCCCTGCGCGGCGACCTGTGCTGCCGCCCCGTCGAGCTGGGCCGCGCGCTCGCCTCCCGTGCCTACGCGCAGGGGGTGGACGTCGTGCTGGAGGTCGAGGACGCCTTCTGCCCGTGGAACCCGGGGCGTTGGCGGCTCAGTGGCGACGAGTCGGGCGCCACCTGCGAGCCGACCCGGAAAGCGGCCGAACTCTCGCTCGCCGCCAGGGAGTTGGGGGCTGCGTATCTGGGCGGCACCTCGCTGCTCTCGCTGGAGCGGGCGGGGCGGGTCGGGGAGATCCGTCCCGGCGCGCTCCGCGTCGCCTCGGCGGCGTTCCGCACGGAGCCGGCGCCCTGGGTGCCGCACGGGTTCCGAGGCGCCCGACTACCCGCGCTGCGAGGCCGGTTGGCAGCGCGGGCACCAGAAGAGGTTCCGCGCGGCGAGTCGCGCGGTGCGCACCTCGGTGCCGCAGAGCAGGCACGGCTGCCCGGCCCTGCGGTAGACGTAGACCTCCCCGCCGTGGTCGTCGACACGCGGCGGGCGGCCCATCGCCTCCGGCGTGTGCTCGGGGCGCACGGTGTCGATCCGGCCGCTGCGCACGCCGTCCCGCATCAGCGCGGCGAGGTCGGCCCAGACGGCGTCGAACTCCTCGCGCGTCAGGGCTCGTCCGGGGAGGTAGGGGTCGATGCCGTGGCGGAAGAGGACCTCGGCGCGGTAGACGTTGCCGACGCCTGCCACCGTCGACTGTTCCATGAGCAGCGCGGCGACGGTGGTGCGGCTGCGCGAGACGCGCCGCCAGGCGGCCTCGGGTGCGGCGTCGTCGCGGAGCGGGTCGGGGCCGAGCCGTGCGCGGACCGCCTCCGCCTCCTCGGGCGTGAGCAGCTCGCAGCGGGTGGGCCCGCGCAACTCCCCGTACTCGACCTCCGGTTGCTCCGCGCCCTCCCGCTGCGGGCCGACGAGGCGGAGCCGTATCTGCCCGACGGGCGGGGGAAGGGGGCCGGTGCCGAACCTGAAGGTGCCGTAGAGCCCCAGGTGGATGTGGACGGTCTCGGCGCGGGAGAAGCCGAGGAAGAGGTGCTTGCCGTGGGCCGTCGCCTCGGTGAGCACGGCGCCGTCGACGAGGGCGGCGCCGTCGGAGAACTTCCCCTGCGGGCTGTCGGCGCGCACCGGGCGCCCGCCGAACCGGTCGCGGCACTCCCCCGCGAGCCGGTGGATGGTGTGGCCTTCGGGCAACGCGCCCCTCGCTCTCCGCGTGCTCCCGCGTCAGTCCTGCGGGTGGTGGGCCGGGACCGGGGGGAGTTCGCCGTCGTGCTCATAGGCGGAGAGCATGCCGATGCGGCGGAGGTGGCGCTCGCCGTCGGAGAACGGGATGGTGAGGAAGGTGCGGACGAAGTCGATCGCCTCGTCGGTCGTGTGCATCCGGGCGCCGATGCCGAGCATGTTGGCGTCGTTGTGCTCACGGGCGAGGGAGGCCGTCTCCGCGCTCCAGGCGAGCGCACAGCGCACGCCCTTGACCTTGTTGGCGGCGATCTGCTCGCCGTTGCCCGAGCCGCCGACGACGACGCCGAGCGCCTCGGCGTCCGCGGCGGTGCGCTCGGCGGCGCGGAGGCAGAAGGGCGGGTAGTCGTCCTCGGCGTCGTAGAGGTGGGGGCCGCAGTCGACGGGCTCGTGGCCCTCGGACTTCAGCCAGTCGGCGAGGGCGTTCTTGAGTTCGTAGCCGGCATGGTCGGAGCCGAGGTACACGCGCATGGCGTGGAGTCTAGGCGCATGCCTCCGGCGGGAAGAGCGCGGCCCCGCCCTCCCGGCAGGTGGGAGGGCGGGGCCGCGCGAGAGGAACGCCGGTCAGCGGCGGCCGGCGAGCTTCCACGCGGTGGGGAGCGCGCCCATCGCCAGGGCCATCTTCAGTGCGTCGCCGACGATGAACGGGACGAAGCCGACGGCGAGCGCCTCGACGAGCGAGATGTCGGTGGCGAAGGCGAGGTAGGGGACGCCGATCGCGTAGATCGCGAGGTTGCCCGCGGCCATGGTGCCTGCGGTGCGCAGGACGCTGCGGTCGCCGCCGCGACGGGCGAGCGAGCCGACGACGACGGCGGCGAGCATCATCCCGAAGAGGTAGCCGAAGGTGGCGCCCCCGGCGCCGGAGGTGCCGCCCTGGAGCCACGGCACCCCGGCCGCTCCGGCGAGCGTGTAGACGAGCAGCGCGAGCAGGCCCCGGTGCGCGCCGAGCCCCGCGCCGACGAGGAGCGCCGCGAAGGTCTGCCCGGTCACCGGCACGGGCGATCCCGGTACGGGCATGACGAGTTGCGCGGCGGCGCCGGTCAGCGCGGCCCCGCCGAGGACGAGCGCGACGTCGCGGACGCGGGCGCGGGCCGCGGTCGAGGCGGGAACGAGGTCGGCGAGGACGGCACCGGGGCGCGTCGCGGCGACTGGGGTGAGGGCACTCATCGGCGTCTCCGAGTCTGTCGTCGTGGGTGCTCCGCACGTCCGGAACACGGGGGACCCGTCGACGCTAGCGGACCTCGCGCCCGTACGTTCCGTGACGTTGATGACACCGACACGGTCCAACACCCGTATTGACACGCTCTGCTGCCCATGCGTCACGCTCTGCCGAATGCGTCCGGATGCCGGGATGGTGTACTCGGTTACTGGACCGGCCGACAGCGGTGCAACCACACTGCCCACGGCGTCGTCGCCCCCTCGGGCGCCGGTCCCGGAACCACCCGCACTCATGAACGGCCCCCCACACATGTCGGCACCCCAGGGCGCGGAGCCCGCGGCCCCCTCACATCCGAGCACCGCGCAGCAGTCGCTCTCGCACGGCCTCAAGCAGCGCCACCTGTCGATGATCGCCCTCGGCGGTGTCATCGGCGCCGGTCTCTTCGTCGGGTCCGGCGCGGGCATCGCCGCCGCCGGGCCCTCGATCGTCCTCGCCTACGCGGGCTCCGGGTTGCTGGTGATGCTGGTGATGCGGATGCTCGGCGAGATGTCGGCCGCGAACCCGGCATCCGGGTCCTTCTCCGTGCACGCCGAGCGCTCGCTCGGTCCGTGGGCCGGGTTCACCGCCGGCTGGATCTACTGGACGCTGCTGTGCGTCGCGATCGCGACCGAGGCGACGGCGGCCGCCGCGATCGTCGTGAGGTGGCTGCCGGGCACCGAGCCCTGGATGTGGGTCGCGCTCTTCATGCTTCTCTTCTGCGGGAGCAACCTCACAGCGGTGCGGAACTTCGGCGAGTACGAGTTCTGGTTCGCCGCGCTGAAGGTCTTCGCGATCTCCGGGTTCCTCGTCCTCGGCGTGCTCGCCGTCCTCGGGGTACTGCCGGGGACCGAATCCCCGGGCGGCGACAACCTCTTCGGGCAGGGCGGCTTCTTCCCCATGGGCACGGACGGCTTGATCGTCGGGCTGCTCGCTTCCGTCTTCGCGTACGGCGGCCTGGAGACGGTGACGATCGCGGCGGCCGAGTCGGAGAGGCCGGTCTCGGGCGTCGCGAAGGCGGTGCGCACCGCGGTGTGGCGGATCGCGGTCTTCTACGTCGGCTCGATGCTGGTGATCGTCACGCTCATCCCCTGGCACGACCGCGGGGTGCTCGGCGGCCCGTACGCGGCGGTCCTCGGGCACCTCGGGGTGCCGGCGGCAGCCGAGGTGATGAACGTGGTCGTGTTGATCGCGCTGCTCTCCGCGATGAACGCCAACATCTACGGCGCCTCGCGGATGTCCTACTCGCTCGTGGAGCGGGGCGAGGGGCCGCGGTTCCTCAACCGCCTCAGCCGGCAGGGGGTTCCGCGGTACGCGGTGGTGGGCTCGTCGCTCTTCGGGTTCGTCGCCGTCCTCTTCAACTTCTGGTGGCCGGACACGGTCTTCCGCTGGCTGCTGAACATGGTCGGCGCGGCGACGCTCGTCGTCTGGGGGTTCATCGCCGTCTCGCAGCTCATCACCCGCCACCGGCTGGAGCGCACGGCGCCGGAGAAGCTGGTGGTGCGGATGTGGCTCTTCCCCGGCCTCACCGTGGTGGCGCTGCTGGGGATCGTCGCCGTGCTGCTCCTGATGCTCCGCGAGGACGAGACGCGGACTCAACTCGCCTTCACCGCAGGGCTGACGGTCGCCCTCGCCTGCGGCGGCCTCGTACGGCAGTTCCTCGCCGGACGGCGACGCACCCCGGTGGAGGACGCCCGGCAGGAGTGACCGGCCGGTCCACCGGCAGCAGCGCACGCGCCGACGGAGCGGAGCGCCCCGAGCGAGGGGCGCTCCGCTCCGTTCTTCGTTCTTGCTGCTACCTTCTTTTTGCAAGTAATGTGCAAGAGCGGAGGGCGCGCACATGTCTGTCTACACGCTTCCTGAACTCCCCTACGACTACTCGGCGCTGGAGCCCGTGATCACAGGCGAGATCATCGAGCTCCACCACGACAAGCACCACGCCACCTACGTCAAGGGCGCCAACGACGCCCTGGAGCAGCTCGCCGAAGCCCGTGACAAGGACCAGTGGGCCGCGATCAACGGCCTGGAGAAGAACCTGGCCTTCCACCTCTCGGGCCACATCCTGCACTCGATCTACTGGCAGAACATGACGGGAGACGGCGGCGGCGAACCGCTGGAGAAGGACGGGACGGGGGAGCTCGCCGACGCCGTCGCCGAGTCCTTCGGCAGCTTCGCCAAGTTCAAGGCGCAGCTCACCAAGGCGGCGGCGACCACGCAGGGTTCGGGATGGGGCGTCCTCGCCTACGAGCCCGTCACCGGCCGGCTCATCGTCGAGCAGGTCTACGACCACCAGGGCAACGTGGGCCAGGGCTCGGTGCCGATCCTCGTCTTCGACGCCTGGGAGCACGCCTTCTACCTCCAGTACCGGAACCAGAAGGTGGACTTCGTCGAGGCGATGTGGCGCGTCGTCAACTGGCAGGACGTCGCCGAGCGTTACCGCGCGGCGAAGGAGCGCGCCGGCTCGCTGATCCTGGCGCCCTGACCTGGCGCCACGGACCCTGTCCTCGTGATCGTCTTCTCACCCTTCGCGCGGACAGGTACAGGCGGGGGCGGGCCCCGGCAGATCCGGACCCGCCTCCGCCGCCTGCTGCGGAGGCGTCAGTCGAAGATCGGCTCGACATCGCGGGTGCGCTTGAGCTCGAAGAAGCCGGGCGTGGAAGCGACGAGGAGCGTCCCGTCCCACAGCTTCGCCGCGGCCTCGCCCTTCGGGGCAGGCGTGACGACGGGGCCGAAGAAGGCGACCTGCTCGCCCGCGGCACCCGGCACCGCGATCACCGGGGTGCCGACTTCCTGGCCGACGAGGTCGATGCCGGCCTTGTGCGAGGCGCGGAGCCGCTCGTCGTAGGCGTCGGTGTCGGCCGCGTCCGCGAGGTCGGCGGGGAGCCCTGCCTCGCGGAGCGCCGCCTCGATCACCTCGCGGCCCCTTCCCTCCGCGCGGTTGTGGAAGCGGACGCCGAGCGCCGTGTAGAGCGGGCCGAGCACCTCGCTCCCGAACTTCTCCTCGGCCGCGATGCAGACCCGTACGGGGGCCCAGCCGGATGCCATCAACTCGCGGTAGTGCTCCGGGAGTTCGTCGAGCCGGGGCTCGTTGAGCACGGAGAGGCTCATCACGTGCCAGCGCACCTGCACGTCGCGTACCTTCTCGACCTCCAGCATCCAGCGGGACGTCATCCAGGCCCAGGGGCAGAGCGGGTCGAACCAGAAGTCGACGGGTGTCTTCTCCGACACGGATTCTCCTTTGCGGCCGTCTCAGTGCGGTGGCGGTCGGCGGCGCGGGGAGCCGGGCCGCCGGAGGCAAGGGTATGCGTCGCGAGGGACAACCGGCGGCGCGGCGGAGGCATTCCCCCGCTGCGCCGCGGCTGCCGGTTCCGGGCGTGTGACCGCGTGCGATCCTGATCCGGTCGTCCACCCAGCGAGACGCGCGCCGCCGACCACCACAGCGGCCGGGCGTGCGCGCGAGATGAGGAGCCGTGCCGTGCCCGGAGAGAACCTGACGCGCGAGGAGGCCCGCGAGCGGGCCGGGTTGCTCGACGTGCGCGAGTACCAGATCTCCCTCGACCTGCGTCCCGCCCTCTCCCCGCCGCCGGCCGAAGGCCCCCGGACGTTCCGCTCCACGACGACGATCAGGTTCGACTGCGCGCACGAGGGCGCCGAGACCTTCGCCGACCTGCTCGCCCCGCACGTCCACTCGGTGCGGCTCAACGGCGAGTCCCAACCCGTCGACCGGATCTTCGACGGCAGCCGCATCACCCTCACGGGGCTGCGCTGCGGCACCAACGAACTCACCGTCGACGCGCAGTGCGCCTTCAGCCGCACCGGCGAGGGCATGCACCACTTCGTCGACCCCGAGGACGGCGAGACCTACCTCTACACCCAGTACGAACCCTCCGACGCGCGCCGCGTCTTCGCCAACTTCGAGCAGCCCGACCTCAAGGCCCCCTACGACTTCACCGTCACGGCACCCGTCGGCTGGACGGTGCTGAGCAACGGCGCCCAGCAGGGCGAATCGCGCCCCCTCGACGACGGCGCCTCCGCGGTCTGGCGGTTCGCACGGACACAGCCGATCTCCACCTACATCACGACCGTCGTCGCCGGCCCTTACCACTACGTCTCCGACGTCTACCGGCGCACCCTCGACGGCGGGCGCACCCTGGAGATCCCGCTCGGCGCGCTCTGCCGCAAGGGCCTCGCACCGTACTTCGACCCCGACGACATCTTCACCGTCACCAAGCAGGGCCTCGACTTCTTCCACGAACACTTCGACTACCCGTACCCGTTCGGCAAGTACGACCAGGCGTTCGTCCCCGAGTACAACCTCGGCGCGATGGAGAACCCCGGCTGCGTCACCTTCCGCGAGGAGTACGTCTTCCGCGGGAAGGTCACCGCGGCCTCCTACGAGGGCCGCGCCAACACGATCCTCCACGAGATGGCCCACATGTGGTTCGGCGACCTCGTCACCATGGAGTGGTGGGACGACCTGTGGCTGAAGGAGTCCTTCGCCGACTTCATGGGCGCGCTCGCACTGGTGGAGGCGACCCGCTTCACCGACGCCTGGATCACCTTCGCCAACGGCCGCAAGTCCTGGGCCCACCGCGCGGATCAGCTCCCCTCCACGCACCCGATCACCGCCGACATCCGCGACCTCCAGGACGCCAAGCTCAACTTCGACGGGATCACCTACGCCAAGGGCGCCTCCGTCCTCAAGCAGCTCGTCGCCTACGTCGGAAGGGACGCCTTCCTGGAGGGCGCGCGCCGCTACTTCAAGCGGCACGCGTGGGGCAACACCCGCCTCGACGACCTCCTCTCGGTCCTCGCGGAGACCTCGGGCCGCGACATGACGGAGTGGTCGCGCGCCTGGCTCCAGACGGCCGGAGTCAACGTCCTCACCCCGCAGTTGACCTACGACGCGCACGGCCGCCTCACCGAACTCGGCATCCTCCAGGAGGCGGCGCCGCTCCCCGGCACTGGGCAGGAGGGCGTGCTGCGCCCGCACCGCGTCGCCGTCGGGCTCTACCGCAGGGACGCCGCCGAGGGGACGCTGGAGCGGTACGCGCGCGCCGAGCTCGACGTGGCGGGGCCGCACACGCCGGTCCCCCAACTCGTCGGCGCCGAGCGGCCGGACCTCGTCCTCGTCAACGACGAGGACCTCACCTACGCCAAGGTCAGATTCGACGAGGTCTCCCTGCAGACCCTCCGCGACCACCTCGGCGACCTCGCGGGCCCCGCCGCCGTCCCCGGCGCGACGCCCGGGCCCGCCTCGTACAATCCCTCGATGTCCCGGGCGCTCTGCTGGTCCGCGCTGTGGAACCTCACGAGGGACGGGCTGGTCCCGGCGCGCGACTTCGTCGGCATGGTGCTGAGGTTCGCCGGCGAGGAGAGCGACGTCGGGATGCTCCAGAGGCTCCAGTCCCAGGCGCGCACCGCCGTCGAGCTCTACACCGCGCCCGCCTTCCGCGAGGAGACGGCGCGGCGGCTCGCCGAGGGCGCCGTCTCGCAGTTGCGCCTCGCCCCGCCCGGCAGCGGCCACCAGCTCGCCTGGGCACGGTGCTTCGCCTCGCTCGCGACCGCCGAGCGCGACCTGCGGGTGCTGCGCGGACTGCTCGACGGGCGCGGCGGCATCGACGGACTCGACGTCGACCAGGAGATGCGGTGGACGCTGCTGGGCTCGCTCGCCGCCGCGGGTGAGGCCGACGCGGCCGAGCTGGAGCGCGAACTCGCCCGCGACGACACCGCTTCGGGCAAGCGCCACCAGGTGCGGTGCCTGGCGGCGCGGCCCTCGGCCGAGGTGAAGGCCGACGCCTGGAGCCGGGTCGTCGAGACCGACACCCTCTCCAACGCCTTCGTGGAGGCGACGCTCGCGGGCTTCCAGCAGGCGGGCCAGCGGAAGTTGACCGCCCCGTACGTCCGGCCCTACTTCGAGGTGCTGCAGCGCGTCTGGGCCGAGCGCTCGATCGAGAGCGCCATGTCCGTGGTGCGCGGGCTCTTCCCGACGTACCAGACGGAGCCGGCCACGCTCGCCACCGCCGACGCATGGCTGACGGCGCACGAGGACGCGGCGCCCGCGCTGCGCCGCCTCGTCCTGGAGGGCCGCGACGACCTCGCGCGCTCGCTGCGGGCCCAGGAGACGGACGCGGAGGCGGGCGAGCCGGAGTGAGGAAGGCGGGGGCGGCCGGCGTACCGACGGGGCCGGTTGCTCCCGCGCTCCGCCTGCTCAGCGCAGGGTGAGCGGGGTCTCGACTTCGGCGCGAGTCAGCTTCTCGGGGGTGCGGACGTAGTAGATGCCGGTGATGCGGGCGTTCTCCACGGTGAGGGACATGACACCGTCGAGCGCGCCGTCGACGCGCACGGCGAGCGCCGGGCTGCCGTTCGCCACGGTGGACTCGCACGTGAGCGTGGCGTCGACCCGCTCGGAGCCGCGGAGGTAGAGGCGGGTCACCTTCTCCGCGCCGACGATCGGCTGCGGCGGCGCCGCCTTGGTGCCGCCGCCGTCGCCGAGCAGGACGACCTCGGGGGCGAGTACGTCGAGGAAGTCCTGCGGATTCCGCGACTCGATCGCGCGCCGGAAGGATTCGGCGACCGCCCGGGCCTCGCTCGACGAGACCGGCTTGCGGGGGCGGCGCGCTTCGACGTGCCGGCGGGCGCGCTGGGCGATCTGACGGACGGCCGCGGGGCTCTTGCCGACGGCGGCTGCGATCTCGCCGTGGGCGACGTCGAAGACCTCGCGCAGGACGAAGACGGCCCGCTCCGTCGGCGAAAGCGTCTCCAGTACCACCATGAGCGCCATCGACACGCTCTCGGCGAGTTCGACGTCCTCGGCCACGTCCGGCGTGGTGAGCAGCGGTTCGGGCAGCCACTGGCCGACGTACGTCTCCTTGCGGCGGTTGGTGGTGCGCAGCCGGTTGAGCGCCTGGCGGGTCGTGATCCTGACGAGGTACGCGCGCGCGTCGCTCACCCGCCCCAGGTCGACCTCGACCCACCGGAGCCAGGTCTCCTGGAGGACGTCCTCCGCATCGGCGGCCGAGCCGAGCATCTCGTAGGCGACGGTGAAGAGCAGGTTGCGGTGGGCGACGAACCTCTCGGTCGCCGGGTCGGTGGTGTGCTCGCTCATCGTGCGGTCCCTCTCCTTACCGATCGGCCTTCGTACAGGCGGATTTCGGACGTGGGCCCCCGCGACCGGCGCGAGGGCCCGGGCCGCCGACCGACCGGCCGGGCTGCCCGTTCAGGTGGTCGGCGCCTCGCTGCGCGCCGCCTGCGCCAGGTGCCGGCGCCTGGCGGCTCCGCCTGCCATGCGGTGCAGGCGGAACGAGCCGGGTTTGTGCGCCTCGTCCGCCAGGAGCTTCGGGATGCCCTTGCAGACGGACTCCTTGAGCCGGGCCCCCAGACGGTCGCCGACATGCAACGGCACCGCGACGTCCGACCTGTTGGCGAACTGGAGGACGCCGGCGCCCCGGCCCAGGCTGAGGCACTGCGCGGCGAACGTCCGGCGGAGCACCCCGGGTTGCTCGCCCGCAAGGCGGCTGAGCACAGTGTCGGCGGCCCGCGCGCCGAGTGGCATCGCAGCCTGGCAGCTCATCCGCAGCGGCTGGTCCGAGGGCGCAGCCGAGTCGCCTGCCGCGACGATACGGTCGTCGTCCACGCTGGTCAGGGTCTCGTCCGTACGCAGGCGCCCCAGGTCGTCGACGCTCAGCCCGCTGCGCACGGCGAGGTCGGGGACGCCGAAGCCGACGGTCCATACCGTCACCGCGCTCGGCAACGCACGGCCGTCGGCGAGGTGCACGGCGTCCGGTGCGACGGCCGTCACCGAAGCGCCGGGACCGTCGAGGACGGTCGCGCCGAGCCGGGCCAGCCGCCCGGCGACCGCGCGTCGACCCCGGGGATGCAGGTACGGACCGAGCACGCCGCCGCAGACCAACGTCACGGTACGGCCGGCCTCCGCCAACTCGGCGGCGATCTCGATGCCGGTGGGGCCTGCGCCGACCACCGTCACCGCAGCCGCCGCGGGCGTGTCCGCGAGGACCGGCCGCAGCCGCTGCGCTTCCTCCAATGTGGCGATCGGATAGGCGTGTTCGGCCACTCCCGGCACACTCGGCGCAGCACTGCCGCTGCCCACCGCGTAGACCAGGTAGTCGTAGCCGACCGTGGTCCCCGACGCCAACGTCACGCCCCGCTCCGTCACGTCGATCCGTGCCACGGCGTCGACCAGCAGCCGGACGCGCTCGCCCAGGATCTCCCGGTAGTCGACGACCGCTTCGTCGGACCCGCCCACCAGTTGGTGCAGGCGGACCCGGTGGACGAAGGTCGGGCGCGGGTTGATCAGGGTCACGGTCACGTCGTCGCGGCGGGTCAGCCGGTTCGCCGCCATCACGCCCGCGTAGCCGCCGCCGACGACGACCGCCTCGGTCTTCTCGGTCATGGTGTCTCCTCTGCCTTCAAGGGGTTCGGGCACAGGACACCGCGCGGCCGACGAGTGTGACGGCTTGTGAGGCAGGTCACTCGCGCGGGCTGACGCTCCGGGGCGTGCCCCGTCGGCCCAGTGGCACCCCTCGACCGCCGGCACCCGACGCCAGCCGCACGCCCCGACCGTCGACCGGCGCGCTACGCAGGCGCGTTCACGCCGCCGCCGGCTCCCGCGTCGGGGAGCTGCCGTTCTCGCGGAGCCAGCGGCGGTACGCCTCGCTTCCCCAGGCGATCTCCTCGTAGGCGGACTTCAGGTCGGCGAGGAGCGCCTCCGTCGACGGCTCCGCCGCGTTGCCCGTGCGGCAGGCGAGGAGGAGGCGGACGCCGAGCGGGTCGCCGTCGAGCGGTTTGATCACCATGCCGGCGCGCGGCCGGGCCGTCGGCTGGCAGGGCATCACGACGACGCCTGCGGTGACGAGGTCGGCGGCGGTGAGGTAGTCGCCGCAGACGACGCGCGGGGCGAGGCCCTCGGCGGCGAGGACGCGGTGGAGGCCGTCCCAGTCGCCGTCGACCGACGGGTCGACCATCCACTGCGCGTCCGCGAAGTCGGCGAGGCGCACGCGCGGTGCGGCCGCCCGCGGGTGGCTCGACGGGATCGCCATGAACTGCGGTTCGCGGCGGATGAGTTCGCGCACCTCGACGCCGCGCGGATAGGTGAGCGGAGCCCCCTCGACCTCGTGGACGTAGGCCGCGTCGAGCTGGTTGGCGGCGACCATCCGCAGGAGCGCGTTGGCCGAGACGTCGGACTGGAACGTGATGTCGGTCTCCGGAAGGCGCGCATGGAGGCGCCGCAGCCAACCCGGCACGGCACGGCTGTTGTTGCTGCCGATCCGCAACCGCCTGCCGCCCTGGCGGCCCGCCGCGTCCCGCGCCTCCTCGACGAGCGCGCTCATCTCGGCGACGAGCGGCCGCGCCCTGATCAGCACGGACCTGCCCAGCGTCGTCGGACGGCTCCCGGTGCGCTCACGGGAGAAGAGCTGGCCGCCGACCGCCTGCTCGATGCGGCGGAGTTGGGTGGTGAGCGAAGGCTGGCTCATGCCCAGTTGGCGGGCGGCCTTGTGCACACTGCCGGTGTCGGCTATCGCCAACAGCGCACGAAGGTGTCTCACTTCGAGCTCCACGGCCCGGAGCATAACGGCGACCGCAAGTCGCGCACCAGAAGGCGTTGAGCCCGAACGTCCCGTGGGTATCAGGTGATTGGGCAAGGCTATCGCCAGTTGCCATCATCCGCCGCGAGAGCGTGCATCGCAGACTCTCTCTCGGCAGGAGTCCATATCCGGTCCGGCCGCGGCTGTCTCCCCACCCCGACAGAAGTCGGCCGCGGCCCATCGAGCGAGTTCGGACGAGAAGGAGACCCCCCACATGTCCCAGCACAGCTTCCGGCGCACCGCGCTGTCGGCCGCTCTCGGCGTCGGCCTCGCCGCCGGGCTCGGCCTCGGCGCCGTGCCTGCCTCGGCCGCACCGGCACCGGCCCCCGCCTCCAGCGGCGACACCGCCTCGGTGCAGGGCTACACCGGCGAACAGAACAAGGCCAACGAGGAGTTCTTCAAGGCCGTCGTCAAGGACGCCCTGCAGAAGCAGGCGGCCGACCCGAGCGCCAAGCAGGTGACCGTCGTCTACGACGCGAGCGCGGCGCCCACCTTCAGCAGCGAGATAGCCAACAGCGCGGCGGTGTGGAACTCCGCGGTCAGCAACGTGCAGTTGCAGGAGGGCAGCAACGCCAGCTTCGACTACCGGGAGGGCAACGACTCGCGCGGCTCGTACGCCTACACCGACGGCCACGGCGGCGGGTACATCTTCCTCGACTACGCGCAGAACGAGGAGTACTCCTCCAACCGCGTCGTGGCGCACGAGACCGGCCACGTGCTGGGGCTCCCCGACAACTACTCCGGCCCCTGCGAGGAGTTGATGTCGGGCGGCGGTCCCGGTCCCTCCTGCACCAACGACCAGCCGAACTCCGCCGAGCGCTCCCAGGTCGAGCAGCTCTGGGCGAACGGAGTGACCAGCGCGCTCTTCGAGGCCGCGGCCTTCTGAGCCGGAGAGCACGGCCCGCACGCGGGCCTCGGCCCTTTCGGGAAGGGCTCCCGGCCGACGCTCCTCGGCCGGGCTCCGGGTCCCGTCCCGTTCGTTCTCACGGGACCCGGCACGGGGACCGCACACGGTGCGGTCGCACCGCGGGGAGCCGCCCCGCGGCGGCGCCGTCCGGCCGCACGGCCGGAGGCGGGCGCGTCCCCACAACGCGCCCGCACACCCCCCACCGGCGTCCCGCCTCCTCCGGCGCGGCCCCGGACGGCTCGCCCGTCCGGGGTCTTCGTGCGCCCGGGGCGCGGGTCAGCCCTGCCGCGCCCCCGCTTCCGCGTCGGCCCGCTGCGCCCTCAGGGCGCGCTCCACGCCGGCCCGCGACTCCGTGACGAGCCGCCGCAGCGCGGCGTTCGGCTCGGCGCGGGCGAGCCAGGCGTCCGTCGCGTCGAGCGTGGCCTGCGAGACCTGGAGCGCCGGGTAGTAGCCGAGGGCGACCTGCTGCGCCATCTCGTGGCTGCGCTTCTCCCAGACGTCGGCGACGACGTCGAAGTACCGCTCCGCGTAAGGCGCGAGCAGCTCGCGCTGGTCGACCTGGAGGAAGCCGCCGATCACCGCCTCCTGCACGGCGTTGGGCAGCTCGTCGCTGTCCACGGTCGCCTCCCACGCCTCGGCCTTCGCCTCCGGCGTCGGCCGGGCGGCGCGCGCCGAGGCTGCGTACCGCTCGCCCGCCGACGTGGCGTCGCGCGCCAGCTCGGCGGCGATCTCCGGCTCGTCGGCACGGCCGGTGGCGGCGAGCCGGGTGAGGAACGCCCACCGCAGCTCGGTGTCGACGACGAGGCCGGGGATCGTCTCGCTCCCGTCCAGCAGCCTTGCGAGGAGGTCGAGTTGGTCAGGGGTGCGTGCCGTCGCGGCGAAGGCGCGCGCCCATGCGAGCTGGTGGTCGCTGCCCGGCTCGGCGGCCCGCAGCTCCGCCAGCGCCGCCTCCGTCCACCGCGCGAGGCCCGTCGCCCGCCACTCGGGGTCCGCGTACTGGTCGAGCGCGAGCTTCACCTGGCGTTGGAGCGACTGGACGACGCCGATGTCGCTCTCCTTGCCGATGCCGCTGAGGACGAGCGCGAGGTAGTCGCGCGCGGGGAGTTCGGCGTCCCTCGTCATGTCCCAGGCGGTCGCCCAGCACAGGCCGCGGGTGAGCGAGGGGTTGGCGGGCGGGGTGCCGTCGCCCGCCTCCTCGGCGCTGAAGTCGCCGAGGTGCTCGGTGACCGTCGCGAGGGAGAGGTCGTCGAGGCGCACCTTGGCGTAGGTGAGGTCGTCGTCGTTGAGGAGGACGACGTCGGCGCGCTGCCGTCCGACGAGCTCCGGTACCTCGGTGAGCGGCCCGTCGACGTCGAGCTCGGTACGGCCCGTGCGTACCAACGCGCCGTTGCGCAGGGTGTATTCGCCGATCGCGATGCGGTGCGGGCGGAGCGTCGGCTCGCCGCGCGCCCCCGCCGGGAGCGCGGGCGCCTCCTGGCGGACGGCGAAGGAGGTGACGGTGCCGTCGTCGGCGGTGGTGATCTCGGGGCGCAGGACGTTGATCCCCGCCGTCTGGAGCCACGCCTTCGACCAGGAGGCGAGGTCCCGTCCCGAGGACTCCTCCAGTGCGCCGAGGAGGTCGCCGAGGCGGGTGTTGCCCCACTCGTGGCGGCGGAAGTACGCCTGCACGCCGCGGAAGAACTCGTCCATGCCGACGTAGGCGACGAGCTGCTTGAGGACGGAGGCGCCCTTGGCGTAGGTGATGCCGTCGAAGTTGACGAGGACGTCGTCGAGGTCGCCGATGTCCGCCATGATCGGGTGGGTGGACGGCAGTTGGTCCTGGCGGTACGCCCAGGTCTTCATCTGGTTGGCGAAGCTCGTCCAGGCGCTCGGCCAGCGGCTGCCGGGGGCGTGCGCGAGGCAGGCCATCGAGGTGTAGGTGGCGAACGACTCGTTGAGCCACAGGTCGTTCCACCACTCCATGGTGACGAGGTCGCCGAACCACATGTGGGCGAGCTCGTGGAGGATCGTCTCGGCCCTGCCCTCGTACGCGGCGTCGGTCGTCTTCGACCGGAAGACGTACTGGTCCCTGATGGTGACGGCGCCCGCGTTCTCCATCGCGCCCGCGTTGAACTCGGGGACGAAGAGCTGGTCGTACTTGGCGAACGGGTACGGGTAGGCGAACTTCTCGTGGAACCAGTCGAATCCGAGCCGCGTGGTCTCGAAGAGCGCGTCGGCGTCGAGGAACTCGGCGAGCGAGGGACGGCAGTAGAGGCCGAGCGGGACGACGCGGCCGTCTGGCGCCTCCCAGCTGCTGTGGACTGCGTGGTAGGGGCCGGCGATGAGCGCGGTGACGTAGGTGGAGATCCGCTCGGTCGGCTCGAAGCTCCAGACGTTCCGCTCCGGGCGGGGCGTCGGCGAGTTGGAGACGACGGTCCAGCCCTCGGGCGCCGTGACGGTGAACCGGAAGCTCGCCTTGAGGTCGGGCTGCTCGAAGCTCGCGAAGACCCGGCGCGCGTCGGGCACCTCGAACTGTGTGTAGAGGTACACCTGGTCGTCCACCGGGTCGACGAACCGGTGGAGCCCCTCGCCGGTGTTGGTGTAGGCGCAGTCGGCGACGACGCGGAGCTCGTTGCGTCCGGCGAGGAGCCCGTCGAGCGCGATCCGGGAGTCGGCGAAGACCTCTGCGGGGTCGCGCTCCTCACCGTTGAGGGTGACCTGGAGGACGGCGGGGGCGACGAGGTCGACGAAGGTGGACCCGGACCGCGCCGCGTCGAAGGTCACGGTGGTGACCGAGCGGAAGGTGCCGCCCGCGGGCGCGGTGCTCAGGTCCAGCTCGATGTCGTAGGAGTCCACGGCGAGCAGCTCCGCCCGCTGCCGGGCCTCGTCGCGCGTCAGATTGGTGCCTGGCACTTGTGTTTCCCCACTTTCGCGGTCACGGGCTTCGTACGTCCTCGACGTCATACTTGCACGGCGCAGACGGGCTCCGAGCCCCGCGTCGCGACGTCCGGGGCCGCCCGTCTCAACTCGCCCGCCCCGCAAGCCCGTCGACGCACGCCCTGATCGAGGGCGTCTCCGTCTGCGCATGCCAGACCGCCAGCATCTCGCGCCGCAGCTCCGGACGGACCGGGACGAAACTCACACCCGCGGGCGAGGGCCGCTGCCCTATCTCCGGCACGAGCGCCACCGCGAGCCCGTTGGCGACGAACGCGAGCTGGGTGCCGAACTCCCCCAGCCGGTACGGCACCCGCGGCTCGATCCCGCGGCCGCGCAACGCCTGGACGAGCGACTCGTACGGATCACTCCCCGGCGGACAGCTCGCCCAGACCTCGTCGTCGAGCTCGGCGAGGTCGACGACGTCGCGCCCCGCGCACGGGTGCGCGGTCGAGAGCGCGACGTCCACCCGCTCGACGGCGATCCGCCGCAGCGCCAGGCCCTCGGGCAGCGGCATCGGGCGGCTCGTCCAGCTCTCGGCGAGGAGCAGGTCGAGTTCGCCGCCGAGGACCATGGGGACGAGGTCGGCGGCCTCGCCGTCGACGACCGAGGGCGCGAGCCGCGGGTGGCGTTCGGTGAGCACCGAGAGGACGTCGGGCAGCAGGGTGCGCAGCGAGCTGCCGATGCCGCCGATCCGCAGCGGGCCGACGACCTCGCCTTCGAGGTCGGCGAGGTCGGACTCGGCGGCGGCGAGCTGCGCGACGACGCGCCGCGCGTGCACTGCGAGGACGCGCCCCGCCTGGGTGAGCCGCACCCCGCGCCCCGCGGGCTCCAGCAGCTTGCGGCCCGACTCCCGCTCCAGCCTGGCGAGTTGCTGGGAGACGCCGGAGGGCGTGACGTGGAGTATCCGCGCGGCCAGCGCGAGCGTGCCGTGGGTGGCGACGGCGTCGAGCGCCCGCAGTCTCTCGGTTCCGTACACCTGAGCGATGCTAACCAATTCCCCGCAGAAATCATCGCTGTTGCTTTCGGTTGACCCCGTGCAGAGTGAAGGCCATGGCAGTTGACGAGCGCGACGGCGACGCGACCCACCCCCGACCCGGGTTCCTCGCCCGGCGCGGCCCCATGCCCCTCGCCGTCGCCGGCTCGCTCTGCATCGCGGCGCCCGCGGGCTTCGTCAAGCTCTCCGGGGTCGACGGCGGCACCGCGGCCGTGCTGCGCTGTGCTCTCGCGCTGCTCGTCCTCGTACCGCTGACGCTGCTGGAGCGCCGCCGCCACGGTCCGCGCCCGCGCCGGCTGCGGCTCCTCGACCTCGCGGCCGGCGGGCTGCTCGGAATCGACTTCGTCCTCTGGGGCGAGGCGATATCCCGGGTCGGTGCCTCCATCACGAGCGTGCTCCTCAACATGCAGGTCGTCGTGTTCCCGCTGCTGGCCTTGGTGTTCACCCGTACGAGACCGAGCGTCCGGTACTGGCGCGCCGTCCCCGTGCTGCTCTTCGGCGTGGCACTCGCCGGCGGCGCGCTCGGCAGCTCCGAGCCGGGGAGCGACCCGGTCCGCGGCGCCGTCTACGGAACCCTCGCCGGGTGCGCCTTCGCCGGTTACCTCTTCCTCACCCGGCTCGCAGGCGGCCGCACCCCGCACGCCGTGCACCCCGTCTGCACCTCGACGACGGGTGCGCTGCTCACCTCCGCCGTCCTCGGCGCGGCGTGGACGGGGATCGACCCGGCCCCCGGCTGGGGCCCGGTGGGCTGGCTGGCAGGGGCCGCGCTGCTCGGCCAGGTGCTCGCCTGGATGCTCATCGGCCAGGCTCTGCCCCGCCTCTCGGCGGCCACGGGCTCCGCGCTCCTCGTCCTCCAGCCGGTCGCCGCGATCGTCTTCGGCCTCTTCCTCGACGAGCGGCCCACCTGGACGCAGTGGGCGGGGAGCGCGCTGGTGCTCCTCGGCGTCTGGTACGCGAGCCGAGCGGAACGGCAGGCGTCCCCGACCGGCTGACGGGAAGGGCCCGTCGGGCGCGGGTAACCTCAGTCGGCGCCCTCCGTCGCACGCACCCGGGCCAACCGCTCGGCCACGGCCGGCGGATGGAAGGGGCGCCGCGGGTCCTCGGAGTGCGGCCCGAAGACGAAGGCGGGGCTGCGGCCGAGCGTCCGGTGCGCGACCTCGTCGAGGACGAGCCGGTGCCGCCTGCGCGCGGCGGCCGTCGCCGAGTCGGCGGACACGTCGGCGCCGCACGTCTCCGGCTCGCCCGCCGGCAGCGGCGAGAGCACGCGCAGCAGGAACCGCGCCTCGCGGTGGGCGACCGCACCGGGCACCTCCGGTTCACGGGCCAACGCACCCTGGAGGTGGTGGAGTTGCAGGATGCACGGCACGGGCGACGCCGGGCCCGCGAGGTCGGCGACGGCGGTGAGCTCCGTGGCGTCGAGCCCGTCGAGCAGGGCGCTGTCCCCGTCGTAGGCGTGCGGCTCCTCCGGGTCGCGGTGGACGGTGTGCGCCTGCGCGTACGGGAG
>NZ_AJTQ01000236.1 GCF_000262345.1 Streptomyces xiaopingdaonensis | reverse complement strand
GCCCGACGTGTCGGCGAGCGGCTCGGCGTCCTCGCGGAGCGGCGCGAGGAGCCGCTCCCCCGCTGCTGCCGAGCCGTTCCAGACGACGCCGAGCTGCACGGTGTACCGCCCGCGCAACTCCTCGGGTACCGCGGGGAGGTCGGGCTGGACGGCGATCGCCAGCGAGGAGCCGAACCCCTCCGGCAGCCCGTCCGTCCACTCGGGGTAGGCGGCGAGCACGCCGGGTAGGTCGCGCTCGCCGTAGACGAGTCTGCCGCCCCAGACCCGTGCCACCGGCAGCAGTTCGATCTCCATCCCCGTGACGGTGCCGAGGCCGCCGCCGCCCCGGAGCGCCCAGAAGAGCTCGGCCCGGTGCTCGGGCGTGGCACGCACGCGCTCGCCCGGCGGCGTCACGACGTCCATGCGGCGCACCAGGTCGGCGGCGTAACCGTACTGCCGGGCAAGGAGCCCGAGCCCGCCGGCGAGCGTGTACCCGACGGCCCCGACGCTCGGCGCCGAACCGCTGGGCGGCGCCAGCCCGTGCGGCGCGGCGGCGTCGAGGACGTCCTGCCAGGTCGCGCCGGCCGCGACCCAGGCGGTGCGGGTGCCGGGGTCGACGCGGACGTCGCGGAGGCGGCCGGTGTCGAGGAGGACGCCGCCCTCCGTCGGCGCGGTGCGGCCGTGCCCTGTCCGCTGCACGGCGAGCGGCAGTCCGGTACGGCGCGCGTACTCCGCCACGGCGGCGACCTGCCGGGCGTCTGCGGGCAGCGCGATCAACTCGGGCCGGTGCGGGCGCGCGAGCTGGAAACCGGCCCGGCGCTCGTCGTACGTGTCCTGCCCCGGGCGCACCACCGCGACGTCCGCGAGTCCGGGAGTGTGCTTCTCGGTGTGGTCCATGCCTTTCACAACGGCACTTCGGCACGCTCACCTGACAGGCGCAGCCGGCCACGCACCCGATTCCCGCCCGGGGGTCGACCGTCCCACCGTTTCCGCTCGAAGGCGGCCGGCGCGCTCACCAGGGTGTGCGGAGGAACGTCCCTCGTGACGACGGCACCGGCGCCGACCACGGCGCCACGCCCGACCGTGACCCCGGCACCGAGCCAGGCGTCCGCTTCGTACTCACCGAACTCGATGCCCAGCCCGTGGTCCGTGTAGAAGGGCGGGTAGCCGGTGACCGGGTCCGGAACCGGCTCGCCGACGATCTCCGACAGCAGCGCCGCACGCCCGGCGGTGTCGTCGAACGGCAGGACGTCGAGCCGTGAGGTGAGTGCGGTCACGTGCTGGATGCGCTCGGCGATACGCGCGAACTCGGGGGTGCGGGCGGAAAGACGATCCTGCTCGGGCATGGCTGTTCCTCACGGGAGGATGGCCGCACACCGCAAGGGCCGTCGCAGCACGGCACTCACCGCCGGGGAACCGGCCGCCCGGCCCGCGTCCGACGCCCCGCGTACCTAGCGCGGCATCACCGTGAGCCGCACGGCCGGCTCCCGCTCCAGCGCCGACGCCAGCGCCGCACGTACCGCGGCGACTTGGTCCTCCCCTTGCTCGCGCAGCTCCTTCGGCGTCACGCGGAGCAGCACCACGCCGAGCCGCTCCAGCAGCTCCCGCCTGCCCAACGGTTCGACGCGGACCACGGGCCCCGCGACTCCGCGCGGCACCCCGGACTCGATCTCGACGGCAACGGCGCGGTCCGGCCAGTACGCGTCGACACCGCCGAGCAACGCGCCACCGGGCAGCCGGAGTTCGACGTTCCAGCACGGGTCGGGCAGGTCCTCCTCGCGGACGAGGGCGTAGAGCCTCCCTTCGGCGAGCGCACGCGCCTCCGCGAGGAACGCGCCGACCGCCTCCGCCACCCGCGGCAACGCCAGTGCCCGCACGGCCGCCAACTCCCGCATCAGCTCCCGCTCGTCGCAGTGCGCGCCCCGCACCGCCTCGACGAGGAGCCGCCGCACCGCGACCCGGTCGGCGAGCTGCCCGACGGCGTCCGCGACCGCCCTGGCGACGGGCGCGAGCGGAAGCCCGGCGAGGAGCACGGGCTCCGGGGGCTGCGGGCAGCGGACGACCCGCGCGCCCGACGTCGAGCGGACGGCGGGGGCTCCGTCGACGAGGACGTCGACGGAGTCGAGGGCGCGGAGGGTGGGCACGGAGGAGAAGCCGTACACGGCGAGCGCGGCGAGGCCGGTGATCATCGGCCTCGGCGCGGCGGCGTGTTCGCGGGCGGGTCCCGCGGCGTAGAGGAGGGCGGCGCGGAGCCGGTCCTCGCTGGTGGGCTCCCCGCTGTGGAGCAGATGGACGCCGGGGAGCAAGGTGCGCCAGCCGCCGCCGGGGCGGCAGCGCGCTTCGGCCTCGGCAGGGGTGACGCCGTGGACGCGGAGGTCCTCGGTGGTCATCACCCGGCGCATCGGCGGCAGTTGCCCGGGCAGGCGCGGCGTGAGCGGGGCGTGAGGCGTCATGCACCCGCGATTCCCCGCAGCAGCACGGCCGAACTGCCTTGCCGCGGCTGTGACAAGGCTGTCGCACTACCGCGACGGCACCGTTCTCGACGGCGCCGGCGCGCGCGGGGTCAGTTGTCCTTCTTGCCCGTCTTCTCAGCGGCGACGACGAGCCCGGAGATCACGAGGAAGAGGAGGACGGGCAGGCCGACGTAGAGACCGAGGGTCTGGGCCACGCTGAGGCCGCTGCCGGGGTCGTCTCCGTCGTCGCGGGTGAGCGCGAACGCGGGGGACGACAGCAGCATCATCAGCGCTGTGCCCGCGGTGACGGTACCGGCGCGCAGGGCGTTCTTCTTGACCTTGTTGCTCACGGGAGCCAATCTAACCGACGCCCTCCGGCGCTGCGCGACGGGGTCGGCGCCGCCCGGCGGCCCGTACTCGCACGGCACGCCCCGAGTCGACCCGAACCGGCAAGCACAGAGCCGGCGTTGCCGGCCCGCCCCGGGGAGCCGGCCGCGCTCGCGGGCAGCGGCGGGCCACCCCAGCACCCGGGCGGTTGCGCGCCACGCGGGCCGCCACGGCATCGGAGGGGCGGGCGGTCGTGTGGGGCGCGGGCCGAGTCGTCGCGGCGGGGCGTCAGATGTCGGCGGGCTCCGTGGCGAAGGCCGCGCCGGTCGGCTCGCTGGTGAGCGGCGGCTCGGCGAGCGGCGGTTCGCTGGTCAGCGGGGTGGCGTCGGCGAGCGGCGGTTCGCTGGTGAGGGGGGCGTCGAGGCAGTCGCATGTGCACGAGCCGTCCAGTCCCGCGTCGAGGTCGGCGACGGCGGAGAGGTCTACCGGCTCGTGCACCGGTTTGGAGAGCGCACGCTGCTGCGGGAGCGGGGCGGTGGAGACGAGGAGTTCGGCGGACGCGGCCACGTGGGGCCTCCGTTCGTTGCGACGGCTCCGTCGGGAGCGTCGGATCTCGCGTTCGGATGGTCAGAGGGTGCCTTACCCAGTCGCGTCGAGAGCAGACGTGATCGGCGGCGGAACGTGGTCCAGGTCACGCACGGTTCACCGGCGATTTGCCGGTGAAGTGCGGGAGGCCGGCGGACAACGGAGTCCCACGAGGGCTTGCTTCCTCACAATTTGCCGCACGCTCGGGGTTCGTCGACCCTGTGTGCACGACCGGGTACTCGACGTGACATCCTGCAGGTGAACAGGGCGTCCGGCGGTGCCGAGCATCTCCGGTCCGCCGCACAACGGGCAGTACGGCCACCCGCGTTGACACCCGGCTCGCGCCCGGTGGCGGGCTCACTGCCCCTCCGGTGGGGGCCGCGCGCAGGCGGTGCGGAAAGAGGGGGAGGACGCGGTGAGCACAGCGACGGAGGCCGAGGCGCCCGAGCGCGCCCCCACCGGGCGCCACCGGCGCCCTCGCGTACGCACCGCGCGCAGCCGCGCTGCCGCGCCCCATCGCGGCGGGCGGCAGATGGCGGCCGCCGCGCTCACCGCCGCCTTCCTCGGGTGCCTCCTCAGCCAGACCGCGCACGCGGCACCCTCCGCACAGCCGAAGTCGCCCCCGACCGGCGGCGAGGAGAAGCCGACGGCACGGGACGACCTCCCCGACGTCTTCCCCAGGCCCCGGAGCATCCGCGCGCAGGACGGCTTCGTGCCCGTCGGCGGCAGCGCGCTCCTCGTCGCCGACGAGGACGCCGACCCCCACGCCGTCGACGCGGTGCGCAAGGTGCTCCGCGAGGCCGGCGCCGAGACGCTCGTCGAACTGGCACCGGACGACGCGCTGCCGGCCCGCGGCACCGTGGTACGGCTCGGCGCCGGCTCCGCACGCGAGGCGCTCGCGTCCCTGCGCGCGCCGGGCACCGGCGGCCTCCCCGCGGGCGGGTACCGCCTCGGCGTCGGCGAAGTCGGGGAACGTCCGACCGTCGCGCTCGACGGTGCGGGAGCCGACGGCCTCTTCCACGGTGCGCAGACCCTCCGGCAGCTCCTCACCAGCGGCCCCGACGACGCGCGCGGCTTCCCCTGCGCCGTCGCCCGGGACTGGCCGACGACCGCGGTCCGCGGCTCCGCCGAGGCGTTCTACGGCAGCCCGTGGACCCACGAGGAGCGCCTCGACCACGTCGACTTCCTCGGCCGCACCAAACAGAACCGCTTCCTCTACGCCTCGGGCGACGACCCGTACCGCAAGGCCGCCCAGTGGCGCGACCCTTACCCGCAGGCCCAGCGCGCCCGGTTCCGAGGGCTCGCCGACCGGGCCCGGCGCAACCACGTCGTCCTCGGCTGGGCGGTCTCGCCCGGACAGGGCCTCTGCTTCTCCTCCGAAGACGACCGCAAGGCGCTCCTGAAGAAGCTGGACGCGATGCGCGCGCTCGGATTCGAAGCCTTCCAACTCCGGTTCGAGGACGTCAGCTACAGCGAGTGGCACTGCGACGAGGACGCGGACGAGTACGGCTCGGGCCCCGAAGCGGCGGCCCGGGCGCAGGCCGGGCTCGCCAACGACGTGGCCGAGCACCTCCGCAAGCACCACCCCCGGACGCCGGCGCTCTCGGTGATGCCGACCGAGTACTACCAGAAGGGCGCGACGGCGTACCGCACCGAGCTCGCCGACAAGCTCGACCGGAGCGTCGAGATCGCCTGGACCGGCGTCGGCGTCGTCCCCCGCACCATCACCGGGCCCCAACTCGCCGCCGCGCGCGCGGCGCTGGGCCGCCACCCCGTCGTGACGACGGACAACTACCCGGTGAACGACTGGGCGAGGGACCGCCTCTTCCTCGGCCCCTACACCGGCAGGGACCCGGCCGTCGCCTCCGGTTCCGCCACGCTGCTCAGCAACGCGATAGAGCAGCCCCGCGCCTCCCGCATCCCCCTCTTCACCGCCGCCGACTTCGCCTGGAACCCCCGCGCCTACCGCGCGGACGACTCCTGGCGGGCCGCGATCGACGCCGCTGCCGGGGGCCCGGGCGCCGACGCGCGCACCCGTGCCGCGGTGCGCTCCCTCGCGCGCAACGACGCCTCGTCCGAGCTCGGCACCCCCGAGTCGGCGCACCTCGCGCCGCTCGTCGCCGAGCTGGAGCGCGCGTACCGCCACGGCGACCAGAACGCCCTGGAGGAGGCGGGGGCCCGCCTGCGCCAGGAGTTCGGCACGATGCACGCGGCCCCCGACGACGTCCCCGAGGAGCTCGCCGACGAGGTCGCGCCCTGGCTGCGCCAGCTCGCGCGGTACGGCGAGGCGGGCGAGGCGGCCGTGCGGATGCTGCGGGCGCAGGCGGCGGGGGACGGCGAGCGTGCCTGGCAGGCGCAGTTGGAGCTGCGCGGACTCCGCGGCGAGACGGTCGGCAGCGAGGCCACCGTCGGCAAGGGCGTGCTGAAGGAGTTCCTCGACGATGCGCTCGTCCTCGGCGAGGAGTGGGCGGGCGCCGCCGGGAAAACGCGCGCGCAGGAGAGGCTCTCCGCGCACGGCGGCCCGCCGGCACGCCCCGGCTCCCAGCTCTCCGCCGCCGCCGACGGCGACCCGGCCACCGCCTACCGCGCCTCGGGCGCCCCCACCAGCGCCTACTTCACCGCCC